>JBDHGH010000134.1:0-9821 GCA_039589995.1 Gemmatimonadota bacterium | reverse complement strand
GGAAGCGCAGTTCGGCGACTTTGCCAACGGCGCCCAGGTGATCATCGACCAATTCATCGCTGCCGGCGAATCGAAGTGGCTTCGTATGTGCGGCCTGGTCATGCTCCTCCCTCACGGATACGAGGGTCAGGGGCCGGAGCATTCGTCAGCGCGGCTGGAACGATTCCTTCAGATCTGTGCCGAAGACAATATCCAGGTCGTGAACTGCACGACACCCGCGAACTACTATCACGCGCTTCGCAGACAACTACACCGCTCGTACCGCAAGCCGCTCATCGTCATGACACCGAAGTCGCTGCTGCGCAGCAAGCGCACGGTCTCGAGTATCGGAGAGTTCGGCCCCGACAGCGGGTTCCAATCCATTCTGCCCGGCGCGTCGGGCGACCCAGCCAAGTCCGAGCAAGTCGTGATGTGTAGTGGCAAGGTCTTCTACGACCTGGCGGAAGAGCGCGACAAACGCGCCACATCTAACGTGCAGCTCGTCCGCCTGGAACAGCTCTACCCGTTCCCCACCAATGAACTTGCCGACGCCCTGGCACCACTCAGCAAGGACTGTCGACTGGTCTGGTGCCAGGAAGAACCACGGAACATGGGAGCCTGGGCATTTGTGAGGGAGCGCATCGAGGCGGTAGCGGAAGAATCCGGCTTCACCAACCCGGAACCCCGCTACGTCGGACGCGACGCGATGGCATCACCCGCTCCGGGCCTTTATCGGCGGTATGAAGAGGAGCAAGCCAAGTTGGTGGGTGATGCACTGATGATTGCAGGTGGCAAAAAGTAATCAGTGATCACACGAGCCCGTGAAAGATGAGAGCAAGATGGCAATAGACATCACAGTCCCCAATCTCGGCGAGTCAGTAACAGAAGGCACTGTATCGATCTGGCTCAAGAAGCCCGGCGACCCCGTAGCGGCTGACGAGACGCTCCTCGAGCTCGAGACCGACAAGGCGACGCTCGAGATTCCCGCGCCGGCGGCAGGTGTGCTCAGCGAGGTCCTGGTGGCGGAGGGCGAGGACGTGGAGATAGGGGCGCTGCTTGGACGCATCGAGGCAGGCGCAGCCGCTCCCGCGACGGCCCCCGAGGCGGCCCCCGAGGCCCCAGGCGTGCCGGAAGCTGCCCAGGAGCCAGCCGTCCAGGAAACGCCTGCGGCGGCATCGCAAGCCTCTGGTACAGCCCCGCAGGCCGAAACAACGGGCACGCCCGGGCTGGACCCCGGGAACGTGCCGCGCAGCGGCCCGGGCGGTCAGGTGACGCTTGGAGACCTTCAGGCGTTCTTCGAGCAGGCCTCCCAGGAAGCGGTGGAGAAGTCCGGTCCGGCCGTTCGAAAGTTGATCGCGGATCACGGGCTCGACCCGGCGCAGATCACCGCCGGCGGTAAGGACGGGCGAATTACGAAAGAGAATGTGCTCGACTTTCTTGCCGGCGCGCCCCCGGCTGCGGTTGCGGCAGCTGGCGGATCGAAGGCGCCGCCCTTGTCTCCGACAGGAGAGCGGCGCCAAGAGCGTGTGAAGATGAGCCGGCTGCGCCGTACGATCGCCACGCGACTCAAGGAGGCGCAGAACACGGCGGCGATACTCACCACGTTCAACGAAGTTGACATGAGCGAAGTGGTCGCGCTCCGCAAGCGCTACCGCGATGCGTTCGAAGAGAAGCATGGTGTTCGGCTCGGGTTCATGTCGTTTTTCGTGAAAGCGGTCGTCGGCGCGTTGCAGGAGATGCCGCAGGTCAACGCTTCAATCGATGGCGACCATTTCGTCTACCATCATTACTACGACATCGGCATGGCGGTGAGTACCGAGGCAGGCCTCAAAGTCCCGGTGGTCCGCGATTGCGACAAGAAGTCGTTCGCTCGGATCGAGAAGGACATCGCCGACCTCGCCACGCGAGCACGCGACGGGAGCCTGGCCCTGGAAGAGATGGAAGGCGGCACCTATAGCATCACCAACGGCGGTGTCTTCGGGTCGATGCTGTCGACCCCGATACTCAATCCGCCACAGTCGGCGATACTCGGGCTTCACAAGATCCAGGAAAGGGCGGTCGTGATCGATGGCCAGGTTCAGGTACGACCGATGATGTACTTGGCGATGTCCTACGATCATCGAATCATCGACGGTCGCGAGTCGGTTACGTTTTTGGTTCGGGTCAAGGAACTCATCGAAGACCCGGATCGACTGATGCTCGATGTGTGACGGTTAGGGACTCTGATGACAGAAAAGACATACGATGTAGTGATCATAGGCGGCGGCCCTGGAGGCTACGTCGCTGCGATTCGGGCCGCACAATTAGGGATGACTGTTGCCTGCGTCGAAAAACGCGGCGACCTGGGTGGCACCTGTCTGAACATCGGCTGCATTCCCTCGAAGGCACTACTACACTCGTCCGAGCTTTATGCCGAGGCCCGACACTCACTGTCTGAGAACGGCGTCGAGGTTGGCGAGTTAGAGCTCGACCTAGCCAAGATGATGGCGCGGAAAGACAAGGTCGTGCGCGACCTGACCAAGGGTGTCGAGTTCCTCTTCAAGAAGAACAAGGTCGACTACGTCCGCGGTGTCGGGAGCATCCCGAGTACCGGCGAGGTCTTTGTGGAGCTGATGGATGGCGGCAGCGAGGCTCTCAAGGCTAGCAGCATCATCATCGCCACCGGCTCGCGGCCGATGTCGCTCCCGGGCATTGAGATCGATGAGGAGCGCATCGTCACCTCGACGGGTGCTCTGGCGCTTTCGAAGGTTCCGAAAAAGATGGTCGTTATCGGTGCGGGGGTAATCGGACTCGAGCTCGGTTCGGTTTGGTCTCGCCTGGGCGCGAAGGTCACGGTCCTCGAGTTCCTCGACCACATCCTGCCTGGCATGGACCGCGAGATCGGCAAGCAAGCTCAGCGGGTCCTGACGAAACAGGGATTGGAGTTCAAGCTCGAGTCGAAGGTCACGGGTACCAAGAAGACGAAGTCCGGCGTCAGCGTCGAATACGAGTCCACGAAGGACGGAGCGGGCTCCGAGGTCAAGGCCAACGTCGTTCTTGTCTGCATAGGCCGAGAGCCGTACACGGATGGCCTGGGCTTGAGAGAACTAGGCGTCGAGTTGGACCCGGGCGGGTTCATCCGTGTGGACGAACGGTTTCAGACGTCGGTCCCGGGTGTGTACGCGATTGGCGATTGCGTTGCCGGACCCATGCTGGCTCACAAAGCGGAAGAGGATGGGGTTGTCTGCGTTGAGATGCTGGCGGGCCAGAGCGGTCACGTCGACTACAACCTGGTTCCGGGCGTGGTCTATACCTGGCCAGAGATCGCTGGCGTGGGCCAGACCGAAGAGCAGCTAAAACAAGCCGGAGTGGATTACCGGGTCGGGAAGTTTCCGTTCCAAGCCAACAGCCGCAGTCGTGCCACGGGCGATACCGACGGCCTGGTGAAGATACTGGCGGATACCCGTACCGACCGGGTCCTGGGCGTCCACATCCTGGGACCGCTGGCAGGTGACTTAGTACAAGAAGCGGTGGTCGCCATGGAATTCGGCGCCACGGCCGAGGACATCGCCCGCACGGTCCATCATCATCCCGGGATGGGGGAGGCGATTAAGGAGGCTGCGTTGGCAGTGGCAGGCCGGGCGATTCACGTCTAAGCGACTTGTGGCGCTAGGCTATCTGTAATCAGTAATCGCTAATCAGTAAACCAGTGGCACCTCGGACCGGCGGATTCCTCGCCGCGGGGTGCTCGCGTCACGAATCGCGAAGGTCTACGGAATCACTGGTTACTAATTACTGATCACACTTGAAGGAGATAGGATGGTTGACCAAAGGAAAGATCTCGACCTTCCACTGGAGCCGATACATAAACTGACCGCGCCTCTCGAGCGATTCATGCACGTCGAGGCGGCTAGCGGGCTCGTTCTGCTGGCAGCGACCGTCGTCGCGCTCATCCTCGCTAATTCTCCGTTGTCTGGAAGCTTCCTGGGGTTCTGGAATACCGAGGTCGGTTTCTCCATCGGTTCTTTCGACATGCATCACTCCTTGAAGCATTGGATCAACGATGGGTTGATGGCGATCTTCTTCTTCGTAATCGGCCTCGAGGTCAAGCGAGAGCTTGTTATCGGCGAGTTGCGGGATCCACGGCGGGCGGCGCTTCCCGTGTTTGCCGCTCTGGGCGGAATGGTGGCGCCCGCGGGCCTATACTTGCTGCTTCAGTGGGGCGAGCCCGGTGCGCGAGGGTGGGGCATCCCCATGGCCACCGACATCGCATTCGTGGTTGGCTGCATGGCTATAATGGGGCGTCGCGTGCCTCTCGGACTTCGGGTGATGCTTCTGTCTCTGGCCATCGCGGACGATATCGGTGCGATCCTTGTCATCGCCATCGGTTACACCGAGTCGTTGAACATGACCGCATTGATTCTGGCCTTTGTCGGTATCGCCGCTATTCTCGTGGTGGGGCGCCTGGGTGCTCGCAGTTTCTTGGTGTACGTGATCGTGGGCAGTCTCGTGTGGCTCGGGTTCCACGAGTCCGGTGTTCACGCAACCATCGCAGGTGTGATCCTCGGACTTCTGACGCCGACCCGAGAGTACATAAGGCCGGCTCTCTTAGAGAGCGCCTACGATCTGTTCCGCGGTGAGGGTTGGGACCTGGCAACACACCGCGCGATGAAAGTTGCGAACATTCGGAAACTTGCGCGGGAGACCGTATCGCCGGTGGAGTACCTGGAAAGCGCACTTCATCCGTGGGTCAGTTTCTTGATCATGCCTCTGTTCGCCCTGGCCAACGCCGGCGTTCCCGTCCAGTTGTCGGACTTCGCCGACCCGGTGGCGCAAGCCGTAGCGGCTGGCCTCGTCATCGGAAAGCCTTTAGGTATTGTCTTGTTTAGCTTCTTGGCCGTGCAGATCGGATTGGCGGCCTTGCCGAAGGGGGTTACGTGGGGCATCGTCACCGGCGGAGGTTTCCTGGCCGGAATCGGCTTCACCATGGCGCTCTTCATCTCCGGCCTGGCGCTCCAGGGAGATGTGTTGGATGCCGCGAAGGTCGGTGTGCTCGGCGCTTCCGCCGTTGCGGCGATGATCGGTATGGCGCTACTCAACTGGCTGCTTCCGAAGGGCGGGCCCGAGGCATCCGGCTGAGCACGACTAACTGAGTGCAGTAGTGACGCGATGAGAAAACGTGGAACGGGAATGCGATTGATCGTTGCTTGCGTGACGGCGCTCCTCGTGGCTTGCGCGAGCCCCAAGACAGATGTGGACGTACAGCCGCTGGTCGATGCGGACTGGCTCAACACCCAACTTGAGGATGTCATCGTCCTGGACATACGAAGCAGCGCTGGCGCGGCGGACGGCCGGGAGACGTATGAGACGGGGCACATACCGGGCGCTATCCACTCAGGCTACGGGCAGGACCGCTGGAGAGTGACTCGTGATAGCGTGCCGGGGATGGCTCCGCTTGTCTCGGAAACTGAACAGCTCATTGGCGGGTTGGGGATCTCGAGCGGGGACTACGTGATCGTGGTGCCCGCCGGGACCTCTGCGGGTGATCTTGCATCGGCCACCCGGGTGTATTGGCAATTCAAACTGCTTGGGCACGAGAGGATCTCGATTCTCGACGGTGGTTTCGAGGCGTGGAAAGCGGCGGAGTACTCGGTCACGACCGAGCCGCTCGAGCTCGAGCCGGTTTCCTATTCCGCTGAATATCAACCGCAGCTTTTGGCGAGCCGGAAGGATGTGGTCGCTGCGGTGGAGAATGGTACGCAGTTGATCGACGCTCGATCTCCCAGCTACTACGCGGGGGGAAGTGTGAGTCGAACGGCGGCCCGCGCCGGCACGATCGCGAGTGCTGTGAACGTCCCTGCCAGCGCGATGACGGTGGAGAATGGCGGCAAGTTCGTCGATGCTGAGACTGCGGCGTCATTCTGGGTAAAGGCAGGGGTCGCCCTGGAAGGCGAGCAGATCGTGTTTTGCAACACCGCCCACCTCGCATCGCTCACCTGGTTTGTTGCCTACGAGGTGTTGGACAACAAACAGGCGAGAGTATACGACGGATCGATAGCTGAATGGTCGGCGGACCCCGATTTACCGATGGAGAACGGAGGCGCCGCGGCTCGCTGACGGCCGCTCTTCTTCGACTTATCTGTACTCCGGGTTGGGGTGATCGAAGCGACACCCGGCCTCCCACAGCGATCGCTGGTTGCCGTGTGCCGGTATCCCGCCGGCGTCGGTGAGCATCCGCGCCAGGTGCATTAGGTTCCAGGTCATGAACGTCGTATTTCGATTCGTGAAGTCGTTTTGCGGGCCACCGGAATCCGTATCGAGGTAGGATGGGCCAGGTCCCGCTTCGCCGAGCCACGCGGCGTCCGCTTGAGGTGGGATGGTATAGCCGAGATGCTGAAGCGAATACAGGATGTTCATTGAGCAATGCTTCGCCCCATCCTCGTTGCCGGTTATCAAGCAACCGCCCACGCGTCCGTAGTAAGAATACTGGCCGTCTTCATTGAGGTCCCCGGAGGACGAGTACAGCCTCTCGATGACTTTCGTGCACACCGATGACTTCTCGCCTAACCAAATCGGAGATGTGATGACCAGGATGTGCGCCGCCCTGACCTTCTCGTAGATCTCCGGCCAGTCATCGACCGCACAACCCTGCCGGGTCATGTCCGGATACACACCGTAGGCGATGTCGTAGTCCACGGGACGAAGAACCTCGACAGACACCGCGTTCTTTTCCATAATGGCCCTGGAGATGTCGATCAGGCCTTGAGTGTGCGACAACTCTGGAGTCTTCTTCAGCGTGCAATTCAGAAACAGCGCCTTCAAGTCGGAGAAATCCCAAACGCTCGACTCGCACCAATCTAGTTGCTTCCCGTTAAGGGTCATGTGTGTGTCTCGGTAGCAGTTGTGGCCCGCCATTTGGCCGTTGGGAAAATCGCGGCGGCAGGGCCATGCCGGGTTAACTGCTGATCAAACCTGGGCGAGCGCCGGTGAGTTCCCAACGCCGGCTCGGTGTGCGGGTGTGACGGGGCTTGGAGAGCCTAGACGCCGGGGACCAGGATCATCTCGGTGTTGGCTGACGCGTGGCGAAGCGCTTTTGCCGGCTGGTACGCGTCTGAGGCCCACCACTCCTTCGCGCGTTCGATGCTCGGGAATTCGAGAACCACAACACGACCTGGCTCCCATGTCCCTTCCATCGTCTTCGCTTCGCCACCGCGGACGACATAACGGCCATCGTACGCGACGACGGTCGGGGCTGCCAGCGCCTTGTATTCCTCGTAGCGGGCGGGATCGGTTATCTCGATGTCCACAATCACGTACGCTGACATAGCGACTCTCTCCTGAGTGGGGTCTAACCGCCGAGCGCGTGCCGGCCTAGGAAGTCGACGATCTCTTGACCTGAAATCTCGCGTGTCATATAGCCGGGAGGGAAGGAGCTCGTTCCGCTGGGCCACGTGTGCCTGCCGTTCTCCACTCCGTAGAACAGCATCTCGGCGTTGCCTCCGCAATCGGTCCACGACTCGCGCCACACGCGGGTTCCATCGTCGACCAGGTCGGGCAGGGTATCCACGACGGGATCCCCCTGACACTGGTTCAGGACCTTCCACCGATTGAGTGTGGCGTCGACCGAGAAGCGTACGATGTTGCCGAAGACTGCACCATCCCAAGGAAACACCGGATCATCGGTACCATGGATCAACATGATCGGAATGAGGCGGTTCGATAGGCAGGCGTCGGATATTTCTTTCTCGATTGTGGCCCCGACCACCGCCGCCGCCGCTACCTCGTCGGGGAGCGCGCAGGCGATCAACTGGGTGATACTCCCACCGGCAGAGAAGCCGGTGACGTAGACGCGGTTCTTATCGACGGACAGGCTGTCGGCCAGATGCAAAATGAGATCGTGAACCAGGAGCACGGCCTCGATGCCCCAGGTTCCCTCGGTGCCGTCGGGGTAGACCGTGATGAAGCCGGCATCCATGGCATACGGTGTCAGACCCGTGTACGACTCGAACCCTTCGCCCGTGCCAGGGTTACCGTGAAACGCCAGCAGCACGGGCGTCGGCTGCCCCTGTACATATGAGTCGGGGATGCGGAGTTCGTAGGTCCGCGCCACACCGTTCGAGCGCAGCCACTCGCCCAACTCGCCATCGCCCTCGGGCCCCGTCGCGTCATCGCACGACAGGCTTGCCAAAGCAAACACAAGCAGAGCGGCCACGCGCCGGCGGAACCGCGGCCCGCGGCGTTCACAATCGGAATTCATGCTTCGCCCACCTCCATGTTTCCTCTACATACGTATTCCCGCTCACGATGTTCCAAGTTCGCTTCGTTGTCGAGACACTATCGGTAGACGGGGCATGAGGTCGGATGAAGTGGACCTCGATGCGACGAACCTGTGGCTAGTAGACGGGCTCCGAGAGCCGAGGCCACGACCCTGCGACGAATTCCCCGATCGCTTCCAGCACGAGGTCCGGACGCTCGGCTATCGCTCCCTTGCCGGCTCCGGGAATCAACAGAATTCGGCCATTGGGCATGGAGGATGCCCACGTGTGCTGACCTTCTGTTCGCGTCGAGTCGGCGTCGCCGTGGATCACCAGCAGAGGTGCGGCCACGTCTTCGAGACCGAGTGTGAAATCCCAATCGCCGAAACTGGCTGGCGTTAGCTGAGCGGTATAGCGGAAGTAGTAGGCGATAGCCTCGGCCGATGCATCACACGAGGTTCCCTTCCATTCGTTCGGCGAACCGGATGCGAGCGACAAAGATAGCTCCTCGTACTGTCGGCACGTCTCCAATGGATCGACTGCCGTTCCCGTCAAAAGCTGACTCATGACTCCCATCAGTTCTCTCAATGTGGAAGTATCTGCAGAAGCATAGGCGGCCTGAGCGGTGGCAGCGGCCTGGGCTCGTTGGGGCCCGGTCGCGCCGAGGAAGATCATTCGAACGACCCTGTCGGGATGTTCTTGGGCGTAACGAGCCGCGAGAACGGCCCCAAACGAATGGGCAAGCAGGGTCATCCGCTCGAGGCCGAAGAAACGTCTCACGGCTTCGAGGTCTTCTACAAAGAACTGGGCATCGAGGAGCGTCGTGTCGGCAGGAAGTTCAGACCTGCCCCCGCCTCGTTGGTCGTAAAGGATGACGGTCGTCTGTGCGCCCAACGCCTCGATGTGTGGGAGTATCGTGCCCATGCCGGCGCCAGGGCCGCCGTGGACCACGACGATCGTGTCCCGTGCGCTTCCCAATATGCGGTAGTACAGACTGGCGCCCCCAGGGCCCGCGAGGTAACCCTCCGCCGATGCTGGGGGCGCATTCGTGCAAGCGCTTAGGCCGACCGTGCAGAGCAGAGCCGACAGAGCTAGCGCCCGTATCACTCTAGCTCGGCCACAGCCAGCCGAAGACACCCGCCGTAAAGCACGCGTACAGAAAACCGTCGAACGTCGACTTGAGTGTCGTACTCCAGGCGCGCTTGTACCATATCGAGTTCTGCCACAGCCCCACGGCATATCCGATGAACGCCGTAGCACCCACGAATCGGAAGACGGCCAGGTAGTCAGCGCCGGGTCCCAGTGCACGGCCCGAGACGTAGGCCGCGAAGAACCCGACGAGCGCGCAATACACAAACCACTGGATCAAGCTCGTCGTCATGCTGGGTGCTTTGTTTTCAAGAACCGTCATGAACGCGGCCGGGCCCTTCTCTATCTTCTCGATGAAGGCCGGATCCTTCATCTCCTGCGAGCTTCCAGGGCACGGAACGACGTATTCGCCCGGCGGAATGTTGAAGGGGCGAAGCGCGTCCATGACCCCGTCTTCGGACGGAAGTTTCTTGAAGTCGCTCTTGTGGTAGGGAAGCACCATGTGGATGATCGAGCTGA
>JBDHGH010000133.1:0-15528 GCA_039589995.1 Gemmatimonadota bacterium | reverse complement strand
AGGAAGCGCTCTACCACTGAGCTACGCGAGCGGACAGGCCCGGCAGGACTTGAACCTGCAACCCCCGGTTTTGGAGACCGGTGCTCTGCCAATTGAGCTACGGGCCTAACCATAATGGCTGGGGGCAGACTTGAACTGCCGACACCCGGATTTTCAGTCCGGTGCTCTACCAACTGAGCTACCCAGCCGCCTCAGCTCCGGGGGTGGGATTCGAACCCACGACCTCCGGGTTATGAGCCCGGCGAGCTACCTGACTGCTCCACCCCGCAACAAATAAGCGCCCTAACGTATTGGGCCCGCTGAGGGGTGTCAACATCTGCCTTTCGCACGAACTCACGGTCCTCCGCAACAATCTGCCGGAACGGCAGATACAAGGGCCTCCAATTCCGGTGGCTTGCCGCCGCGACTTGCGTTGCCCCGCCGGTGGCAGCACCATGTAGCTACGCCCGTCTCCTGCGATAGCCCCAGCGCCGCAAATGGGCCGAGTGGATGAAGTTCTCGCTACTTCGGCGCAGGAAGATCGCGATTCTCTTCCTGCTCGGTGTCGGCATTCCCAGTCTCGCTCTGAGCTACCTGGCTTTTCGGGGGATTCGGAACGAGCGCGCCTTCCTCGAACAGCGACGACTCGACGAGTATCGCGAAATATCCCGGATCACTGGCGATACTCTTTCTCACCACCTCACGATGGTGGAGCAGGCTCTCGATTCCGCGATCGCTGATCCTGCAGCCGCTCTGTCGGACCTGCGAAGTCGGCACCCGCTGATTGAAGAGGTCCTCTACCTAGGGACTTCCATTGTGGAACTGCCTGCCGCCGATCTCCTGTTTTTGGAGGACGGCTCGAACAACGCCCCGCAGACTCCGTCCTGGCCAGCCCGCGCGGCGGACCCACTGCGAATCGGTCAAGAACGCGAGTTTCAGCAGCGTGACTACCCTGCCGCGCTCGCCAGTTATCAGCGGGTGCTTGCGGCGGTCTCCGACTCGGCGCTGAAGGGGGAGGCCCTGGTCGCCATCGCCAGGGTGCAACGCAAAGCGGGCCAGCTGGATGCGGCGCGAGTTACATGCGAAACCATCCTCGACGGGTACGGGCAGGTCAATACGAGGGCCGGCACACCCCTTGGCCCGGTCGCCCACCTCGAGCACGGCTCGCTGTTGTTGGAGGCGGGCGACTCCGCCGCTGCCGTCAACACCTTCGTTGACTTGTACAAACGCCTCGTCGATGGCGAGTGGATATTGGAGCGTGCACAGTACGATTTCTTTCGGGGGCGAGCACAGGAGTCGATCGACGCTATCGCCTCCGCGGCGAGCCTTCCTTCTGCCATGCAGTCCAAAGAGAGCGAGCGAAGACGACGAACCGAGCGTCTGCTTCTATTCCAAGCGACGGCTGCTGAGCGGCTGAACGCGCGTTTGGATCGAGGCTCGGGAACTCAAACGGCGGGTGGGAATCGCTTCACTCTGGAAAGCGGGGGGCAAACGTACTTGGTCTCACTGCTAGGTCGCAGCGATTCCGAGCCCGGCGTGTGGGGTTTGCTGCTCGATGCTGGCTATCTCGGAGATACCGTATTGGCCCGATCCATCGGCGGTCAGGTCGATTCCGAGACGACCGACTGGGCCGTGAGAGGTAGAGATGGCATCACGATCTTGGCGCGTGCCGATCCACCCGAAGGCACAGTCGCCTTGAATGCGACGTTCGCCGGCGACTTCCCCCCCTGGCTCATCGAGTTCTACCAAAGGCCACAGAACCCCTACAAGCGGCTCCTGGCCTCCAGTCAGAGCGTCTACTTCTACATGTTCCTGCTCATCGCCGCCATCCTGGTCTTCGGACTCGTTCTGACGGTGCGTGCCGTTACGCAGGAGCTGGAATTGGCGCGGCTGAAGTCCGACTTTGTATCCACCGTTTCGCACGAGTTCAAAAGCCCGGTCACATCCATCCGGCAACTGGCGGAGATGCTTCAAGCCGGTCGCGTGCCGGACGAAGAACGTCGCCGCCGGTACTATGATGTTCTCGTTGAACAGAGCTCGAGACTCTCGTCCCTGGTCATCAACATTTTGGACCTCGCCCGAATCGAGGAAGGCCGGAAGGAGTTTCGCTTCGAGGCGATCGACGTGGGTGAGCTTCTACGGGACATCGCTACTACGGTTCAGCACCGGGTCGGACACGAGGGTTATGTTATTGAAGCCGACATAGCAAAGGAGCTTCTGCCGGTAAGCGGGGATAAGGACGCGATAACACAGGCAGTCACGAATCTTATAGACAATGCTATTCAATACTCCGACGATGCAAAGCAGATCAATCTGTCTGGTTCTCTCCACGACGAGTTGGTGACGATCGCTGTGGAAGATTTCGGCGTCGGCATCCCCGACGATGACTTCGACAAGATTTTCGATCGTTTTTACCGGGGAGGTGACGCGTTGACCCGATCCGTGAAAGGAAGCGGCCTCGGGTTGACTCTAATACAAGAGATCGTAGAAGCCCACGGCGGGACCGTTCACGTGGAAAGTACGCTGGGAGAGGGCAGCAAGTTCTCCATCAGGCTACCGGCCAGCACGGAGCAGAGCGATGCCAAAGATCCTGATCGTTGAGGATGAAGAAAGCATTCTGATGGCCCTGGAGGACGACCTCCTGCTCGAGGGCTATGCGGTCACTGGGGAAACGGATGGTGCCCGCGGTCTGGAGCGCGCCAAAGAGGGCGAATACGATCTCGTCATCCTCGACATCATGTTGCCTTCGCTCAACGGCTTCGAGATCTGCAAGCAGTTGCGTTCGTCCGGAGTAGCGACGCCGATCCTGATGCTGACCGCGAAGAGCCAGGAAGTGGACAAAGTGCTAGGACTGGAGCTAGGCGCCGATGATTACGTCACCAAGCCGTTCAGCCCACGGGAGCTGCTCGCCCGGGTCAAAGCGCTCCTGAGACGAGGGAAAACAGCCGATCCACCCTTGGAGCGAGTCTCATTCGGCGATGTCGAGGTCGACTTCAAGGGCTACGAGGTCAAGAAGAACGGAGTGCGCGTCGATCTCACCGCCCGTGAGTTTGCCTTGCTCCGCTTGCTGGTAAGCCACCAGGACGAAGTCCTGCGACGCGATGTCATACTCAATGAGGTCTGGGGTGACGACTGGGAGGTGTTCCCTCGCACCGTCGATACCCATGTCGCTCATCTCAGGAAGAAGCTCGAGGACCATCCGGCGAAACCGAAATACATAGTCAACGTTCGCGGCGTCGGATATAAGTTTGCCGCTGGCACGGCTTAACAATCTCTTAACAATTGCTACACGCAGGCTTCAATCATCCTCGGAGGTGTGCCGGTAGATTCGTTGAAGGACGGATCTGGGACACTTCGCAGGAGTCACAACCATGAATGCGCGTCGAGTGATCGTCACGGCACTGGCTTCCACGCTCGTGTTGACCCAGGTGGCTTACGCCCAGCAGACGGCCGAGGAGCTCTACCAGGCTGCCCTCTACGAGGAGGAAGTACAGGGCAACTTGGAGAACGCCATCGAGGTCTACCAACGAATACTGGAAGAATACACCGACAGCAGAACTGTCGGCGCGAAGGCGCAACTCCACATCGGATTGTGCTATGAGAAGCTGGGGCTACAGGAGGCACAGCAGGCCTATCGGCAGGTGATCGATGACTTTCCCGAACACACGGATGAAGTCGACGTTGCCCGAAACAGGCTCGCAAGCCTGGAACGCGCGTTGGCCGAGCTCAACCGGCAGCCGAGTTTTAGAAAGATCGAGATCGCCAGCAAGCCACGGAACGGAGTCCTGTCACCCGATGGGAATGAGCTGGCGTTCATCTCGGACGGGGGCGTGTGGGTCGTTCCGCTCCACGGTAAGGTCGACCCCGACATCGCGGGCGAGCCCGTGCACATCGCCGAGGTGCCAGGGGTCTGGGACAATGGGAGCTTGATGGCGTGGTCGGCGGACGGAGAGTTGATCGCGGTCAATGGTGGATCCGAGGACGAAGACGAGGACGCTGTCAGTCTTATACCGGTTGGCGGCGGCGACGCTCGTGTGGTCAACGTGCCGAACCGCGGAGGGCATGCCTGGAGCTATCGCTTGGGACTTTCGCCGGATGGAGGGCAGGTTGCGGTCTCGGCGGTCGAGCTGGGCCAACCGGAAGCGCCGTTTGGCCGAAACAAGTACATCTACTCTATCCCAACGGCAGGAGGTGAACCGACGCGGATCTCCTCTGGTCATGCACGGCTACCATCCTTCTCTCCGGATGGCAAACTCATCGCCTACGTGGGTTATCGTGAGCGGGATGACTGGGAGGAGAATACCGAACGTTCGCGTTTTGACGGCGATCTCTGGGTCGCCTCATCCACGGGTGCCAACCCTGTGAGACTCGCCACGGTCGACGGTCGACTCCGCGGTCCCGTCTGGTCGCCCGACGGCAGGTACATCGCCGCTCACCACGAACCAGGGGGCGACAACTCCAGTCAGGCGATCTGGGTGTTCCCCCTCTCACCCGACGTCTCCAGCGCCGGAGAACCAACGAAGATCCCACTTCCCCGTGAGGGTTGGGAAATGGTATCGGGTTGGACGCCGGATGGCGAGCTTGGAGTCTTCATCGATTCGGAGGTGCATCGAACCATCTACACGGTGCCTGCTGCGGGTGGCAAGGCCGTCCAGGTGATGGCTGAGGGAGGTGAGCCCTATTATCCCAGGTGGTCGCCCGATGGGGAGCGCATCTATCTTCGCGGGTATTGGCCTGAGCCCAAACACGTGGTGGTGCAGTACGTCCCGGCCACCGGTGGTGAACTCGCCGACGTCCCGGTGCAGTCGGAGCGGTCATTCGTGTCAAGAATACCTGGTGGCGGTCTGAACGTCTCGCCGGATGGCGAGCGGATCGTCATGAGCGCCTATCAGAGGCCATACGACCCCGAAGAAGGTGTCGATGTTTGGACGATTCCGGTCGATGGTGGAACTCCGACACGACTAACGGGCGATGCGTCGTTTGAAGGATATCCGTGTTGGTCTCCTGACGGAAAGTGGATCGCGTTTACGGATTGGATTGAGAAGTCCGAAGACGAGGGTTTCAGAGCCATTTTCACGGTTCCCGCAGAGGGCGGTCAGGTCAGGCTGGTCTCTTCCGAATCGGACAGTGTCAGTGGTGGAGGAATCTCCTTCTCGCCCGACGGGGTGCGCATCGCCTTCTTCTCAAGCGGTGCGATCAAGGCGATCCCAACCGACGGAGGACAGCCGGAGGTGCTCGTTACCGGAGTGCAGTCGCGAGTTCACAGTGACCTGGCATGGTCTCCCGACGGTGCCATGATCGCCTACAGCGGCGCCGGGAAGATCTGGATCGCCTCGATTGACGGTGGCGCGATGGAAGAGCTCAGCACGGGCCTACCGGAAGGAGCCAGGCTCAGCACCTTCAGCTGGTCGCCGGACGGGGAAAGGATCGCGTTCGTCGGTTCGATCGGCGGCGAGGCGGAGTTCTGGCTGATCAGCGACTTCCTGCCGACCAGCGAAGATAGATGAAGGAGTGCGAGTCATGAAGGTGCGCTGCAGAGTCCACGGCGCGCGCTCAGCAGACCGCCGAAGAAGTTTACCAGGCCGCACTCTACCAGGAGGAGGTACAAGGTAACCTCGAAGGTGCCATCGACCTGTACGCGAGAATTCTGGAAGATTCCCCTGACAACCGATCAATAGCCGCAAAAGCCCAGCTGCACATCGGGCTCTGCTACGAGAAGTTGGGCCTGACGGAGGCGCAACAGGCGTACAGACGGGTGATCGCGGATTACCCGGATCATGCGGATGAGGTAGCGGTCGCCCGGGAGCGGTTGAGCAGCCTCGAGCGTGAGCTAGCCGAGCTCAACCGCCAGCCGATGTTCCGAAAGATCGAGATCGCCAGCGAACCGCAGAACGGCGTCCTGTCACCGGATGGTTCCAGACTGGCCTTCACGTCGGAGGACGGTGTGTGGGTTGTTCCGCTGCGAGGTAACGTCGATGCCGATATCGCTGGCGAGCCAGTACGTATCGCCGACGTGCCGGGCGCCTGGAACTTCTTCAATGTGCTTGCCTGGTCGGCCGACGGGGAGTGGATCGCGGTCAATGGTCAGGAGGCCGACGAGGAAGCCGCATACGTGGTCCCGGCGTCTGGCGGCGAGCCACGCAGGATACCACTGCCGTTACGCGGAGTAGGTTATTTCTCTTCTCGCCTGAGCCTGTCGCCGGATGGGCAAAGCCTGGCGTTCTCGGCCCAGGAGCTCGGCGGGCCCGCAGAGGATGCAGGTTTGCTTGGCCTCCATATTTACGTGATCCCCACAAGTGGGGGTGAAATACGACAGGTCTCCTCTGGCCCGGGGACGTACCCCGCCTTCTCGCCGGACGGCGAGCTCATCGCGTACGTGACTTATTATGAGAAGGACGAACCGCCGGAGAATATCCAGTCGACGCGGTACAACAGTGACCTGTGGGTTGTGCGTTCCTCGGGTGGGCCGCCCATCAAGCTCGCCAGCGCGGACGGCCGCCTGGCAGGGCCCGTCTGGTCGCCCGACGGCAGGTTCATCGCCGCCCAGGGTCGAGTAGACGTTGGCGGCAAGGAAATATGGGTCTACCCATTGTCGTCTGACGCCTCCAGCGCCGGGGAGCCCACGAAGATCGCGCTACCCGGGCTCAGCCTGGGCATGATGGCGGGCTGGGCGCCGGAAGGCGAGCTCGCGGTCTTCATTCGGTCGCCGTTTCGCAGCGCGATCTACACGGTTCCGTCCATCGGAGGCAAGGCGGTGCAGGTGGCCCCTGAGGGAATTGTCTACTATCCGAGATGGTCACCCGATGGAGAACGGATCTTCTTGAGATGGGTGAGCCCCAATGAAGAATGGCCGGTCAAGGTGGTGCACGTTCCCGCCGACGGTGGTGGCGTCACGGAGGTGCTGTGGCCGGAAGGTGCAATGGTATCACGAGTGCCGGGCGGTGGCCACAACATCTCGCCGGATGGCCAGAAGCTCGTTGTCAGCGCCGCCCGGCGTCCAAGCTCGGAAGAGACTATGGACGCCTGGGTGATTCCGCTGGACGGCACTAGTCCGACTCGACTGACCAGTGACGAGTCCCATGAAAGGTACCCCTGCTGGTCTCCCGACGGACAGTGGATCGCGTTTGTAGATTGGCATGAGGCGTATGAGGAAGAGGGGTTCAACGCTATCCACATCGTACCCGCCGCGGGTGGCGCGACCCGGCAGATCGCCTCCGAAGCCGACAGCGTCGGCTTCGGCGCCATCGCCTACACGCCTGACGGTGAGCGGATCGCCTTCTTCTCGGACGGCGCGATCAAGACGATACCGGTCGAGGGTGGAGAACCCGAGGTGTTGGTCGCTGACGCACCGTCCAGTCGTCACACTCAGCTGGCCTATTCCCCGGACGGCTCGAAGATTGCCCACAACGCCGGGGGCAAGATCTGGATCACGACCCTGGCTACAGGAGAAACGACCGAGCTGCGGACCGGGCTCCCCGAGGACTTCCATCTCAGTGAATTCGGCTGGTCGCCGGACGGCGAGAAGATCGCGTTCATGATGGCGACCGGTGACGAGCCCGAGTTCTGGCTGATCAGCGACTTCTTGCCAGACGAGCGATGACTGACGACCGGTTCTAACGCCGTCGCTGCTTGCGGCTACAGGGCTCGTCTCGGTATCCTCACGGAGCCATGGCGAGTCCCACAACTTCCCAAGACCTGCGAAACCTGCTGGGGAAGGTCGTCGGCCGCGACGCGGTCCTCACTCAGCCCGGCGAGTTGTTGACGTACGAGTCGGATGCGTTGACCGCGTACAGGGCGACGCCGGCCGCCGTCGTCTTCGTTGGGAATCCCCGGGAGCTCAGGCAGGTCGTCACGGCCTTGCACACCGCGAAGATCCCCTTCGTAGCACGCGGCGCCGGGACGGGACTGTCGGGTGGCGCCGTGGCGGACGACGGGGTGATCGTCGAGCTGTCGCGCATGAACCGCATCCTCTGGATCGATGCGGAGAACCGCCGCGCCAAGGTCCAGCCGGGCGTCATCAACAGCCAGCTCTCTACGGCGGTGGCTCCCCACGGTCTGATGTACGCGCCCGACCCCTCCAGCCAGACCGCCTGCACCCTGGGCGGCAACGTGGCCGAGAACGCGGGGGGTCCCCACTGCCTCAAGTACGGGGTCACCACGAACCACGTTCTCGGGCTGACGGTCGTCGCTCCCGACGGTGAGGTCTTGGAGCTGCCGGGTCCGGGCAAGCCCGGCTACGACCTTGTCGGTCTGTTCGTCGGATCCGAGGGCACCCTCGGGATCTGCAGCGAGATCGAGGTGCAGATCGTACCGCTCCCGAACGCCATCGAGACCACGCTGGCCCATTTCGACGACATCGGAGAGGCCAGTCGAGCGGTCTCGGCGATTATCGCCGCCGGGATCCTGCCCGCCGCTCTGGAGATGATCGATCAGAATACCATCAAGGCGGTGGAGGCGTCGGTATTCGCCGCCGGTTTTCCGACCGACGTGGCGGCCTCGCTGATCGTCGAGCTCGACGGTGCTCTACCCGGGCTGGCCGAGCAGGCCAGCGAGGTCGAGGCGCTGCTGAAAGCCCACGGGGCCCGAGAAGTAGCGCGAGCGAAAGACGAAGAGGACCGACTGAGATTCTGGAAAGCGCGCAAGTCGGCGTTCGGCGCCATGGGCCGCGTCGGTTCTGACCTGCTCGTTCAGGATGCGACCGTACCGCGGAGTCGCATACCTGACATGCTCGAACGCGTGTACGAGACGGCGCGGAAGTACGACCTGATGATCACCAACGTCTTTCACGCCGGGGATGGCAACCTGCACCCCAACATTCCCTACGATCGGCGTGAGCCTGGAGTGATGGAGCGAATTCGCACGGCCAGTCGCGAGATCATGGACGCGTGCGTGGCGGCTGGCGGCACCATCACCGGCGAACACGGTGTCGGAGCCGACAAACGGCACTATATGTCGCTCGTCTACTCAGAGGATGACCTCGAGACGATGCGTTGGGTCAAGGAGGTCTTTGACCCGGAAGGTCTCTGTAATCCCGACAAAGTGTTGCCTGACATGGCCCGGCGATCGGATGCGGTTCGTGCGAGCGCGGGCAGCCAGAAGAAAGACATCGCCGCCACGATAGAGTCTGAGCTCGGCGCCGAATGCCTAGAGGGCGTTCCAGCGTTCTCTATCGATGGAGAGGCAGCTAAAGCTTCCGCGGCGCCGTCTTCGGTAGAAGAAATCGCCGAATTGATGAAGCTCGCAAGCGCTAACGGCTGGACCGTGCTTCCGGTCGGGCACGGGACGTGGACCTCGAATGGCAACGCGATGCGTCGTGTCGACCTCGCGGTCTCGACCCAGCGGTTGAATGCCCCCGTTGAGCACTGCCCGGAAGATCTTCTGGCAACGGTCCAGGCGGGCACAACGCTCGCGGAGCTCAATGCTGCATTGGGGGATGCGGACCAGTGGTGGCCGCTCGATCCCCTGGGTGGGGGAACGCTCGGTGCCACCGTCGCTGCGGCCGCGGATGGACCACTGGCCGCCAGTTACGGCGTGCCGCGCGACCTGGTTCTGGGACTTACGCTCGTCCGGGCGGATGGACGTGTGGTAAAGGCGGGTGGCCGGGTGGTAAAAAACGTGGCGGGATACGACATGGTCAAATTGTACACCGGGAGCTGGGGCACGTTGGGCGTGATCGTCGAAGCGAACTTGCGGCTGCATGCACTTCCCCAGGCGGAGGTGACGCGACTGTTCAGCGCCGACCAGTCCGACGAGCTCGTCGAGTTCGCGGCGGCGCTCTGTACGGGAGAGCAATTGGCGCCGTCGGCGGCCGAGATCGTGTCGCCACCCGTGGCTCGAGTTCTGGGAATCGACACGGACCGATGGCAGTTGGCCGTGCGGTGGTTGGGCCATCGGCTAGCCGTAGACGATGCGGTGAACGGCGCCGAAGCACGCCTGAACGGCGGTGTCGCGGAGGGGGAACGAAAGAGGGGCTTCTGGAAATCGCTCACCCAGATCGAGGAGTCGTTGGAACCGGTCCTCACCGTACGCGTCGACGTGCCCTTCGCCAAGACGGCGGAATTGGTGCGGCGCGCGACACCTTTTGTCGCCGGCGAAACCCCGGCAGTGGTCGCCTCACCCCTATCGGGCCGTTCCTGGATCTTCGTATCGAGTGATGCCTACGACGAAGCCGCCGACGAACGGGTTTGGGGGCTGCGGATCGACGACTTATGGGAGGTAGCCGACTCTCGGGGCGGAAGCGTGCGGATCGATCGTGCGCCCGACGAGTTGCGTCGTACGATCGACCCCTGGGGCGATGCCGGGGCGGCGCAGCGCCTGCATGCCGGGTTGAAGGCGCGATTCGATCCGAATTCGATACTCAAGCCGGGGTTCTTCGTGGGAGGTTTGTAGCGTGCGGTGGAGGTGCGGGGTGCGAGGTAAGTCGGCCGCGGTGTTGCTCGCGAGCGCGGCGGTCGCTACTTGCGTGTTCTATCAGCCTATCGAGCCCTCGTTGGTATGGCATCCCTTCGAGGCCACCGCCTACTGCGATTACGGATTCACGGCCTCGGGCGTTTGGGTGCGCGAGGGCCTCGTCGCGGGCGATCCCAGAGTCCTGCCGCTGGGCAGTGAGATCGACATCAAGATCGACGATGAGTTACTCGAGAAACACGAGGTCATGGACACCGGTGGCAAGGTCAAAGGCTATATTATCGATATCTGGATGCCCACGTGTGAAGAAGCGACGGAATTTGGGCGCCGCGAAGTGCAGGTGCGGGTCCGAAAAAAAGGCGACTTGCGTCGTTAACCCATTACCATGACAGTGATCGGACAGTGAAGATCTACACACGCAAAGGTGACGGCGGCGCGACCTCGCTATTCGGAGGCGTCAGGGTAGGCAAGGACCATGTGCGGGTCGAAGCCTACGGCACCGTCGACGAGTTGAACAGCGCGCTGGGGCTCGCCCTCGCGATGCTGCCGCCCGCGCTGGGTGATTGGCGCGATCAATTGGTCGCGATCCAGTCCGACTGCTTCACGCTCGGCGCCATCCTCGCCACTCCCAGGACAGGCGATGCGAAGCCCGACCACATTCCAAACTTGCCCGATTCGCGAGTCGCGGCGCTCGAGAAGGGGATCGACGAGCTGGACGAAGAACTCGAGCCACTCCAGTCGTTCATCCTGCCCGGCGGTATCGGGCCCTCGGCCGCGCTTCAACTGGCGCGCAGCGTCTGCCGCCGCGCCGAGCGGCGGGTCGTGACGCTGGCCGAGACCGAGGAAGTCGACCCGATCATTATCAAGTACTTGAATCGATTGTCCGACTTCCTGTTCACCCTGGCCCGTGCCGCCAACGCGAGAATGGGCGTTCCCGATATCGAGTGGCATCCAACGAGCGAGACATGACGGTAACACGTACAGCATTCGAGCTGACCAACCGCGACGGCGATCCAATCCGCGGCGAGGTCTTCGTGAGCGAGAAGGCTAAGCCTGACTGCGCCATAGTGATCTGCCATGGCTTCAAAGGCTTCAAGGATTGGGGCTCGTTCCCCTACGTGGCCGAGCAGCTCGCGGAGCGGACCGGCTATCCGGCGATCACTTTCAATTTCTCGGGCAACGGCATCGGGCCGGACCTGCTGAATTTCACCGAACTGGACAAGTTCGAGCGCAACACGTTCACCAAAGAGCTTGACGATCTCGAGATAGTACTCGATTCCGCCGAGGCGGGAGCCCTGCCCCAAATCGGCCAGCGATACAGCTTCGGCCTGATGGGGCATAGCCGCGGCGGCATCAGCGTCATCGTCACCGCGGCCGAGGACCCGCGCATCGACGCCATCGTAACCTGGAACGCGGTATCCAAGCTGGACCGCTGGTCGGACGAACACAAAAAGGAGTGGCGCCTTAAGGGGCGCGTCGAAGTGTTGAACGCCCGAACCGGCCAGGCGATGCCGCTGGGACTCGGACTGTTGGAGGACTACGAGACCAACGCCGAGCGACTCGACCTGTTGCAGGCCGCCTCGGATCTACAACAACCCTACCTCATCATACACGGGACCGACGATGAATCCGTGAGCGTAAGGGAGGGTGAACGACTCTATGCCGCGAGTGGGAAAGACTCGACGCGCTTCGAGCGTATCGAAGGAGCGGGCCACACATTCGGCGCCGTGCATCCCTTCGTCGGCACAACCGAGCACCTGACGTCGGTCGTCGGCCTAACCGCCGACTGGTTCACAGAGACGCTGAAGGGCTGACCATAAAGCGACGGTTCCAACGGAGGGGCGATGCCAATCGATTTCAGCGAGTACCAGGAAAAGGCCCATCGGACGAGCCTGAACACTCAGTACGGCGAAGACGACCGGATGGGCCGTCTGATCTACCCGACGCTCAAGTTGGCCGGCGAGGCCGGCGAATTCGGGGAGAAAGTCGGCAAGCTTCTGCGCGACAAGGGCGGCGCCATCGACTCCGAAGATCGCGCTGCACTCGCCGACGAGTTGGGCGACGTACTCTGGTACGCCGCCGAGATCGCCACCGTACTCGACGTCAGCCTATCCGACATCGCAGAACGCAACATCGAGAAACTACACAGCCGCGCCCAGCGGGGCGTGATTCAAGGCAGCGGCGACGATCGATAACGAGCAGGTCCGTGGACGGGGAGGTCCAATGCTGGCTGCGAAAGGAACTAGCAGAGCGGTGCTGATCATTGCATTCGCGTGGCTAACGGGATGCTACAATGCGCAGGACCGAGTGGCCGGCGTCCAGGCCGACGAGTTACACACGATCGTCGACGATCTGCTGACCGACTCGCAGGAAAAATGGAACGGCGGCGACCTGGACGGTTTCATGTTCTGGTACCAGGTCGGCCCGGAGACCAGCTTCATGGGCTCGGACGGTCCGTTCTACGGATGGGAACAAATCCGCGACCGCTACGCCCCTCGGTTCGGGCCGGACGCCTCACGCGACTCTCTTCGATTCGAGAACATCGAAACCCGACCCATCGCACCCTGGCTTGGGCTGGCGACCGCGCGTTACGTGCTATTCAAGGAGGACTCGGTCACCGCGACGGGGATATTCACCCTAATCGTGAAGCACACTGCGGAAGGCTGGCGCATCGTCCACGACCACAGCAGCTCCACCGACTAAACGTGCTCCAACTGTGACTGGGAAGGTGCGGAAGCGAACTTGCGGACAACGCCGGGAAGGGAGGGCGCGGCGTAAAACTCGAGCGGACATTTGGAGCGCCGCGGCCCTTCAGCAGGCATAGCCCGTGTTGCGTGACAATGAAGCGAGAGGCTTACGCCGTGCCCGACCAGTCACCGCGACACGAAGCGAGTAGTCCCGGCCGCTCCTCCCAGCCTAGTTGGCCGCCGCCTCCAACGCTTCCTTCTCATACCGGGCGATCTCCACCTGCTCCTGCAGCAGCGGGTCGGCGTCCTTGCCGAATCGCGATACGATTTCTTCGTACGTAGCGAGCGCCTCACTGGAGTCGCTAAGCTGAATCAGCGCTGACGCCTTGTTGAGCAGCGCCTTCGACGCGCGCTCGCGGAGGATCGGATCGTTGGAATCGCCCCAGCGACTGACCACCTCGTCCAGAACCGCTACCGCCTCCGACAGACGGTTGAGCTCGGCCAGCGCGATGCCCTTGTTGATCAGTGCCTTTCCTACCGCCTCGCTCAGCGTCGGTTCCGTGTCCGACGCGAAGCGCCCGACAAGCTCGTCGTAGACGGTGATCGCTTCCTCGAAACGCTGGTGTCCCGCCAGGCTGGCGCCCTTGTTGAACAGAGCCCTAACGGCGTTCTCCCTGATTCCGATTTCGCGCGAACCTCCGGTTCGGCCGACCAGGTCGTCATACACCGCGATCGCCTCTTCCCAGCGACCCAATTGTGCGAGGACCACGCCCTTGTTGAAGAGGGCGCTGTTCACCTTGAGCTGAACCGCGACCTTATAGATGTCCTCATCCCAAAGCGCATCGCCGATCTCGGCGACCAGGCTGTAGGCGTTGAGTTCTTCGGTGGAGTTATCGGACAGGCCCGCCGCTGCCGCCAGCAGGGCGTCCATCAGGAAGCTCATCTCATCGTGCTCGAGCTCATCGTCCAGGGCCAATGAAGCCACGTTGATGGCATCTTGGAAGAGTCCCTGCTTCAGAGCCTCGTGCACCGCGTCCAGCCGCTCGCTGTCACGTCCCATCGGTCCTCCCGTCCCACGCGCTGATCGTGCTATGTTGGCTGTTCTATAATATACTGACTTACGCGCTCATATGCCCACTTCGGCGAGCCGGGCGGGTCGCCGCCCAGATGTCCGCTGGGATCGCCGTCGCATTCTCTCAGGGAGGTAAGTATGAAGATCACCATCGCCCTCGCAATCGCAGCCGCTGTCCAGGCCGGCGACGCCGGTGCGCCCGACACCGTTTATTTCACGCCCCAAGCGGCCTCGACCGTTTACGAGGTGAAGGACCCCGTCCTCAGTATCAAGCCGGGCACCGTGTTGGTATCCAGCACCATGTTCGGGGCCTACTTCAACGAAGAGGGAGGGGCGTTTCCGGGAGAGGTCGGGCCGATCTACATCGAAGGGGCCACGCCCCAAGACGTGCTCGTCGTCAAAGTCATCAAGATCCGGCCCAACCACGATCTGGCTGCATCGCAACTCTATCCCGATTTCGGCGGTCTCACTTCCGATGCGCGAACCCGCATGCTCAACGATCCGATATCGGCCCGACGCTACGTGTGGCGAATCGACCGTGAGAACATGACCGCGACGGCGGAACTGCCCGACAGCGAGATGCGCGAGGTCACCATCGATCTTCAACCCATGCTGGGCCGGCTGGCCGTGGCGCCCCGGGGCGGCGAAGCTTTCGCCGGCCTGTGGCCCGGAGACTTCGGCGGCAACATGGACACCCCGGAGATTCGCGAGGGCTCGACGGTCTACCTGCCGGTCTTTCACGACGGCGCCTATTTCTACTTCGGGGACGGCCACGCCCGGCAGGGCGACGGCGAGGTAGCCGGTACGGGGCTGGAAACCTCGATGGATGTGATTCTGGAGATCGACCTGATCAAGGGCAAAACTATCGATTGGCCGCGCATCGAAGATGATGAGTACATCATGGTCGCGGGCAGCGGCCGACCGCTGATCGACGCTTTCAGGATCGCACATGTGGAGTTGATCGAGTGGTTGGAGGAGGACTACGGCTTCGGTCGCTGGGATGCCCTCGAACTGGTGGGGCAGGTCGGTGAGACCAACGTAGGCAACGTCGTGGACCCGAACTACACGATCGTGGCTAAGTTTCCCAAACGGTTTCTGCCCGACTGAGAAACGTCAGGGACCGGAATTGCGTAGTGCGGGGAACTGAGCACCCAGACAGGTGTTGGTTGTGACATGCCCAGCCGCAGAGCTACTATAGCGGCCAGCAATCGGACTAAATGACCGGGTTATTCTATAGATGACGGGCCAGACCGCTACACGCCAGCCGGAGACCAGCCGACGGGGATACTTGACCCGGGTGCTGGTGGTGTATCTCGGCGCATCCTACGCCGTGCTAGAGATCACAGACATCTTCATCGACCAGATCGGCTTGCCCGACTGGGT
>JBDHGH010000132.1:0-10156 GCA_039589995.1 Gemmatimonadota bacterium | reverse complement strand
AACGTCGCCCGCAGCCGAGCGGTTCCGGAAGCGACATCTTCTCCGACTTGGCTTTCCGCGCTGGGTCTGCATCTTTACTGTAGGCTAGCATTCACACGTCATTGCTGGAGGAAACATGAACAGGCCACATTGGTCCGCTGTCACGTTGGCGTTGGCTGGACTCGTCGTACGCTGCGGCCAGGAGCCGATAAGCGGCCCACAGGAGATCACGAGCCTTCCGCGCCAGCTCGAGGAGGGCGAGACTGCCTTGGTCGCTGCGGACAACGCGTTCGGCCTGAAGCTTTTCCGGGAGATTCACGCCGGGGAGGACGGTGAGAACATCTTCATCGCGCCACTCAGCGTGGGGATGGCTCTGGGGATGGCGTACAACGGCGCCGATGGCACCACCAAAGAGGCGATGCGGGTCACGCTGGAACTTCAGGGCCTCGAGCTTCCCGAGGTCAACGAGAGCTACCGGACACTCATCGATTTGCTCCGGGACCTCGACCCGGCGGTGGAGTTCAGGATCGCCAACTCTATTTGGTACGACCCGGCTTACACCTTCGAGCAGGATTTCCTTCAGGTGAACCGCGACTACTTCGACGCGGAGGTCACGGGCCTCGATTTCGCCGACCCAGGAGCTGCACCGACGATCAACAACTGGGTCGACCGGAATACGAACGGTCGGATCTCGGAGATCGTCGACAGCCCCATCTCGCCCGAACTGGTGATGTTCCTCATCAATGCCATCTACTTCAAGGGTGACTGGACGAATCCCTTCGATGAAGAGCTGACCAGGGAGGGGACTTTCACCCTAGCGGATGGCAGCGAGAAGTCGGTCGAGATGATGTCGTATTCCCAACCCGACACGGTGGCAGCCTATTTCGACGGGAACGCGGGCGTGCAGGTCCTCGACATGAAGTACGGCGGCAAGGCCTACAGCATGACGATCGTCATGCCGCAACAGCCTGCAGACATCGACGCATTGGTTGAGGGGCTGAACTCGGAGGCCTGGGGTCGTTGGATCGGCGGCTTAGCAGAGACGCGGGCCCAAGTGACCATGCCGAAGTTCACCCTCGAGTACGACATCGAGTTGAACGAGGCGCTGAGAGCATTGGGCATGGAAGTCGCCTTCGACCCGTCCAATGCCGACTTCACCAAGATCTACTCCGGCGGAGAGCGGCTGTACATTAGCAAGGTCAAACACAAGACATTTGTCGATGTAAACGAGAAGGGGACCGAGGCTGCGGCGGCCACGTCTGTGGAGATTGGCGTGACCAGTCTGCCGCCGATGATTGTGGTGGACAAGCCGTTTGTCTTTGCGATCCGAGAGAAGTTCTCGGGCGCTATTCTCTTTCTGGGCGTGATGGTAGATCCGGGCCGCGTGTAATCAGTAACCAGTGGCTCCGTGGCCGGGCCGGGTTCTTCGGCGGTGGCTACCATCTAGATTCACCCGTCTACTTCAGTTTGCCGATCACTGCGCCTGCGATGATGTTCTTTTGGATCTCGCGTGTGCCCTCGTAGATCTCGGTGATGCGTACGTCTCGGTAGAAGCGCTCGACCTCGAATTCGGTCATGTACCCATAGCCACCGAGTAGCTGTATGGCCTCGTCGGCGACCTCCACGGCGGAGCGGCCTGCGTAGTACTTCGCCATCGATGTGATCTTGGAGTCGGGTTTGCCCTGGTCGGCTGTCCACGCGGCTTTGTAGGTGATCAGCCGTGCCAGCTCGAGCTTGGTGGCCATCTCGGCCAGTTTGTGTTTGGTGGACTGGAACTGAGCGATTTTGCGGCCAAACTGCTCGCGTCCTTTCACGTACTCCAACGCGCGATCGAAAGCGCCTTGAGCCGTTCCCAACGCTTGGGCGGCGGTTTCGACCCGGCTCTCGTCGAAGAACCCCAGGATTTGATAGAAGCCTCGATTCTCCTCGCCGAGCAGGTTAGACGCGGGGACCCGGACGTTCTTGAATGTGACCTCACCCGTGGGGATCATGCGGATACCCATCTTCTGGCCGACACTGGAGCAGGAGAGGCCATCGACGTCCTTCTCGACCATAATCATCGATTGGCCGCGGTGGCCGGCTTCAATGTCGGTCTGGCAAATCACGATGTAGTAGTCGGCGATGCCCGCGTTGGTGATGAAGGTCTTCACACCGTTGATGACCCACTCGTCCCCGTCGCGCACTGCCGTCGTCGCCATCTGAGTGATATCGCTGCCATGCTCCGGTTCGGTGATGGCGCCGGCTGAGATCGCTTCGCCTTCGGCTACCGGGATCAGGTAGCGCTCTTTCTGCTCGTGGGTCCCGTAGCGGAGCACGTTCTCGGAAGAGAAGTCGACGGTCATGAGCGCCGCACCAATGCCGGAGTCTCTCCGGCAGAATTCCTCCACCACCAGCGCGTTTTCCAGCACGCCGAAATCCGAGCCCCCGTACTCCTCCGGGTAGTGTAAGCCGATGAAGCCTTCCTCGGCGGCCTTCTTCCAGATCGCGGTCGGGAATTCGTGCTTCTCCTCCAATTCGATGGCCAGTTCTTTGTCGAACTCGCCCTTGGCGAATTGGCGGGCTGCTTTCTGGATGTCTTTCTGTGCCTTGTTCAGTGAGAAGTCCATTGTGGTTCCTCTATCGTCACCGTGTGTCCGCGTCTGCTGTAGCCGCTAGCCTCGGGCCCGGATCTTCTCCTCCAACAGTGGGACCAACTCCAGGATGTTGCCGACAATCCCCACATCGGCCACGCCAAAGATCGGTGCAGCTGAATCCGTGTTGATGGCCGCGATGAAGGGGTCGCCCTTTATTCCGCCGAGGTGTTGGAACGAGCCGCTGATCCCGAGTGCCAGGTAGACCCTCGGCTTGACTGTGACTCCGGAAGTCCCCACCTGGCGGCTTTTTTCCAGCCACTTCTTGTCCACCACCGGTCGCGTGCAGGCGACCTCCGCTCCCATCGCCTCGGCCAGCGCGTGCACCAACTCGAGGTTTTCTTCGTCTTCGATGCCCCGACCCACCGCCACGAGGACTTCGGCCTGGCTGATGTCCACGGCGCTGGGGTCCGGCGTGACCGTCTCCACGAATTGTCGGCGCGGCGCGACGTCTTCGGGGATGCTCTCTGCGTGTACAGAGCCGCCGGCTTCGGGCGGCGCCTCGGGCACCGCAAATGCGCCGGGTCGAACGCTGACGATCGCGCCGTTCTCGGTGGGATCCGCCGAGACGCGAGCTTGTACCTTCCCGGAGTATACCGTGCGCACGCTACGGATTTCCTGTCCCACCGCTTCGATCGATATCGCGTCTGCGATGAGCGGAGCGTCTGCGCGAACCGCCAGCATCGGTGCCAGCTCCATGCCTGTGTTGGTGTGCGGGATCAGAACAGCGAACGGCTTCTCGCGCTCGATGAGTGGTTTCAGCACGCGGGACTGATAATCGCCGTCCGGCTGCGCCAGGCTGGGGTCATCGTAGACGTGAACGTTCTCGAACCAGCGCGTCAGCTCCGAAGCCGCATCGGACACGCTTTCGCCCATCAAGGCCGCCGAGGCTGCCGCGTCCTCGAAACCGCGGGCTGCCGTGAGCAACTCGAAGGCCGTCTCGTTTAGCTCGCCGTTCACGCGCTCTACCACGACAATGATCCTCTTCATGGTCAGAGCCCTCCTTCCCGCTGCAGCCGGTCGACGAGCGCCGCGACCACCGACTCCTCGTCGCCGTCGAGCATCTCGGCGCCCTCACCCTTGGGCGGCAGGAAGATCTCCTCGAGCTTCACGCGTGCCGCACGCGCCCCGACGGTCGATGCGTCGAGACCGAGATCCGCGGCCGTCTTCACCGGTATCTCCATCCCCGACACTTTGCGTATGCCGCGGATAGAGACGTAGCGCGGTTCGTTAAGACCGGTTTGTACCGTCACCAGCGCCGGCAGGTCGACACGAGTGACGCGCTCGAGCCCACCCTCCACCTCGTGTCGGACGGTGGCCGTCGCGCCATCGACCGACAGATCGGTGGCCAGCGCCACCATGGGAATGTCCAGCATGGCAGCAAGCATTCCGCCCACGTGACCGCGGGCCTCGTCGCTGGAAATGGCCCCGGCCAGCACCAGGTCGTGTGGCCGGTCGGCGATCGCGCGATGTAGTGCGGTCGCGATCCCCCAGGCGTCGGACCCGTCGAACGTCGTGTCCATCAAGTGCAGTCCTTCGTCGGCTCCCATGGCCAGCGCCCTGCGAAGGACGTCTTCGGCGTCCTCTTCGCCGATTGTGACGGCGGTTACGCGGGCGCCGTGTGCTTCCTTGAGTTGCACCGCTGCCTCGATGGCGAAGTTATCCCACTCGTTGACGTCGTATTCCAGGTCGTCGTCGATGAGTGATCGGCCATCGCGGTCCACCTCGATCTCGGTTTCCGAGAGGTTGGGCACGCGCTTCACGCAGACGATGATCTCCAATGTGCCTCCGTTAGTCAGCTATTCACTCAGAGAACGCTCCACCAGCTCGGCCAGGTCGATGACCTCCATTTTGTCCTCGCGACCGGTGGTCTTTATTGCGTCCTCCAGGTTGATCAGACAAAAAGGACAGGCGGTAACGACGACCTCGGCCCCTGCCTCCTCGGCCATCTCGACTCGCACCTCACCCATCCTGCGCTCGCTGTCGCCTTCGTAGAACAGATAGAGCGAGCCGCCACCACAGCAGAAACTGCGGTTCTTACTTCGCTCCATCTCCACCGTCTTCAGCCCCAAACCTTCGAGCACTTCCCGCGGAGCGTCATACTCGTCGTTGTGCCGACCCAGGTAACAGGGGTCGTGGAAAGTATAGACCCGATCGTCGTCTTTCGGTTGTAGGTTGAGCCGGCCGTCGCGTATCAGCTGGGCCATCACCTGGCTGTGGTGTTGAATCGGTTGCTCCAGCCCGTACGCGTGCGTGAGCTCGTTGAAAGCGTGGGGGTCGGTGGTCACCACGTGCTCGAACGATCGCTCCTCCATCGCTTCCAGGTTTGTGTCACGCAGCTCCTCGTACAAGCCTTCTTCACCCAGTCGACGAACCTCGTGGCCCGAGTCGACCTCATCCTTACCCAGCGTTCCGACATCCGCGCCCGCTGCCTTCAACACTTGGCCAAACGCACGTGCCGTTTCTTGAATACGAGGATCATAGGCGGCACAGCTGTCGGTGAAGAACAGGTAGTCCGCCTTGTCACCTGGGGCCAGCTCGCGGACCCCGCAGCCGTCCTTAGCGGATTCTTCGCCCGTCCCATCCGTGTCGGGCGCTATCCAGTCGCCACGCTTTCGCGGCGGCTTGCCGTACGGATTACCGCGCTTCTCGAGGTCGGCCATGGGTTTCTGCAGGCTGGCCGGAACGCGGCCTTCGTCGACGAGGAGTCGACGCATGTCCACGATTTTGTCGACGTACTCGATGAGCACCGGGCATGCTTCCTCGCAGGCGCCGCAGGTGGTGCATGCCCACAGCTCTTCGTCGGCGATCGTTTCGCCAACCAGCGCTGCCCGCTGGTCCGTCGGCGTCACTTTTCCGAACACCGGGTAGTTCGCGTACGCTTCGTCGCGGCACTTGATGCTGATCATTCGCGGCGAAAGCGGCGTCCCCGTGAAGTAGGCGGGACAGTGGTCCGAGCAACGGCCGCAGTCGGTGCAGCTGTAGAAGTCGAGGATGTGTTTCCAGGTGAAATCCTCTAGCGTGTCGACACCGATCTTGTCGAGCTTGTCGAGGTCCGGTTGATCAAAGCGCGGAGGTTTGATCTTCCCCGCGGGGGTCAGGTTCGCGTGGAAAACGTTCGGCAGCGCTGTGATCACGTGGAAGTGCTTCGAGAGCGGCAGGTAGCACAAGAAGAACAACAGCGCAGCGTTGTGAACCCAGAAGGCAGCCAGGTGAAGGGTCTCGAGCGTGCCGCCCGATCCACCGTCGAGCAGCGAGGCTGCGCCCGAGGCCAACGGGAGGAACGGTTGCGCCGCGCCTGTCAGCGCCATAGCGCTGCCCTCGTACACTGCATCCGCCACCATCAGCAGGGCGATGAGCCCGAGTATGATGTAAGCCTCGTGTCCGTGCGACGCCCGCGCGTGGCGGTCGTGATAGCGAGCGGGCCGGAAAGCCAATCGCCGCACGATGGCCACTATGCAGCAGATCAGGACGATCAACGCCGTGATGTCCTTGACCGTCGCATAACCGGCACCGATGTCGGCGAACCCGGGTCGGAAACCCTCGCCAATCAGGGTGATGGACCGGATGGACAGGACCAGGAAACCCGCGAAGATCAAGATGTGAAGAGTGCCGGCCACGGGGTAACGCGGCTGACGCGACTGCCCGAAACCGACGACCAGCAGCTTACTGAGACGAGCGCCGATGTGGTCTAGGCGTGGGTCGGGAGCGCCGAGGCGCAGTAACCCGATCCTCTTCCACATAATGAAGGCAAAGAACCCCAGCGACAGGGCGAGCAGGATCGCCTGTAGCGCTGGGCCTGGAAGCCCGAGGTAGGATTGGTCGGCAGGGTTCATCGGATCTACGGTCTGAGTCTGGTGGTGGGGCCGTCTGTCTGTTGCGCAATCTGAGAAAAACGCACGTGCCGTGCTAGTGCCGCCGGCTGTGTTCGCTAGTAGGGCTGACAAGTAATCAGTAACCAGTGGCTCCGTAGACGTTCGCGTCCAGGGGACGCGGCGGTACGTGGAGTTACTGGTTACTGATTACTGATTACATCTGCCCGCGGCCACCAGGCATCCCAACGGCCAGAACTCGAAAGCGATGAGGATCGCTTAACGCCCCTCCGCCCGCGGCCACCAGGCATCCCAACGGTCAGGACTCGACAGCGATAAGGACCGCTTAACGCCCTTCGCGGTCTGTTCGGATGAGCTCGAGGCCCTCAGCCAAAGCCTTGGCCGAGTCGGCTATGGCGTTGTGCCGCTCGGTCAGCGTGCGGCAGGCGTCCCAGTGCGCTTGCAGGGTGTCGCCGGCGGCGGCTCGAGCGGGTATGTCCTCGTTGTATGTGTTGAAGATCTCTATATAGACTTCGTAGCTGTCGGCCGGGACGCCGCGAGCGTCGAGGCCCTCGTAGTAGTCGATGAGAGTCCTGAGCGAGTCCAGCCGTTCGTCGCTGGCGAGAAGGCGAGCCTCCTCGCTGTCGAGGGCCTGTCGGCAGGAGTCGGCGGCCATGCGCAGGTCGGTCATCTCCTGGCGCAACACTCGCAGGCGCTCGCTCGGCGGGATGGGCGTCAACAGGTCGATTACGACGATCGCCACAAAAGCGACCACCGAGATCGCCAGCATGATCAGGAACGGTCTGCGTTGACTTGCCATTAGCTCGATCGAGTGGTTGCGCCAAACATACGGTACCCACAAATAGCTGGGGCGAGCCTTCGGTTCAACCCCGACGTAAGACGGCTCGCGTAGATGTTGGCTGAAGTCGCCGAGGAGCCACTGGTTACTGATTACACGAGAAGACCACCGAGACCCCTTTGAACGCACCCAAAGCTTGGAAACGCCTGGAAGCGAGAATAGTAAGCTGCCGAGCGTGTCCTCGTCTCGTTGAATGGCGAGAGGAGGTAGCAGTGAAGAAACGAGCCGCCTTCGCCGATCAAGAGTATTGGGGTCGTCCGCTTCCGGGTTTTGGCGACCCGAATGCGTGGTTGCTGTTGGTCGGGCTGGCACCTGCGGCTCACGGCGCCAACCGAACCGGTCGGATGTTCACGGGCGATCGGTCCGGCGACTTTCTCTATGCCGCATTGCATCGGTCGGGGATGGCCAGTCAGCCTGACGCGACCGGTCGCGACGACAGGCTGGAGCTTCGTGGTGCCTATATCACGGCCGTCGTTCGTTGCGCGCCGCCGGCGAACAAGCCTTCGACCGAAGAGCGAGACCGATGCAGAGGCTTTCTCGAAGAAGAATTCGATCTGCTGACGGGCGTGAAAGTCGTGCTGGCTTTGGGTGGATATGCGTTCGGACAGGTTCTGCGGATCCTGAGGGGGCGTGGCCATCCGATGCCATCGCCACTCCCCAAGTTCGCCCACGGCCAACTCGTAAAACTGGGCTTGGGATCGCCGACGGTCATCGCGTCGTACCATCCCAGCCAGCAGAACACATTCACCGGCAAGCTGACTCCCGAGATGCTGGACGCCGTGCTGCAAAGCTCCCGCTCGTTGGCTGGGGACAGGTGAATCTCTCTGGGATCTGTGACTGTGGCGGTCGCCTCTGACTATATTAAGAGTTCATGAGGATTCGGCTGGCCCGGGGTCCGTGCAACCGTGGCCGTCCGTGAGACCGTTTTGACGAGGAGTCAGGTGGACGAGCGAGTGGGAAGGTCCAAATTGCGAAAGTGGGTAATCGGAACGACCGCCGCGCTTGCGGTCGTGATCGTGGGCGGGGTCGTGACTTTGAAGCTGCTCTTCCCGCCGGAGAAGCTGCAGGCACTCGTCGTACCGCAGCTCGAGTCCAGGATAGGGCGTGATGTGGAGCTCACCTCCGTGCGGTTGAAGGTCTTCCCGCGCATCGCAGTCAGGCTCGACCAACTGGCCATCGCCAACCCTCGGGGCTTTAGCAGCGAGCCAGCCCTTCGCGTGGACGCTCTGGATTTGCAGGTTCGACTGTGGCCGCTCATCCGAAAAGAGATCGAACTGGGCCAGGTACGATTGGTTCGACCGACGATCCGGTACGAGGTGCGGGAGGATGGCGTCAGCAATTTTCAGGGTCTGGGCGGAACCGCTCGAGCGAGAGCCGCAAACAACAGGCTCGTGTTGGCCGAGAGGGCCTCTTCCAGCGCTGTCGTGGGTGCGCAGGCCGTGGCAATGGCGGGGTTTGTCGTAGAGGACCTGGTCCTACGAGACGGTACCGTTCTCTACGAAGACCGGTCCAGCGGCCGCGGCGCAAGGATGAACGTCGATGCGCGCCTGTCAGCTACACGCGATCCAGGCAGCGGAGCGCTGCGCAGCCAGGGGAACATCGATGTCGCGTCCATCCGCGCACTGGTCGATCAGGTGAGCGCGGACAGCATCGCGATCCCGGACCTGACACTCGAGTACGAGGCGTTTGCCGATCTTCAGGGCGATAGCCTGGTGCTGCAGGAGCTTCAGGCCCGCGTTGGCGACGTACCCCTCTCGGGCTCGGGTACCGTTCACGGCCTGGTGGGAGCGCGGACGATCGACCTCACGCTCGAATCCGAAGAGGTCGATGTCGCCCGAATCGTAGCGAGTTTGCCCGCCGACGCGCAGCCGACAGAAGTCGACGCATCGGGCGTGGCGCGCTTGTCGTTGAAAGTCGGCGGCCGCATCGGCCAGGGCTCCATGCCCGAGATCGTTGGGTCCGTCGACCTCGACCAGGTGGCCGTCGAGTACGGCGACCTCGGACGCATCGTATCGAACGGGTCGGGTAAGATCCATTTCGACACGGCCTCCCTGTCGGTGTCGCCCTTCGAGGCGGACGTGTTGGGTCGGAGAATAGAGCTGGAACTGGATATTAGAGACTTCGAGACTCTGTTCCTCGATGGACACTTGAGAGGCAGCTTCGACCTCGCCAGGCTTTCCCAGCTGCAGGACGATCCGCAGCCGATGGAAGGCGACGTAGCAGTCGACATCGATTTCTCAGGCCGGGCGAAGGACCTGACTAGCCTGCGCTTTACGGGACCCGTTCGACTTTCAAAAGTCAGCTACCAGAGCGAGTCGCTGGCTGTACCCGTCCAAATCGCATCGGCTTCGTTGCGGCTGACGGGGACAGGGTTGGAAGCGGACGCGATCCCGGTACGCCTAGGTGAAAGCGACCTGACGCTCTCGCTGACCAGTCGAAGCGTTATCGTGTTCGCGTTGAGCGGTGGCGAAGAAGACTATCTGCCGTTCGTCGAATTCAGCGCGAGGTCAAATCGCCTCGACGTCAGCGAGCTGACCGTGGATGACGCGGGCTTTGGCTATGGAGACCTCGCGGCCGCGCGCTTGGCGGGACGAACGTTGGACGGGCTTGCGCCCGAGGACATCGCCCGCGAGCGCTACGCCGGATTGGCGCTACCGCCGATGAATGGGAGCGGGCACGTCGAGATCGCCGAGCTGATCAACCCACCGACCGTGGCCCGGAACGTGGCCTTTGATCTCAACATGGATAACGGCGTCCTGGAAATTCGAGAATTGAGCGGTTCCGTCTACGGCGGTCAGGTGGCCGGCGGGGTCGTGCTCGACTTCAGCAGCGGACAGCCGCCGTTCACGATGCGATACAACTTCAGCCTGAGTGCC
>JBDHGH010000131.1:0-10191 GCA_039589995.1 Gemmatimonadota bacterium | reverse complement strand
TGTCTCAGGACGTCGGCGCCCAAAGGGTGGGCGTTGCCATCGACGCGGTTCTTGGGGCCACGGTGGTCTTTATCGGAGACACGCTCGGGCGAGAATCAGGATGCGAGGGCGTAGCCTGTGATTTCTTACAGTCTCCGAGTGAAGCACGGGGATCGGCCATGGAAGAGTACCGATGGCTCCTGCTCGAACACGGGCTCCGCAATAAACGTAAGGTATCGGTAGATAAGATCTCTGAGCCGGAGAGGGTGCACTACCCGTTTTGGGTCGCGCACTTCAAGAGACGCGGGTCGTACGACTTCCGGGCACTGGATGCCGTTTCCGGTGAACTCCAGGGCATCAAGATGCGGAAGGTGTTTCTCGCCGCGTTTCGCCAGATGGCCAACTAGGCAGCGACGTCAGAAGGCCAGCAAAGCCGCCTGCGCCACTAGCAGCACCGCCGTCCCGGCCAGTGCCAGTATTTCCAGGAGGCCCAGCTGGCCACCGCCCCCGGGCAACGCCCTCGTCCAGACGAGAATGACCCCGCAGCCGGCTGGGTCCCAGAACCTACTCTGCGTCGGGCCGCCGCCGGCATAGAGCTCGATGCCCTCGAAGTTCGCGACCGATTGGCGCTTGAGGTCCTCCAAGAAGGGGCCTTCTTGAAGCTGGCCGTCCAGGAACACCTTCGGCACGCAATTGGGACTCCACAGTATGAAGAGCCTGAACGCGTCTGCCAGACTATACGCGTCCCATCTCTGCAGGTAATCACGCCCGTATATCTGTGTCGAGCCGAGCCTGGGATCGCCGTACTGCTCGACCCGTCCGTAGTACTCGCGCAGGTCGCGTTCGCGCTGGGTTTCGGGCCGGCGCACGACCACCGTGAGCGGATCGAGCTGAACGGCTTCAACGGCGAGCCGCACCTCCACCTCGACCACTTCGCCTTCCGCAATCTCGATCGGTGGCGTCTCGATGGTCGCGTAGCCGAGGCGGCTGGCCCGTAGCAAGTACGTCCCCGGATCCGTGATCGCGATGATGAAGTCCCCGGCCGAGTTGTTCACCACAGCGCGGTATGTGGCATCCAGCGTGTCGACGAGCGTGATCGTTACACCATCGATGGGTGCGCTGCTGCTGTCGTCGAGGACCTGGCCCATGATGATCTGGGAAGCCGCGGGCGTGGCAAGCAGGAGAATGGCAAACAGCGAAACACAGCCCCTATACATCATGGCCTTCACCTTCTGGGGTGGACAGCGTCCCCTGAATATGTAGCCGATAACCTCGGCACGTCCAGTTCGACAGCCGCCCGGCATGCTGTTTGCCACATTTCGCTGTAGAACGCCGCGAATCGGTCCCCCCAGCGCGGCCGCACAGCGAGGTACCGTACAAATGGCAAAGGCGCCCATACCCTACATGGCCCGCCCCAAGCCCGCAGATGCTGCGCAGTGGCCACATGTCAGGTCACAACGACCGAAGCCTCAGGCAAAAAGCCCGGCCGAAACCAACGGAAAGCACGATCAGCGGATCGCCCTCATCGCCTCGATGTCGGGGGGCAGGCTGTCCCGTCTGAACCAGATCATTCGGATGGAATTGCATTCGGTGAATGGACACCACGAATGCGAGCGACTGCGTGCCGGCAGCGTCGATTGCACGTGCGAATACTGCGAGATCTACTGGTCGATGCTCGAAGAGAAGCTGCGGGGGAACGGGAAGTAGGCTCTCTCCTAGCGCCGCGCGGCGGCGAGCTTTTCTAGTAGACCGAGGACCGAAGGGTTGTAGCTGGTCGTTCGCAGGACAGCGATGCCGACCTTGGACTCGAGGTCGAATACCAGACCCGCGTTGTAACCCGCCACTGAACCGCCGTGACCGGCCATCCGCATCCCCTCCTCTTTCCCAAGCTGAAAACCCAGACCGTAACCGTCGGCGGGCGGCTGAGGTGTGAGCATCTCGGCCCTGCTCTCTTCCGACAGGATCTCCACCGGCGACGCGCCCATCATCGCGGCGGCGAACTTCGCAAGGTCGCCCACGGTCGAGTAGATCCCGCCGTTGGGCACCTTGTAGCCGCGGCCGAAGTGCTCTCTCGTAGCCTGTTCCGAGCTGAGCTCGCCGCTCTGGTCGTCGCGGTCATAGCCCACGGAAAGTCGCGCGGCCAGTTCGGGTGTGTTGATGATGAACGTACTGCCGATCATGCCCAGCGGCCTGAAGATCTGGTCTTCAACCAGGGTCATGAACGGCACGCCTGCTGCACGAGAACTGGCGAGCCCGAGAATGCCGACCCCGATGTTCGAGTAGGAGTATTCGGTTCCCGGAGGCGTCTTGAAGTGAGTCGTGGGAATCGACGCGAGGATCTTCTCCTCCCACCTATATATAGAGCCGGAAGCGGCGCCCTCCAGGTTTGGCTCGCGGATTAGGCCGGCGGTATGGCTGGCCAGCATCCGGAACGTGATGGGCTTTATGCCTTCCGGTGGGTCCGCCAGATTCGCGATCTCGGGGAAATAGTCGGCGACGGGGTCGTCGAGGCCGATGATCCCGCGCTCCACCAACTGCATCATCGCCACGGCCGTAAACGACTTGGAGATCGACCCTGTGCGCCCGATGCTTGCCTCGGTGCACGCGAGAGTGTTCTCGATGTCGGCCCAGCCGTAACCCTTCGACCAGATGACCTCGTCTTCGATGAAAACGGCGATGGAGTAGCAACCATCGGCGTTCTTGGCCACACCGCTGGCCAGCTCGGCGTCGAACTCGGCGATCGCCGCCTCGAACGGCGTGAACTGGGCCGCCGCGGGCCCAGCCAAACACAGGCTCGCCAAAAAAATCGCCGTTCCAAGTACGCTGTTGGGACCAATCTCGATTCTGGGACTGCTATTTCTCATGCCGTCCATCGCCATCCATGCATCCTTTTTTGCTGTCGCAGCGTCAAACCCCTAGAAGCGAAACCTACAAGCCATTCGACAACGTACTGATCCACATGAGGTAGTGAAACCGCTCAGTCACTGGAGGACACATGACTACCCGTCGTGCGCCGGTATGGATCGTTCTGATCCTCACCGTTTGGGTTACCGGCGCTGCCTTTGCGCAATCAAACTCGCCACCGCGTTCTGCGGAAATTTCGAACGTGGAGTACACCGTCACCTACAACACTACGACGGCGCCGTTCCGCCAGATGTCGATCACGATGTCGTTCCAAACCAGCGGAACAGACCCGGTGATCCTCTCGCTACCGGCCTGGACGCCCGGCTCGTACGAATTGGACAACTACGCCCGTAACGTGCGCAACTTTGCCGCTCACGCCGAAGGCGCCGAAGCACGCTGGGAAAAGGTCGACTGGGACACGTGGCGCGTCTTCTCCACGGGCTCGGGTACCGTGAGCGTGAGCTTCGACTATCGAGCCGACAACCTCGATACCGGAAGCTCGTGGTCCGCCGCCGATTTCGTCTTCTTCAACGGCACCAACGTGTTCCTCTATCCTGAAGGTCGCAGCCTGGACTTCCCATCCAAGGTGAAGATCGAAACCGAGCCGGACTGGAAGGTGGCCACCGGAATGACAGCCGGGTCATCGCACCACGAGTACGTGGCGGCCGACTTCCACGAGTTGGTGGACATGCCGACGTTCGTCGGGCGCTTCGACGTGGACAGCGTCGAGATCGACGGTGTCATGCACCGGCTGGCCACCTATCCGGAAGGGTTCCTGGCGGGTGACCCGCGTGACGAGACCTGGCGCCAACTGAAGGGCATGATGGCGCCGATGGCCGCGGTCTTCGGCGAGACACCGTTCGAGACCTACACCACGCTCATGGCCTTCCCGGAGGAATACGGCGGCGCCTCGGCGCTGGAGCATCGCAACTCGCATCTCGGCATCTACGTGCAGCAGCTGGCCGGCAGCGCCGTGACCGGATCGGTCCTGGCGCACGAGATCTTTCACGCCTGGAACGTGAAGCGCCTGCGGCCCGCCGAGATGGTGCCCTACGACTACGGCCAACCGCAGCCGACGACGCTGCTTTGGGTCAGTGAGGGAATCACCAGCTACTACGACGACTTGGCGCTGGTACGCGGCGGCGTGGTCGACCGCGACCACTTCTATTCGTTCTCAAACGGAGACGTCGCTAGCGTCGAGAACGCTGGCGCCGTGGCACTCGAGGACGCATCGCTGTCCAGCTGGATCGGCGTACGTGATGGAACCGGCGGCATCTACTATCCCAAAGGCGCGATGGCCGGCTTCCTGCTCGACATCCTCATCCGCGATGCCACCGACAACCGCGCGTCGCTGGACGACGTGATGCGGAACCTCTACGAGCGAACGTATCGGCGCGACTTTACCGGCTTCACCGAGATCGATTGGTGGGGTGAAGTCCACCGCGTTTCCGGTGTGTCGTTCGAGGACTTCTATTCTCGCTACGTGGACGGTCGCGAGGAGTACCCCTGGGACGAGGTCCTGCCCTTGGCGGCGCTAATGATCGAGACGGATACGACCGTCCGGCCTTTGGTCGGTATCTACCCCGAAGTCGACAGCACTGGCGTGCGTGTCACCGGCTTGACCGACGATGGCGCGGCCGCGGAAGCGGGAATGCTGGAAGGCGATTACTTGCTGAGCGCCGGCCCCGTACAAATCGTCAACAACGACAGCTTCGACGAGTTCCGGGCGCATTTCGCAGAAGTACCCGAGGGCACCATGTACGACGTCGTGGTACGCCGCGGTGGCGAGGAGGTCACCCTGCAGGTAGAACTGCGGCTCTCCACCGACATCAGCCGCTCGCTGGTGGAGCACCCAACCCCCTCCGAGAAGGCGGTTCGGATCCGCGAGAGTCTTCTACAAGGAGAGCCGCTGGAACCGACTCGTTAGCTGTTGTTCGTACTCGTACTCGTAATCGTGATCGTACTCTCTTCTGGAGTAGGATGACGAGTACGATCACGATTACGAGTACGAGTAGGAACGGAAGGCAGTCAATTCAAGACACGGCGAGCGCCGACCCAGCGGTCTCGCCACCAGCGATCGTTCGAGTCGCCTGCCCCGGCCAGAGTCCCGACTCGTACGCCGCCCGACGTCGTGGCGTGGATGAAGCGGGCGTCACCGACGTAGAGCCCGACGTGGGTCACCGTGCTGCCGCCGTTGGCGAACAGCAGAATATCCCCCGACTCGAGGTCTTCTATCCGACGCGGGACGCCGTGCCCTGCCCTGGCCTGGTCCCGGCTGACCCGCGGTACGGTCACCCCGTGCATTCGATAGGCGTACCAGACCAGCCCGGAACAATCGAACCCTTCGTCCGTGCTCGTCCCACCCCACTTATAGGGCTCGCCCATGACGCCGATCGCCGTGTTTACGACGCGGCCCGCCAGCGTGAGACCGACTTCATCCGGCTCGATGGGCTGAGCTTCGTACGGGTCAGGCTCGCTCGGGCCAGACGTCGATACGGGAGGCGCACCCATCTCTCCAACATCGGCGTCACCACCGCCGCCACCTCCCCAACGGAACGCCAGGCTGACGCTTCCCGACCAGCCCTGACGATCGCCAGCCCGAAGGTCCCAGAATCCGTTGAAGCCGCCGTCTTCCGCCAGGTAGCTGCCCTCGACGGCGAGGGTCATCCAGGCCAACGGATTCCACTCGACGCCCAGCCCAGCGTACCAGAGCGCAACAAACTCTGGCGTACTCGTCGGCTGCAGAGCCACACCGGCGCCACCGAGCATGTACGGAGTCAGGGTGCTCGCGCCGCGGAACAAGGTCAGGCCGGGCACCAACCCGTAGAGCGAACTGTCGGAGTACGCGTCATCGACGAGGGCAACCCCGCGCAAGTTGAAGCCCAATGGGCCCCAGAAATTGCGACCATAACCGGCGGAGTAAAGCGAGGGGTTCCGGCCCGCCACTTCCCACGTGCCGATGCGCACGTCGATGGCTCGCTGCGCAGTCGCCGTTCGAGGGATGGCGAGCGAGAACGCCAGACCCATCAAGGCGAGTTGCCATCGGCGGTGGAAAGTCGAGCCCGTGATGACGGAACCTCCGCTCATGTTCCAGTAATCTGCGCGGCCGTGGACTGTGGACCCGGACGCTTCTCAGGGAATGAGGGCGGGTAACGGGGAGAGGGGTAGTTTAGAAATTTATCAAGGTAGCGGGCAAATCGGTAGGTGGAGACGAATGCAGAAAGCCCGCCTAGTCGCCCGATAGTTCTCTATCGATATAGCGCTGGAACACTTCGACGGGCTGCGCACCCACGATCAATGCGCCGTTCACCATGAACGAGGGCGTGCCCTGCAGGCCGCGAGAGATCCCCGCCTGGACATCGTCGTCGACGATGGCGGATTTGACTCCCGACTGCAGGCAATCCTCGAACACCTGAGTGTTCAAGCCAACCTGGGCCGCGTACCCGACCAGGCTGCGATCGTCCAACTGACGATTGTTCTTGAACAGAACGTCGTGGTACACGAAGAACTTGCCCTGGTCGCCGGCGCACTCTGCCGCTTGGGCCGCCTTGTGAGCCCGCCGGTGCTGATAGCTGACCGGAAAGTGACGGACGGCGTAGTTCACGTTGTCGCCGTACTGCTTGAGCAGGGCGGGATACGTGGTCAGCGTGTAGCGCTGGCAGAAGGGGCACTCGTAGTCGGTGAACTCGATGATGGTTACCGCTGCGTCCTTCGGACCGTGCAGCGGCCGTCCTTCCAGCTCGATCCCGAAGGTCCGGCTCCACTCCGAGGCGTCGGGGGCGCTGGCGCGTCCGGCCAGAATTCCGCCGCCAAAGCCCACCGCGGCCCCAACTACTAAGTATATCAGTTTCGGTTGCATCGTCGTTCGCGCTCCAGGTCCTTTACTTCTTTAGCTTCTCGGCATAGTGCTGCCGGAATTTAGCAACCTTGGGCGCGATGACCACGTTGCAGTAGCCCTGGCCCGGATTCCGCGCGAAGTAGTCCCGGTGGTAGTCCTCGGCGGGATAGAACGTCTCGAGCTCGGTCACCTCGGTGACGATAGGATCGTCCCATAGTTTCTGCGCTTCCAAGTCGCGGATAAGTTCATCCGCCGTCGCCTTCTGCTCCGCTGAATTGTAGAAAATGGCCGAGCGATACTGGGTTCCCACGTCGGCGCCCTGGCTATTCAGGGTCGTCGGATCGTGAATCGAGAAGAAGACGGCGAGCAGGTCTCTGTAGGATAGGACCTCGGGGTCGTATTCGACCTGCACGACCTCGGCGTGTCCCGTCGTTCCCGCACAGACCTGCTCGTACGTCGGATTGGGACGTTGCCCGCCGGCGTAGCCCGACTCGACGTTCTCGACACCGCGCAGTTCATCAAATACCGCCTCCAGGCACCAGAAGCACCCGCCGGCCAACGTCGCTCTATCCTGCAATCTCTCGACTCCGTTCATTACCAGATCTACTCACCAATCACTAATCACTACTTACTGCCTCGAAGTTCCCCCCAGGATCCAGCGGCCAGGAAAACGGGGGCAAAGATGCCACCTGTCCGCCGGTCCAGCAAGCGACCGTCCAGATGCCCCTCAACACTGCCAGCCTCTCGGCTGTCTAATGGGGTGAGAACACCATCTCCGACGGGAGAAAGGACATATGCAGGCGAGAATCACATTCGGCGGCGTAGCGGCGGTCGCGTTGGCAGCATTCCTGAGCGCCGGCCCGGCCACAGCCCAGACCCCAACCGTGACGCTAGGCGAGGCCATCGATCTGGCGCTACGGGTGCAGCCCGGGATGGTACAGGCCCGGGGCCAGGTGACCACGGCGAGTGCTACGAAGCGGCAGGCCTTGGGGAACTGGCTGCCGAGCCTCAGCGTGGGCAGCGGGTTTAGCTCCAACTCCGTAAACCGCTTCGATCAAGAGAACCAGCGCGTTACCGTCGGATCGTCAACCGCTTACTCCGCCAATATCAGCACCTCGCTGGTACTGTTCGATGGATTGACCCGGCTGTACAACGGGAAAGCAGCCAGCGCCGATGCCCTGGCCGCCGACGCCAGCCTGGTCAACCAGCGGTTCCAGACGGTCCTCCAGGTCAAACAGGCGTACTTCAGCGCTCTGGCAGCCGAGGAACTCGATCGAGTATCGGATCGGCAAATCGAGCGGGCCACCGAGCAACTCGATGTGTCCCGCGAGAAGCTGGCCGCCGGCACCGCGACGCGCTCCGACACGTTGCGGTCCAGCGTGGAGGTGGCGAACGCGAGGTTGCAGAAGCTGAACGCCGTAACGCAGCTGGCCATCGCCGGTGCGAACTTGGCTCGACTGATTGGATTCGACGGCACAGTGCGCACAGTCTTCGAGGACCGATTGCTGGAGATCGCCGTGATCGATACCGCGGCGGTCAGGCTGGAAGCGCTGGCCCAATCTCCCGCCATCTACCAGGCCGATGCGCAAGCCAACGCCGCTCAGGCACAGTTCAACGCCTCGTTCGGGCAGTACCTTCCCAGCATCTCCGCTTCGTATTCTCGGACGTGGGCTGGCACCGAGCTGATCACCGATTGGAATCCCGCCTGGTCGCTTCGCCTCTCAGCTTCCTGGCCGCTGTTCAACGGTTTCAGTCGCGAATTGAACCGCACTCGCAGCGCCGTAGCCCGGGACAATCAGCGCGCCGTGGCCCAGGATACGCGGCGACAAGTGAACGCTCAGATCACCCAGTACGTGACGTCGTTGGCGGCGGCCGAGATTCGACTCGAGATCGCGCTCGCCAACCGGATCGCCAACGATGAGGACCTGCGCGTTCAGCAGGAACGGTATCGTCTCGGTGCAGCCACGATACTCGATGTACTCGTATCGCAGGTCGGCCTGGACCAGTCCGAGGTGGATATCATTCAAGCCAGGCTGGATTATCTTGTCGCCAAGGCAGAGATAGAGGCGGTCATCGGTCGCGAGCTGTGACCGAAATGATCGCAACGTGCACTAGTCTAACAGAGAGACACTCATGAAGCGCATAGGAATTATCGGAGTCATCGTCGTCGTTGCCGTGGCCGTGGTCGCAGCGGTCATGCTCAGGAACGGCGAAGAGGTCGTGGCGCCTCCCTATCGCCTGATCGCGGTCACCGCTCGTGACATCGTGGTCTCGGCCAGCGCCGCGGGCGCCGTCGAGCCGATAAAAACCGTCGAGGTCAAGTCGAAGGCATCGGGCGAGGTATTCGAGATCAACGTCGAGACGGGAGACGAGGTATCCGCCGGCGATTTGCTGGTAAGCGTCGACCCGCGGATTCCCCAAGCTACGCTGCGACAGGCCGAAGCCGACCTGCAGCTCGCCGAGGCCCAACTCGAGAACGCCGAGTCCAAGCTGCGTCGCGCCGAAGGGCTGCATAAGACGCAGTCGATCACCGAGCAGGAGTACGACGACTCGAGGCTGGCGGTCGCCAGCGCCACCGCGCAGTTGGTGCGGGCCGAGCGGTCGCTGGAAGACGCGCGCATCTCCGCCGAGGACACCGAGGTGAAAGCGCCGATCTCCGGCGTGATCATCCAGAAGAACGTTGAGGAGGGCAGCGTCATCTCGTCTGCCACTCGCGAGGTCGGCGGCGGAACCGTCCTGCTGCAGATGGCGGACCTGGACACGGTGCAGGTACGCGCGCTGGTCGACGAGACCGACATCGGTAAGGTCCAGCCCGGCATGAGGGTCACCATCGCGGTGGATGCGTACTCGAACCGCCCGTTCCAGGGCCAAGTTCTGAAAATCGAGCCGCAAGCCACAGTGACCCAGAACGTTACGATGTTCCCGGTGCTGGTTCGGATTCCCAACACCGACGGGTTGCTCAAGCCCGGGATGAACGCGGAGGTCGAGGTGCACGTGGGATCGCGCCAGGGTGTTCTGGCCGTCCCCAACTCTGCGCTGCGCACGACTCGCGACGTGGGCTCGGCGGCTGAAGTGTTGGGCATGGACGCCGAGACCGTGGCGGACCAACTGGCTGCGCAGCAACGCGACCGTCCCGAAGGCGCACGGGGAACGGAGATGGCCGACGCCGGAGATGCCACCGGTGAGAAGGTGACCTGGCGCGGACAGGAGATCACCTTGCCCGAGGGCGTCGATCCCGAAGCCGCGCGCTCCGCGATCAAGAAGTTGGAAGGCGCCAGCGACATGCCAACGGCCTTCCAGTCGCTCAGCGCCGATGAGCGGCGCGTCATGCAGCAACTGCGTCAGGCCGGCGGCATGGGCGGGCCCGGTGGCGGCGGTCGGCCCGGTGCGGCCGAGCAGGGAGGCCAGCGCCGGCAGACCAGCGCAACCGAAGCCGCTCTGCTGGGCGGCGACTACATCGTGTTCGCCCT
>JBDHGH010000130.1:0-10367 GCA_039589995.1 Gemmatimonadota bacterium | reverse complement strand
CTCTTCTCTTCCATCCAACAGGTCGCGTCGGAAAATCGCGTAGATCGTTCCGTTGGGGTCCTTGTTGTACTGGAAGGACTGCCCCGGCGTGACGTCCTTACTGTAGTAGAGGAACTTCCCATCGGGTGAGATTACCGGTTCGCCCGCGTCTTTCTGCCAGCTGGTCCGCGTGGTCACCTGTAGCCCGCCCGACCCGCTGACGTGGTACATCCACACTTCGCCGGCCCCAAGCGACCGCTGTTCCACGAAGTGCTTGCGAACGAAGATGTATTCTCCGTCCGGCGACCAAGCGGGGCTGTTCACCTCGCGAGACTTCTCTTTGGATACCTGTCGCGGGTTTGCCCCATCGGTGTCGGTGAGCCAGATGTTGAAGTTGCCGTCGCGATCGCTGATGAACGCGATGGAGCGTCCGTCGGGACTGAAGCGGGGCTGCATTGCGAACGCGGGTCCCCCGAGGATCCGGGTCGCTCGTCCGCCCTCCACAGGCATCGTGTAGATGTCGCCCAGCAGATCGAAAACGACGGTGCCTCCGTCGGGGCTAACGTCCACGTTCATCCAGGTGCCTTCGGAGACCTCGAACGTCACCGTAGACGATGGGCCCAGGGACGCGGTGACGTCCCACTTGTCGTTCTTCTCCGCGGCCTCTTGTGCCGCCCCGGGCGCTGATACGGCGCACACGAGGGCTGCAACGATGAGCGAGCGCGATGAGATCATGGCACACCTCTCATATGAGCTGAGTTGGAAATGACCGCCTATTATAGGAGTCTGCAGGGCGTTCCGCGAGCGAATCAGGCCCGGTTGATCCTGGCGTCGCAGTATCGGCTGAAAAGCCTGAGGGCCCGTTCCACCGTTCTGAAGGTCGGAACGCCGTTCTCTTCGAGGAGCATGGCCAGGGGGTCGAACATGGAACCGCCGTCCACCGCCGCCACCCAGGGTTTCGAGATCTCGTCCTTGAGGCGGATCAAACGCCAGGCGATGGATTCCTCGTGGCCGACGTCTTCATTGTGGAGCTCGCCGGGCGGCAGCGTATGTAGGGCACCGGTCAGCGGCACGCAGCTGACGAGCCCCACGTCCACGTTTTCATCCTCCATCATCGTCCGTACGGCCTCTTCGTAGGGCGCGTCGGTCATGATAGGCGTGAGATCCAGCGGGTTGCGTACATCGACCACCTGATCCAACCGGAACCTGGCGAAATGCGAGCTCAGGCTTACGGTCGTTCGCTCCGACAGCTCAGCAAGTCGAAAGGATTCAAGATGGTCGGCCATGGCCACGCACTCGAAGCCCGCGTTCGAGATCGCGGCCAGGCGACGACCCGTCACCTGTTTGGGGGCGAGCAGCGTGAAGAGTCTGACGAGATCCTCGAAGTCCTCTGTGGTCTCGCATACGAGCACGCCGGCTTGTCGGGCCAGTTCGCGGGTGACGACGTAGTCGCCGGCTATAGCAGCCGTATGACTAGCGGAAGCTCGGGCGCCCTCCGGCGTCCGACTGGCTCTATATAGTATGACCGTCTTTCCCCGCGAAGTGATCTGGCGAGCCGCTTCGATGAATTTCAGTCCGTCGAGGGGCCGAAACCCCTCGGCGTAAACGACGAACAGTTCCAGCTGGGGATCGTCCTTCAGATATTCCAGGTAGTCGCCGATGGTCAGGTCCATCTGGTTCCCGATGGATATGACGTACCGGGAGTGGAACCCAAGCTTGCTGGTCTTCGCTACGGCGAAGGCGCCGCTCTGCGAGATGAAAGCGACGGGATAGGTCGGTGCCTCGGGCTTTGGAAGCTTGTATTGGGGGATGAACGTGGTGTCGTAGCCCCCGGGCTGCGAGCGGATTCCCATGGAGTTTCCGCCGTTGATCACCGGACCCCGCCACTCGCTGTCGCGTGCTCGCTCCAAGGTCGATCGCATCGCAGAGGTGATGTCCTCGGTACCTTCCTTCTCCTCCAGGCCACCGGTTATCACGATGATGCTCTCGGCCTTCTCTTCATCGACGACGTCAGAGAGAGCCTCTGGGATTTGCGCCGCCGCGATGGCGAGTATGAGGAGGTCCACCTTCTGGGGAAGCGATCGAATGTCGGGATGACAGGTGACCCCCTCAATCGCGTCCGACCCTGGCTTCACGATGAAGATCCGCTGCTTGTCGAATCCGTCTCTAATCAGGTTGTTGAGAATGATGCGACCGGGGTTCATCCGCTCGGACACGCCGACGATGGCAATCGTGCGAGGCTCGAGCAGGTTCCGGATTTTGTGTACAGGTCTTTCGGTCAGTTCAGGTCTCGTGCGAGTTCCACACTTGGCCAAGACATCGAGAGCGAGCAGCCGCCCCCGGCTGATCACGAAGGGATTGACCTCGATCTCGCTCAAGTATTCTGGAACGACCGCGTTCGCCAGACCGGCGAACCGCATGAACATGTCGACGAGCTCGATCAAACCGATGCGTGGAGTCTGCCCGCGCAGCTGGCCGGTGACCAGGCTCGTGACTGCGACGCGGCGGACCGCCTTCTCGGCCGTCGCCCGATCCAGTCCCGCCGTCGAGGCGACAGCGGCGCCCGCACCCTCCTTGAAGTATCGGGCGAGGACATCTGTGTAAATACCGCCTGCACTGTAGGTTACGACAACTCCAAAATCGTCCGTCCAGCGGGCTCCGAACAGGAGTTCACCGCCCAGCGAGGGATCGTAGGGGACGTATTCCGAGACCAGAAAGCCGCGCACGTCCCGGCCTTGCAGGCCTTTCTGCATTCTCACAATCGAGTCGGCGATTGCCTCGTGCTCTCTGGATGCGATGACGACTCCCCCGACATCGCTCTTATGGAGGATGTCCGGTGACACGACTTTGATGACGACTTTCTCTCCAGTGAAATCGGATAGCTCGAGGGTAGAGACCGTGTCTTTGACTACGTCGTGGTGGGGTGTCGGGATGCCCATCGCCCGCAGGATCTGCAATCCTTCGGTCTCCAGCAGAATGTCGCGGCCGTCGTTCCTGGCGGCGGCGACTATTGTCTGGATCTCTTCGATCACTCCTCCACCTGCCAAACCGTGTCCAGGACGGTTCCGTCGACCCACTTGATGACCGCCACCGGGTTGTCGGACAGAGCGGGTTTCGCCGGTGGGCCGCCCATCAATACCTCGACCTCGTCCTTGATCTCCGCGATGGGTCTGATGGGCAAGTCGGACCCTTTTACGGCATCGAGCAGGTCGGTGCGCAGCGGGTTGATGGAGATGCCACGCTCGCAGACGATCACATCGATGAGCTCGCCCGGACCGGTTATCGTGGTGACCTCGTCGACCAGGACGGGGATGCGGTCGCGGAAAGACGGCAAGGCGAGGATCGTGCAGCCCGAGAACAGGCAGTTTTGCCAGCCGCCGATGCCGTGGAGCAGCACACCGTCGGAGTGTGTGTTGACGTTCGCGTTGAAGTTCACGTCCACCTCGGTGGCACCGAGGACGACCGCGTCGACCATCGAAGCGAAATTCCCCTTGCCGTGATAGTTGTACGAGGTGAACGGTGACGTGGGAACGTGACGCGCGTCCGACGCGATGGACTCGACGGCCGCCAGGTCGAAGGTCTGGCCGTCCAGTATATAGTCCGTCAACCCTTCGTTCATCAGGTCCACCAGATACTGAGTCGAGCCGCCACGAACGAAACGAGCCTTCACTCCCGCTTCCTTCATCTGCTCCTTCAGGAAATCGACGAAGGCCAGGGCAATGCCGCCGGCGCCCGCTTGGAACGAGAACCCGTCCCGCATGATGCCCGCGTCCTTATAAAAGCGGGCGACGTACTCGGCCACGAGAAGGCGATCGGGGCTTTTGGTTAACTGTGTGGTGCCGGAGACGATCTTGCTGGGATCGCCGATGGAATCGATCTCTACCACGATGTCCACGTTGTTCCCCTGGATCTGCCAGGGGATGGCGGGGAAGGGGACCAGGTTGTCGGTCACCACGATGACGTAGTCCGCATAGACCGAATCGGCCAGTGCGAAGCCCAGCGACCCGCAGGCGGAAGGGCCGTGAGACCCGTTGGCGTTACCGAACGGGTCAGCGGTCGGCGCCGCGATTACGGCTATGTCGATATTTACTTCGCCATCTTGGATCGCTTGCCAGCGCCCGCCGTGGGAACGCAGCACGCCCATCCCGCGCATCTTGCCTTCCGAACAGTAACGACCCAAGGGGCCGTTCATGCTTCCTTCGATGTGATGGACGACGCCCTGATCCATCAAATCGATGACCGGCGCGTGGCAAGGGAAAGAGGCGCTGGGAAACCACATGAGGTCCGTCGCACCGAGCTCGGCCGCCGCGTTGAGCATGGCCAGAGCGACCTCGTCTCCGTTTCGCAGATGATGATGAGTGGAGATGGTCATCCCGTCCTTCAGACCACACATCTGCAGTGCCGTCTTCAAATCCGGAACCCGCTTGTCGCCGTTCGCCGGGTAGTCGCGGCACGAGCGGATGGGCGGCGCGCGCTTGAAGCCGCGCGGCCCGTACGACCCGGGGCCCTGGAACGGAGTCTGCTCTTTGCCGTTGACGACAGTCGGTACGCGACGGCCGACGGCGTTTTCGATGAGTTCGATAGGTCTATTCATGTCGATGACACGGATCGCTTCTTACCCTCAATAACCAGAAACCAATGACTAGTCACAGATGACTAATCACTCTCCCAGAAGTCCCATTCTCCGAGCGTTTTGCACTAGACGATGCGCGCGCAGCACCACCGGGGGATCGATCATCTTCGTTCCCAGCCGGACGACGCCCAAGCCCTTCGACTGGGCTTCTTCGAAGGCGGCGACGATCTTCTGTGCCTTCTCGATCTCGTCCTGCGTCGGCGCAAAGGCCTGGTGAATCGGCTCGATTTGGCGAGGATGGATGCAGCCCATGCCCTCGAATCCGAGGGCGCGGGAACGATGCGCCCACTCGAGCAGTCCGGTCACATTTCCGACATCGCCGTAGACGGAATCGATAGCCTGGAGGCCGGCGGCGCGAGCCGCGTTGACCAAGCGTCTCCGGGCCCAGGCCGACTCCTCACCGTCCTGTGTCTTTGGGACTCCGAGGTCGGCGGTGTAGTCTTCCAGGCCGATGGTCAGGGCCACGACTGTTTCCGCGGCCTGCGCGATCTCGAAGGCGTTCTCGACGCCGAGCGCCGACTCGAGTATGGGCATCAACCAGATCGAATGGCCGTCGCCGTCCTGCGAGCGAATCCCGCGGATCCGCTCGTCCACCTCCGCGACTTGCTCCGCGTGCTCCACCTTCGGAATCAAGATCAGGTCGGGTCCTTCCGGTACGATCGCTTTCAGGTCTTCGAATCCCAGCGGCAGCTGGTTGATGCGAACCATACGTTCGGCACCCATGAAATCGACACAGCGCAGCGCGTTGCGTACGACCCATCGCGCCGTGTCCTTCTCGTCGGGGTGGACCGAGTCTTCGAGATCCAGGATGACGCCGTCGGGGCGGTGCAATCCGGCATTGACCATCAGCTTCGGTTGATTGCCCGGCAGGTACAACCGGGAACGGCGCAGCCGGTCGCGCGCCGTCGGCCCGTCTCGAGTCACCATACGCTGCGGTCGTGGGTCGCCCTTACCCTCGGCGCCCGCCCGACGTGCGGCGGCTTCGACCCTCGCGGCGATGACGAATGGAAGACCGCCCATGTCGTCGATCGTCACGCGGGCGTTCGCCACGCCAAGCGCGTTCAGCACTTGCTCGGCGGTCTCGCGGATCGAATCGCCGTAGAGTCCGGCGACCCGCGAATCCAGTTCGAACTGCACGCCGCCTGCATCGCTGAACTCGACGACGACGTGCAGGTCAGAACGCACATCATCGCCCTGCGGACCGGCGGCTCCGCGGCCCATATTCGCGCTCGAAGCGCCAGAGGCCATGGAAACCTCCTAGCTCAAGTGCTCGATGATCGCGTCTGTCACCTGCGTCGTCGTTGCCGCGCCCTTCGAGATCACTTTGGGGCCGCCGGGAATGCGCATCATGTCGTAGGCGCGAACTCTGCCCTCTTTGACGACAGCGGCGATGGCGTCGCGAATGTTCGTGGCCCTGTCGGTCTCGCCCACGTGATCGAGCATCATCGCCGCGCTGAGAACCATGGCGATGGGATTCACGATCGGTGGGTCGAGGGTCTCGTACTTCGGGGCCGAGCCGTGGGTGGGCTCGAAAACCGCCACCTCGTCGCCGATGTTGGCCGAGCAGGCGAACCCAAGGCCGCCGACCAGTCCGGCGAAGGCGTCGGACACGATGTCGCCGAACATGTTGCCCGCCACGATCACCGAGTAGTCCTCGGGGTTCTTCGTCAGCCACATCATCTGGGCATCGATGTTCGTCGACCAGCGCTGGATGTCGGGGAAGCCGGCCTGCACTTCCTCAGCCACCTCTTCGAGCATTCCCGAGGTCTCGCGCAGCACATTGGGTTTTTCGCAGATGGTCACCGAGGGGTAGCCGTGCTTCTTCGCGTAATTGAATGCCGCCTCGACGATGCGACGACACGCATTACGCGTGAACACGCGCGTCGATATCGCGATCTCGGCGCTGGGGACATCGGCAAAGCCCTTGAACTTCGCGTGAGTTGCCAAAGCATCGCGAACGTTATCCGGCGGATTGGTCCACTCGATGCCCGCGTACAACCCTTCGGTGTTCTGGCGGAAGATGACCGCGTCGACCTTGGGCTCCTCGGACCCTCCGTCCGCGGCCTGGCGAATGAAGTTCAGCGGATTCCCCGGGAACGAACGACAGGGCCTGATGCACACATCCAGGTTGAACCTCTGCCGCAAACCCACGATCGGACTGTAATAGACTAGCCCCTTGTCCTGAAGCCCCGCCCGCAACTCCTTCACAGCCTCGCCTTTGGGCTTGGATGTAATCGCTCCGAACAACCCCAACTTGTGCTCGCGCAACAAATCGATGGTCGCCTCGGGCAGAGGATTACCGTCGTTGATCCAGCAGTCCCAACCTATGTCGGCGTGCACATACTCGGCATCGAAACCGACAGCATCCAGCACTCGAATCGACTCGGGCAGTACTGTCTTCCCAATACCATCACCGGGCATCGATACTACTGTGTATTTTGCCATTTTCGCGTTTCGTTTCCTCTACAAAGTTGGTTTCACGGGCTCGTGTAATCAGTAATCAGTGGCGTCAAGTGTGATCGATTTCGTTGATGCTACGTGCAAGCACTCCCATACTCTCCTGCAGGGTCAGAGAGGACACTTGGGCCCACTGATTACTGATTACAGTCAGCCTCAGCAGCCATCTTGGTCGCTCGACTTGGGCCCACTGATTACTGATCACAGGTGGCCCAAGCAATCATCCGCCGAGCTTACAATCCCAGCTCTTCCCTCACCACATTCTCGATTCCGCCTGCCACTACTAGTCTCTGGGGTACCTCACCAAGCGGCGGGAACCGATAGGTCTTGCCGGCGTACCCCGCCTCGCCGGCTGAGAAGTCAATGTCGATGTCGTCTCCGGGGACTATCGTGAGTTCGCCAGACGAGATGTTGTCCGCCAGCTTCGATTTTAGGTCTTCCAAAAGCTCCGGGCACTCGATGCAGACGAAGCCGTTGTTGAACGCGTTGCGCAGGTAGGTCTGCGAAAAGCTTCCCGCTATGACCAGCGGAATGTTGGCCGCCTGCAGTGACGTGGCCGCTTGTTCGCGGCTCGAACCCGTGCCGAAGTTGTAGCCGCCGACCAGGACGTCGCCCGGGCTCATGCACGATCGGAAGGTCGGGTCGTAGTTCTCCATGACGACCTGTGCCATCTCTTCCGGAGTCAGCTCCTTGTAGGTGTAGTCCTTTCCGTAGATGCCGTCGGTGTTGAGGTTGTCCTGAGGCAGAAAAACCAGTCGTCCCCGGATTCGCTCGGGGAAACCCTTCAGGATCTCGACGGTCTCGCGCGGTCCGTCGCTCTTGGGCTCGAGTTTCTGGAACGAGTAGGCGGGGCAGCGCCCGTCGGAGGGTTGCGGGCCGGTGATGTGGCCGGCGACGGCCGATGCTGCTACGACCTGTGGACTGGCCAGGTAAGCCCGCGCATCGCGAGAGCCCATGCGTCCTTTGAAGTTGCGGTTGGTAGCCGAGATCCCGACTTCGCCGGGCTCGAGCAACCCCATGCCCAATCCGATGCAGGGCCCGCAGCCGGGTGGCAGCGGTTGCGCTCCGGCATCGAGCAGCGCGCTCCAGGCGCCACTCGTCTCTGCGTCGCCCTGGACCTCGGCGCTTGCGGCGGCGATGTAGAACTCCACACCGTCGGCGACCTTCTTGCCGCGTATCACCTCGGCGGCTGCCTCGATGTCCTCGAGCCGACTGTTCACGCACGACACAAGATAGGCCTTGTGGATGGCGATCTTGTCCCTCTCGATGTCGGCCAGTGATCGCATCACCTGGACGCTGTCGGGACCCGACACGTGAGGACTGATAGCTGACAGGTCGAGCTCGATACGCCCGGCGTAGTCGGCGTCGGGGTCCGGCATCAAGGGATCTCGTTCCCAACCGGCGAGGTCGTCGTTAATGAAGCGGTCGAACGGTCCACGGGCTTCCAAGACCGCCTTGCGCTTCCTCAGATAGTCGAGGGTGACACCGTCCGCAGGAAACCATCCGACCAACGCACCCCATTCGGTGGTCATGTTGGAGATGGCCATTCGCGCGTCCATGGAAAGGCTTCGCACTCCCGGGCCCACGAACTCGACCACGGCGTTCAGCACTTCGCCCTGATTGTACAGCCCGCAGAGGGTGACGATGACGTCCTTGCCGGTGGCGCCGCTGCCAAGCGAGCCGTTCAGGACGACCTGTACGGTCCGGGGGATCTGCCACCAAAACTCGCCGGTGGCCCAAATCGCGGCGGCGTCGGTGCGAACCACCGGTGTGCCCACCGCCCCGAGCGCGCCGTACATATTAGAGTGCGAGTCGGACCCGACCACCAGCGAATCCGGCACCACGTAACCGTGCGACACCATGATCTGATGACTGATCCCGGTCCCCGCAGGATAGAAGTCGACGCCCTGATCCTTGGCGAACGCCTCGATCTCCGAATACTTGGCCAGGTTGTCCTCGGACTTGTTCTGGATGTCGTGGTCCAATGCAAACACTGGCTGCCGCGGATCACGGATCTTCGCCGCTCCAATCGCCCGGAACTTCTTCATCACCGGAGCCGTGTTATCGTGCGTCATCACGTGGCGTGGCCGGAGCGAGACTACATCGCCGGTACGTAGGGCCCGGTCCGGTCCCTGGGTTTGGTGCCGCTTTGCTATCTTTTCTACAATGGTCTGAGACATCTAATGCCCCGATTGGTCTTCTGGGTTGGTATCAAAGGCTACCTGTAATCAGTAATCAGTGGGCCCAAGTGTCCTCTCTGACGCCGCAGGACTGCCTGCAAGTACCTACGACGTTATCGATCACACTTGTCGCCACTGATTACTGATTACAGGTGGCCCGAGTAACCATCCAAGACACAAAACTCGCCGACTCAACCGATATCGGCCTTACACATATCCATCAAGTCACTAACAGCCTTGAGGTCTTCAAGGCTCCAGACCGCATCCTTCAATCGTGCCCTCGCCGAACTCGACAGCACAGGCCCCGCAAGGGCATCGAACTTCTCTTCGACTTCCTGGTCGGTCAGCGGATTCCGCGGGTCGCCTTTCGGGTAGTCGAGTTGCTCGCTGTACTCCTCGCCGTCCGTCGTCGTGATAGAGACGATCACGCGCTGCAGCTCGGGGAATACCGCCTCGATGTCGGGGTCGGCGACGACTTCGACCTTATTGAGTTGTTCCCGGACACGTGGGTCCATGATCGCGTCCATCTCGAACTGTGCGGGCGTAACTTGACGGTGTACGACCGCCGCGGCGACCACATAGGGCAGGCTGTGGTCCGCCGTCTCCTTGCTGCGTGGATCGTACTTCGTCGGATCCGCCAGAATGTCGGCGGCACGAGCCAACGAGCGGATATGAACTTTCTCGACTTGCTCGGGCTGGAGGTCGTTCTGCTGAACCAACTCGATCACGGCCGAAATCGGAGCGTGGGTCAGGGCCTCGGTGGGGAACGCCTTCATTCCGCAGCGCTCGATCCGCCAGGACTCGCCGAGCCCTTCGGTCAGGAGCTCGAGTTTCCATTCGGGGCCCATGCAGTGGACGAGACCTTCTTTTCCATCGATGACATGTTCGGGACCCGAGTAGCCCTTCTCGGCCAGGAGCGCTCCCATCACGCCCGCCTGCGTGGCCATGGGGTCCACGGTGTTCTTCATCATCGTAAGCTTGCCGGCGGTCACCGCGCCCAGCGTGCAGTGGTGCGAAGCTGAGATCCCGATGGCGTGGTGGATCGTCTCCCACGGCAGCCGCAGCATGCGGCCGGCCACGATGGGCGAAACGGAGGCCGTGAGCGTGCCGTGATGCCA
>JBDHGH010000129.1:0-10703 GCA_039589995.1 Gemmatimonadota bacterium | reverse complement strand
GAATGATCGGTGGGGCCTCGACCGGAGACTGGGCCCGTATCAAGCCTGGATTCCAGGCCCCGAGACAGACTGCAAACAGAGCGAAGGTGAGACCGGCTGGGCGCATGACCCTTCTTTCGTCAGCGGGTGCCGGTTGGGGCCGGGCTTCGACAATCTTCCTCTGTCCCTACGCGGGCGCAGGGAAGGGGTTTCAGCGGCTTGAGTCCGTCGGGATGATCCGCTCGAGCTCCCGCTACTCCTCGCGCAATATCGTCGACGGCTCCAGGCGCGCGATGCGTGTGGCCGGTACGAAGCTGGCCGTCGCCGCCAACACGGTGACACCGATTCCCACAACGCCCAGGGTGATCGGATCGTAGGGTACGACGCCCCAGATTACCTGCGCGATCCAGCGGCCAGTGATCGCGGTGAGTACACCGCCGGCGACCAACCCAACCACGGTTAGCTGTAGCCCGGGCAAACCGACGGTCCAGACCGCCTTGCCCGGTGTCGCGCCCAGCGCCATCCGTAGCCCCATCTCAGACGTGCGTTCTACCACCTCATTGGCCACGATTCCGTACAGCCCAACCACGGCCAGCAGCAGTGCAAAGGCGGCCACGATCACCAGGAACATCGCCTCGAAGCGAGGCCGGGCCAGCGCCTGGGCCATTACCTCCGACAGCAGAGTGACTCGCGCCACCGGCATGTCGGGGTTCACGTCGTGGATGGTGTTGGTGATGGAGGCGGCGAGGCCTGCGGGACTGCCGGTCGTCTTCACCAGCCAGCTGGGTGAGAACCAGATGTGAATGCCACGGAAGAACCCGTCACCGGCCTGGGCGGCGGATATATACAAGGTCGGTGACTTCCAGATCGGCTCGGACGAGCCCCAGCCGCCGCGGGCTTGCTGCACGTCGCCGGCGATTCCCACCACCTCGAACTCTCGGCCGCCGAAGGTCAGACGCGATCCGATCGCCGGACCGTCCACCAGGTTTGCGTCGATGAAGGCCTGGTTCGCGATCACCACCGTGGGTGCATCGGGACCGTCCGCGGTCTCCAGGTTTCGACCGCGTAGCAGCGGCACCCCCAACGTCTCGAAGAAATCGGGAGTGACGTATACAACGTTGGCGATTCGATAGGTCCCTTCCGGGTCTTCGACCCCGACTATCCTGAACGGCATGTTCAGCGGCCGCTCGTAGGGCAGTGTGAGCGCGACGGCGGCCGATGCAACGCTGGGTTGCCGCTCGATGCCGGCCAGGGTTTCGTCGATGAAGCGGTTGACCTCGGCGGCGCTGGAGTAACGGGCGTCGTCCATAGAGAGCTGCACCGTCAGCACGCCCTCGGCGTCGAAGCCCGGGTCCAGTCGGTCCAGGTAACCGTAACTCCGCACCAGCAGTCCGGCCCCAGACAGTAGAGCTGTTACCAGCGCCACCTCGCCTACCAGCAGAGCCTTGCGTAGCCGATGACCTCCTCCCCCCATCACCGTGCGCGATCCGCCGGCGAGGACACCGCGCACGTCGAACTTGCGGACCTGCAACACGGGAGCGAGCCCGAACAGCAGCGTCGCCAGCACGGTCAGGCCGAAGGCCGCGGCCAGCGCCCGAGCGTCCAGGTCGATGGTCCGCCAGGTGTCGAAGTGGGCCTGCACCAGCGCCTCGAGTCCGTCGATGCCCAGGTATGCAACGGCGAGTCCGGCCAGCCCGCCCAGAATCCCCAGCGCCACGTTCTCGGTCACCATCTGCCGCAGGATGGCTCCGGTGCCACCACCCAGCGCTTGCCGGGTGGCGATCTCGGGCTGCCGCGCCAGCGCTCGGGCGATCTGCAGACCGGCCAGGTTGGCGCATCCCACCAGCAGCATGATGACGATCGCTCCCAGGAGCAGCAGCAACGGCTGTTGCATGTCCGCGGTCAGTGCGCGGTTCAGCGGTACCAGCCCGAAGAGGGTTTCCGGGGCGTCGGGTTGCGATGAGCGTGTCGTCTGTATGCCGGCGATGCGGGCGTCGGCACCCTCCCAACTCATTCCCGGCGGAAGGCGAACCAGGATTTTGTAATTGGTGCCGCTACCCTCGCCGGTGGGCGATGGCCGAAGCGGCGTCCACACGTCGGTGGGAAAGCTGGAGCGAAAGCCGGCGGGCATCACGCCCACTACGGTGTGAGCGTCACCCTTCAAGCGGATGGTGCGGCCGACGATCTGCGGGTCGCCATTGAACGTGCGCTGCCACAGTTCGTGACTCAGGATCGCTACCGCGGGACCGCTGGGAATGTCTTCGCTGACCTCGAACTCGCGACCGATGAGCGGGGCTACCTCGAGGGTAGAGAAGAAACCGGCGGAGACGCGTTGTTGCTGAACGTAGGCGGCCGCGTCGTCCGCCGAGAGGTTCACGCCCGCTGGCCAATCGGAGAAGACGGCCCGCGGAAACATTTGGGCGCCGTCGCGGATCAACTCCCACGAGCGGCCATCGACGGCGTTGTACCCGGGTACCTTCCCGGTTTCCGGGTTATACGTCACCACCAACGCAAGCCGGTCGGGGCTAGGGTAGGGCAGCGGTCGCCAGAGTACCGAGTCCACCACGCTGTAGACCGCGGTACCGGCTCCGATGCAGAGGCCCAGCGTCAACGCGAATGTCACGGAGAATAGCGGGTTCCGCAGCATACCCCGCACGGCGAACCGCAGATTGCGAAGCGCCTCGTCGATGAGCGCCACGCCGTGGGCTTCCCGGCTGGCGGTTTTCACTTCCTCGGGGCTACCGAAGCGCAGCCGCGCCTGTCGGCGAGCTTCTACTGGATCCATTCCCGAAGCGATGAGGTCGTCGGTGTAGGCGTCGATGTGGAAGGCGATCTCTTCGTCTAACTCTTCCCTGAAGCGGCGGCCGCGAAGCAGCGTGCCGAATGCGGAGCGTAGTCGGTTCAGCATGGCTCAGGACTCCATGGGCAGGGCGTCCAGCACGTTGGTCACCGCTTCGACCATCTGAGTCCAGCGAGATGCCTCGTGCTCCAGCCGCTTGGTGCCGGCCGGGGTCAGACTGTAGAACTTGGCCTTGCGATTGTTCTCCGAGGTGCCCCACTCCGAGGCGATGAGCCCGCGGTGCTCCAGGCGGTTGAGCGCGGGGTAGAGCGAGCCCTGTTCCAGGCTCACCAGTCCCTTGGACGTCTGTTCGATCCTCAGTAGCACTCCGTAGCCGTGGTTAGGGCCCAGGGAAAGGGCCTTGAGGATCAGCATGTCCAGGGTGCCCGGTAGCAATTCCTTGGTGATCAGCATGGCTGTGCCGTCGAATGGGGTTTGGGTAGGGGCCGTTCACCTAGACTAGCTAGGAGAGCTTCCCTAGGATAGCTAGGAGAGGGACGGATGTCAAGGAGGAGCGGAGCTTATTGAGTCCGTGACGCGGGGCGCGGGCGAGGGCGCGGACGCGGCGACGACGTTGACGTTGACGGCGTTTGGCCAGGTCCGGAAAGATGACATGGGTGGATGCAGTGCTTAGTTTGTCGTGTGCGGGCGGCGTTACCAGGGGCAGAGACCATGTTCAGCGGTACACATGTCTGAGTTGGAGAAGCCAGCGGGCTTCTTTGCCGAGCTCAAGCGTCGCCGCGTCATCCGCGTGGCCATCGCCTACGGCGCCGCCGTCTTCGTCGTGCTTCAGGGTGCCGACCTGGTCTTCCCGGCGCTGGGCCTTTCGGAATCTCTCTATCGTTTCCTGGTCATCGTCTCGGTCGTCGGCTTTCCCGTGACGTTGGCGCTGGCCTGGTTGTTCGATTTGACACCGGAAGGTGTGCGCCTGACCCGAGCGGTGGGCCGGGGCGATGTCGTAGTCGCGCGGTTCAAGCCCTGGGCCGCCTACGCGGTGGGTCTGGTGGCCATCGTGGGGGTGATCGCCGTCGGTTGGTACTGGATAAGCCCGAGCGTCGCGGTGGGCGAAGTCGCCGCGGGCGCCGATGTGATTGCCGTTCTGCCATTCAATGTGCGCGGTGAGGGGCTCGAGGTCATGGGGGAGGGGATGGTCGACCTCCTTTCCCGAAACCTGGACGAAGTGGGAGCCATCCGTACCGTCGATCCCAGGACGGTTCTATCGCGCTGGACGCAGCGAGGGACCGCCGGCGTCGAGTTGGACGACGCGCTGCGGCTTGGCGCCGAAGTCGAAGCGGGATCCATCCTGTGGGGTAGCGTGACCGCTGTTGGTGGGGAAATCCGAATCACCGGTGACCTCTACACGGTGGGCGGCGCGGAACTGGCCAGCGTCGCGGTGGATGGATCGTCGGAGAACGTGCTAGCCCTGGTGGATAGCTTCAGCGTTGTTTTGCTGCGCGAGGTGTGGCGGTCGAAGCAACCGGTTCCGCGCTTCAACGTTGCCGCCATCACGACGGGCAATCCCGCAGCGATCCGAGCCTACCTGCGGGGCGAGCGCTTCTACCGTGCTTCTCAATGGGACGCGGCCATCGCCGCTTTCCAGGAGGCAGTCTCCGCCGATTCCGCGTTCGCGCTCGCGCACTACAAGACAGTCCGAGCCCTGCTTTGGACCAGTGGCTCCAATGCTGAGTTGGCGCGCGAGGCGGCAGAGCTGGCGCACCGCTATGGGGATCGGCTGCCGACCCGAGAGCGAACCATGGTGCTGGTCCAGCGGCTGAGGCTGAGCGGTGGACAGCTCGAGGCGGACGACAGCTTGAGGGAGTACTTGAACCGCTATCCCGACGATCCGGAAGCCTGGTTCGTGCTGGTGGACGATGAGTTCCACCGGCGCCAGGAATCCGATCCGCTGGCCGATGCCCTGACTTCGCCCGAGGAGCGATTGCGACCGTTCGACCGTGTGCTTCAGCTGGACCCCACCTACACCCCTGCGTTGATTCACCCGCTGGAGATATCGATCCAGTCCGGTGACTCGGTGCTCATCGATCGGTACTTGTCGGCGGTCCGGGTTGCCGCGCCGACGGATACCGTTGCCCAACGCACCCACGAGGCAGTCGCACAAGCTCTTCGTCACCCGGACGACGCCGGGATGCTCATCGAAGCAGTTTCTCTGTTGCTGATCGTGGACCCGTCCATCAGGAACTTGGCCTGGCAAGTCAGGCTGGCGGCAGAGGTTCCGATGACCCGCGCGGCGTTAGGCATGTCGTCGGAGAGCCAGCGGCAGTTTGTCGCTTGGCTGCGCGCGCGAGTAGAGGAGGACCCCGGAGACGAGTACAGGATGTTGCTGTTGGGTAGGCTGCTCGTCGCTACGGGCCGACTCGATGCGGCGTGGCAGCTGCTGACCTCGCCGAGCTACCGGCAGCGAGCCCTGCTCATGGCCTCCGATCTGGGCTACGTGGATCTCGACTACTACGATCGTGCCGGTTTGGAGCTCTCTCCCGGGGCGCGGCTGCGTGTGGACTTACTCGACGCCATCGACCGGCCGAGCCGAGAGGGTCTGCGGGACGTGATCGAGCGATCGAGAGCCCGTGAACACGAAGTGCGCGCGCCAATCTGGGGTGTGAGGGCCGAAGCTGGAGAGGGGTTCTTGAGTGCAATCGACGGAGAGCCCGTCGCTGGACTGGCTCGAGTCGACAGCGTGTTGGTGGACTTCAATTGGCAGACGGAGCCCGTCCGTTTTCGCTGGGCAGAGTGGTTGCTCCGATATCCTGAGACCCGAAAGCAGGCCTTGCTCTTTGTCGAAAGGGGCTGGCCGGGCGATCCGGTCTACGGTGTCCCGCTCTACTTCGTCCTCGGTCGCCTCTATGAGAACGAAGGCGACACCGAGGCTGCGCTGCGTAACTTTCGACGCTTCATCGAAAGGCTCTCGAATGCGGACGAGGGCCTGCCCGTCGAGGCGCGGGTCGACTCGGCCCGCGCCGCGGTTCGCCGCCTCGAAACCGAGGGCTGAGGCGACCAGCGGTTTCGAACCCTATTAATCGAGCTAGAAAAGGAGTTGTGGTACATGGACCGAGGGAATGCTTCGTTCGTTCTGATTACTGGCCTCACGGTGCTCAGCGCCGCGGCTTGCAGCCGATCGGAAGAGTCGGGAATGCGGTACGACGAGGCGTTGGAACCCTACGTCGAGTTCCTCGGAAATGCGGCGCAGGATCCCGTGGATTACGTCATGGGACTGTTCGAGGGTTCGGACATCGTGATCCTCTGCGAGCGCGCCCACCCCGAGTACACGCAGTACGATCTCATCTACCAGATCGTCAGCGATCCCAGGTTCATCGAAGAGGTCGGGTACGTATTCACCGAGATCGGGCTGGGCACTCTGGCCGGCCCCTACCACGATTTCGTTCACGCCGGGGACCTCGAAGGCGCAGAAGTCCGCGAGCAGCTAAACGACATCTACAGGAACGTCAGCTTCCACCCGACCTGGAACAACCGAAACTTCTACGACTTTCTCGACAAGGTCCGCACCCTCAACCGTGACCTGTCGCCCGGCCAGAAGATCGAGATCTACCCGGCCGACTTGCCGTTCAGCTGGGACGGGATGACCGCGGAGGAATACAAGGTCTTTCAAGGAACGTTGGGCGAGCGCGACCGCATGATGGCGAACCGGATCATCGACAGGTTCAACGGGAATCAGGCGCGGGCCGACGGTCGCAAGAAGGCGCTGGTAGTCATGAACTTCCGGCACGCCTACAACGATCGCTTCCAACGCCCGAACGGGGCGAAGGGAGACAACGTCGGCCGCTACCTGTTCGAAGAGTATCCTGGCAGGGTCGCAAATGTCCTCATTAACTCTCTGGCTGTGCAGCTCGGCACCACGGATCGTAGGCCGGTATTGGCGGCTGTCCAGGAAGGAAAGTGGGACGCGGCGTTCTCCGTTGCGGGTGACCCCGCCGTGGGCTTCGATTTCGCCGGCTCGCCGTTCGGGGCGGACGCGTTCGATCATTTTCCTGTCGCAAGAGAAGACCTCACCTACCAGGACGTCTTCACGGGGTTCGTCTTCTACGTACCCCTGCGGGACCACAAGTATGTGTACGGCATCCCGGGGCTGTTCGATGAAGGCTTCGATACGGTCGCGGTTCAGAGATACGTGATCATTGGTTTGAGTGAGGAAGACGCGTCGCAGGCCGTCGAGGAACGCAGATTAGCCAGCGAAGGCCAGTACGAGGGTTTCGAGACTATTGCGGCCGACATCGCGAAGTGGATCGATGATTCGGAACGCGAGCCGTAGCCGAAGCTAGCCCGACTCAAAACACCGGACACCCCCGGACTTGCTGTAGTTGCCGTTGTCTAGCAGTTCGGTGTCCCGGGCGACCACGGTTCGCAGAGTCCCAACGTCGAAAGACCGCTCGTTGCCGTCACGCCCGTTCCTGTGCAATTTGTTGCCAGCAGTGATCCTCGAGAGCGGAGCCCCATGTCGAGTTTCAGAAGCTTCATCGGCGAGATCCATCGCCGCAGCCTGTGGCAAGTCCTGCTGATCTACGTCGGCGGCGCACTGGTCGCCTACCAGGCGGTCCAGGCGCTGACCGAAGGGCTCGGTCTGCCGCATTGGTTCCCCGGCTTCGCTCTCATCCTGTTCATTATCGGTCTTCCCGTTGTTCTGGCGACGGCCTTCATCCAGGAAGGCGGCCCGTCAGCGGGGCGCCGCGATCCGACTCTACTTCCCGACGCCCCGGAGCGGCCGGCTGACATTCCGGTGGGCGAGTCCGCGGTGCCACTCAGGCTGTTCACCTGGCGCAACGCCGTCCTGGGCGGCCTGTTCGCCTTTTCGCTCTGGGGGGTCATCGCTACAGGCTGGCTTCTGATCGGGAGAGACAAGGCGGCAGCTGGGGATTCGGGTTCGACGAGGATGATGCTGGTCGTCTTGCCGTTCGAGAACCTGGGACCCGCGGAAGATGAGTACTTCGCCGACGGGATCACCGAAGAGATCACCGCTCGACTGGCGAAGGTCGACGGGTTGGGGATCATCGCTCGCACAAGCGCGATCCTATATAAGGACAGCGACAAGAGCGTGGAGACCATCGGCGAGGAGCTGGGCGTCGACTACGTGCTGGAAGGCACAGTGCGCTGGGAACACACGTCGGACGGTGGTAGCCGGGTCCGGGTGACACCACAGCTCATCAGCAGCGGTGACGCGACTCACCTTTGGGCGGAGGTCTACGAGCGCGACATCGCCAGCATTTTTCAGGTCCAGTCGGACATCGCGCAGAAGGTGACCGACGCCCTCGGGCTCGCCCTGTTCGAGTCCGTAGGCGAAGACGCGAGCGTCGCGCCTACCGACAACCTCGAAGCCTTCGACTACTACCTGCGGGGTAACGATTACGCCAATCGCAGTTGGGACTACGACGACCTGACCATCGCCGCCCAGATGTACGAGCGCGCCGTCGAATTGGATCCCGAGTTTGCCGCTGCGCATGCCAGGCTGTCCGTGGCCCACTCGGACCTGTACTGGTACTACCACGACCGGTCGGAAGCTCGCCTGGACATGTCGAAGCGCGCGGCGGAGCGTGCGATCCGGTTGAATCCGGAATTGTCCTATGGTTACATCGCCATGGGTTACTACTACTACCACGGACTGCTGGATTACGAGAACGCCTTGGAGCAGTTCGCCATCGCCGAGCGTTACGACCCGAACTCGATCGACGTGCTACAGGGATCGGGCTACGTCCTGAGGCGTAGCGGGAGGTGGGACGAGGGGATCGAGAAGCTGAGGAGAGTGGCCGAGTTGGATCCCCGATCGGCGATTACCGCTCACGCCGTCGGTGCGTCCGAACACTGGGTCCGTAACTACGCCGAGGCGCTACCCTTCCTAGATCGAGCCATCTCCCTCTCGCCGGATTGGGCGTCGGGCTACGTCACCAAGACGGAAACGCTGTTGGCATGGGAAGGGGATGTCGAAAGTGCGCGGCGCGTCGTGGAACAGCTGGTCGCTGTGCATGGGCCCGACGGACTCGTCGACGACAACCTTGTTGCGGGCAACGGCGGCCGAACACTATTCAGAATATTCCACGATAGCTACGGCCAGGCCCTATTGGGCGCCGACTCGGTAGTTTTTGGGGGCGATGCGCCGACCTTCCATCTGATCAAGGCGGAGTACCATCGCATCGCGAACGAAACGGAGCGGGCGCGCGCGCACTTCGAGGCGGCCCGTTCCCTTCTGGAGGACAGAGTCGTGGCGCGGCCGGATGAATCGCTGTTCCATTCGCAGCTTGGTTTTGCGTATGCCGGGTTGGGCCAAGCCGACGAAGCGATCCGGGAAGGGAAGAGGGCGGTCGAATTGCTCCCCGTTAGTCACGAAGCTTGGTACGGTCCCGACCGCGTCGAGGATCTGGCGCACATTTACGTTATGATCGGTGACTACGACGCCGCGGTGGAACAACTCGAGTTTCTCCTCTCGGTGCCCGGCCGCCAGTCGGCGAAGATCTTTGCCATCGATCCGGCCTGGGACGCGCTCCGCGACCACCCGAATTTCCAGGCGCTGCTTAAAAGTGATCGATAGCAGGAAATACTATCGTTTGCTTTACTTCTTTGTCTGCTACATAGTGGACCTACACGCAAACGAAGATGGGCTGAGGACGTAGCGATGTAGTCTCGCGCGTGCGGGAGACCTCGGCTGTGGCTGTACCGAACATACTTGCCCATTCCTTCATCCGGTCGGCACTGGCATCCAGTACGGCTAGCCTCACGCGCTTCTTGAGAACAAGAGAATGTCTGGCGTAAGAATTGCGTTCCAGAGGACTCACCCCTGACTCAGCAGCTGCCCGTCGCGGCACGTCGTTACCACGACAAGGGAGGGCCCGACCGTAACACGCGTCGCCGAAGCACCTCCAACCCCTCCGAATCACCGCAAGGACGAGCGGCGCTTGACGCCGATAAGCGGTGCCGACGTCTGGCGAAGTAAACTCGCCATGAACGACCGGCGCCATCGCTTGCGCCGACACCGCGGTCAAGACTTTATTCAGTCGGACCGATGGACCGATTCGGATAAGACATGAGCGAAACGAAACGCGACGACGCCCCACAGGCGATACAAACCTACGCGGTGGATGCGCCACCCAAGCTGGCCAAGCGCTGGTCCTTCTGGGCCATCCAGCTGGTGGCGTGGAGCGCGTACGGCCTGCTCACGTATCTCTCCGATCTACCCAGCCTGGCCGAAGCCCAGTTGTTCAGCATGCTGGGCGTGAAGCTGGTGCGGGCGGCGTTGGGGATGGGGCTCAGCCTGCTCCTCTACGTCCTCTATCGCGACGTGATGATGAGACGCGCCAGCATCGCCGCCATCGCCGGGGTTGCGGTGGTCGCGTCGTTGGGCGCCTCTGTGGTTTGGCACATCGTCTATGATGTAGTGTCGGCGCAGGCGGGCAGCGGTTTCCCGCCGCCTCTCGACTGGGGCAAGTTCCGCATGTCGCATCCCGAGTACGCGTTCGTGATGCTGGCGTGGAGCGCGGCCTACCTGGGTATTGAGTCTTGGCGCTATTCCCGAGTGCAGGAGCGCCGGGCGTTGGAAGCACGGGCGCTGGCCCGCGAGGCTCAGCTGGAGAGCCTCTCCTATCAGCTGAACCCGCACTTCCTGTTCAATTCGTTGAACTCGATACGCGCGCTGGTTCAGGAAGACCAGGGCAAGGCCCGAGCGATGGTGACTCAGCTATCCGAGTTTCTTCGCCACACGTTGGTCAGCGCGCCCACGGAAGAGGTGCCGCTCTCGGACGAAGTCGAGGTGTTGGGCCGGTATTTGGATATCGAGCGCACGCGTTTCGACGATCGGCTGTCCGTGACCATCGAAGTCGCTCCCGATGTGGCCCAAGTCCCAGTCCCCTCGCTCATCCTCCACCCGCTG
>JBDHGH010000128.1:0-16810 GCA_039589995.1 Gemmatimonadota bacterium | reverse complement strand
GCAACCACAGAAAATGTAAGAGACCCTGCCTTTTCAGGCCGGGATCGAGTCTATTCGACACCTCGGGCACAAGGATGGACGATGCCTAGAGCGTGCAAAGTCTTGGCTGATGGTACCTTCACCATCGGCAGACAGCGCCACCAGATCCCAGAGTCATTCTCAGACCGACAAGTTCACAGCTTCCGGACCCTGCTCGAGCCGATACCCGATAACCCGAGTGGCCCGAGTATGTCAGAGTCTTTGCGGCGAAAACAGAGGGACTACCTGCTGAGACGTTCGTTGGCGGCGGTTATCCCGGGTTTGCCGCTTCAAGTCCTGCAGAAGGCGACGATGACTCAGGTCAAGTCGATCCACACTTGGATCGCACAGAATAGACCTGAACTTATCTCTCACGTCGGGGTCCGACTGGACTAGGGAACCTCACACAAGAAGAGTTGGGCGACCCCAAAGGGGCGAGGTGCGCTCTTCCACTGTACTTCCCTTAAGTTTCCTCTATCCTTCTGGTCATGCCACTTTCTAGAGTAGTCGCGGTGCGTGCTGGGACGATGCACACGCTTGATCCGAAACGACCGCAAGCGGAGTGTCTTGCCGCGCGTGATGGCCGGATCGAGGCGGTCGGGTCGTTCGAAGAGATTCAGTCCGTGGTAGGCCCATCCGTGGAGTGGGTGGATATGAGGCCCGCAACTGTGCTCCCGGGCATCACCGACGCGCACGTGCACTTGGTCGAGTGGGCGCTGGGGCGGTCAGCCCCCGACCTGGCGTCGGCGGACAGCATGGCCGAGGCGTTGGAGCAGATCGAGCGCGTCTGTACGGCTGCACCCTCCGATGCGTGGGTCGAGTTCAAGGGTTGGAATCCCGTCTGGCGTTCGCAGGCCGAATTGACCGATCTCGACGCGGCATGCCAGGGCCGAGCGGTGGGGCTGGTGGCCCACGATCTTCATTCCGGTTGGCTCAATACGAAGGCCATGGATCGCCTCGACATCCACGCCGATCGCGACGACCCTCCGGGAGGTGAGGTGGAGCGTGATCCAGCCGGGAATCCGACCGGTGTCGTAAAGGAACACGCCCTCGATTGGTGGTATCAGGGACGGCCGGTGCCGAGCGCGGTCGAGCGGAAGGCCGCGGTTCTGGAGGGTCAAGCGGCTCTGCATCGGCTGGGCATGACGGGCGTGCAGTCGGTCGAGGCGCCCGAGTCATTCCGAATCGTTGAGGGTCTGCAGGCCGACGGCGATCTGCGACTCAGGGTGCTGCACCACATGCCCCAGCGTTTCATCGACACGCTGATCGAGTGCGGAATCACGAGCGGCTTCGGCAACGAGTGGCTTCGCATCGGTGGGATCAAGTACTTCACCGATGGCGCGCTCGGGTCGAAGACCGCGTGGATGCTAGAGCCGTACGTAGACTCCGACGAGCGAGGGATACGACGGTTGGAGCCCGAGGCGTTTGGCCACGACGTCGAGCGCGCCGCTCGAGCCGGACTAGCTGCGACGGTGCATGCGATTGGGGACGCTGCGGTCCGCATGACGCTCGACACGCTGGAGCGGGTTGGCGATGAAGGTCTGGCGATTCCGCACCGGATCGAGCACCTCCAGTGCGTCGATCCGGTCGATCTTCCTCGAGCGGGAGGCCTGGGGATCGTCGCCTCGATGCAACCCTCCCATCTCTTGACCGATATCCCCTTGGCGGGCCCACGCTGGGGTCCGGAGCGAAGTCGCTGGACACTTCCGTTCAGGAGTCTTCTTGACGAGGGGACGGTCCTGGCGTTCGGGTCGGATGCCCCTGTAGAGGAAGCGGATCCTCGCGAGGGATTCTATGGCGCGATTGCTCGTAAGGATCGTGAAGGCAGCCCGGCCCAGGGATGGTATCCGGAGGAACGTATCAGCGGGTTGGAAGTACTTAAGGCATACACGGAAGGACCAGCGCGTGCTGCGGGCGAAGGCGATCAAAGAGGTCGACTTTCCCCGGGTCACCTGTGCGACTTTTCCGCTTGGGACACTGATCTAGTCACGGCGGAGCCCGAGAGAATCAGATCGGCCCAAGTGATGACCACCGTGGTCGGCGGCGAAGTCGTATTCAGGGCGTGAGTCGCAAAAAGGCGATCGCCATCAGATAGGCATGAGTGAAATCGAGAGAGCGACACAAGCTCTCGCAAAGGCAAAAGCGGTAGTCGCGGCGACGGGAGCGGGGATGTCGAAGGAAAGCGGCATTCCAACGTTCCGCGACGCTCTTGATGGTCTGTGGGCTCAATACAACCCCGAAGAGCTGGCCACACGTGAGGGTTTTCGAGGTAATCCCCCGCGTGTCTGGGGCTGGTACAACTATCGTCGTGGTCTCATCGCTGCCACCTCTCCGCACGCTGGCCACAAGGCGCTGGCGCGGCTCGAAAGCTCGGTCCCCGATTTCGCTATCGTCACGCAGAACATCGACGACATGCACAGACGCGCCGGCTCGAAGCGGATTCTCGAGCTGCACGGCAACATCAACCGATTCAAATGCTTCGAGCATGATCATCCGGCGGACGAACTGGATGTTCCGTTGGCAGACAGCGACGGGCCGCTGGATCCGCCGATCTGTACGCGCTGCGGATCGCAAATCAGGCCGGACGTGGTGTGGTACGGTGAGATGCTACCTCCGGGGGTGTTCGAAGAGGCCGAGAGAAGGTCCATGTCGTGCGACGTCATGATCGTGGTAGGAACGTCCGGTCTCGTGTATCCAGCAGCATCGCTTCCCTTGGTCGCCCGCGGGGCGGGCGCTACAGTCATCGAGGTCAACACGGAACCCTCTGAGATTACCCGATTCGCGGATATCTTCCTTCAGGGTCCTGCGGGCGAGATTCTACCGGAAATCGTGTCGATAACGGAAACGGAACACGCTTGAGAATGTTGAAGGCAAAACGGAGTTGGGTGCACGTCGTCGCGATCGCCGCGGTGACCTTGGTGGGGTGGACGTGTAGCGATAGAGATAGGCCGACGAGTCCGGTCTACGGTGACCTGGCCGTGAACTCCGATCCGTCGGGCGCCTTCATTGCCGTGGATGGACAGGTTTTCACCCAGACGACGCCCACCGTTCTCGAAGGGATCGACGCCGGCCTCAGGTACGTCGAGTTGGGATACGAGCCCAGCTCGGTGGAGTATTTCGGATGGGAAGATACCGTCACGGTCCCGGTCGAGGGGCTGGACAGTATCGACGCAGCTTTGGTCGGAGGCTGCTGGCGCAACTGCCCGTTCATTATGGATGCGGGCCGAATCGTCTGCCGGGCCACCGGCCACGGCGACAGCTGTGCCAGCGTCTATTACGACGGCATATCGGCCTTGGAATGGCCCGGAAGCGACAGCGATACGGACTACGGAGGCGGAGGTCGACTGCTGTTGGCCGGGATCTTCGACGCCGGCGCGGGTGAACGGGCCGGGGACACGATCTCCACTCAGGTCTACGACGAGGCGTGGGTCGGGAGACGGCCGATTAGCCGGAGCGCGGACGGTTCGCATCAGGTCATGCAGATAGAGTTCTGGAATCATGCACGCTACTGGACCGAGTCTATTCAGGGGTTGTCAGTAAGCCAGACACTGATCGCGGTGGACAGCACCACGGTCGAGGACGTCATTTTCGTTCAATACGAAATCAAGAATGTGAGTGACGACGAGCGTTATCGTCGGTTCTATCCCTGGATTCCCGAGGAGGGCTATACGTACGAGTCGCTCTACGTCGGCTTCGGTTTCGATGTCGACGTCGGCGAAGCTGTGAACGATTTCGGCACGTTCGATCCGGCGCTCGGCTTGTCCTTCATGTACGACGCGTTCTTCCGCGATGAGACTCTCGGCGACTACTCCGATCGGCCGGCGCTCGTCGGACTTGTGACGGTTCAGCCCCCCGCGGGGGCTACGGAGCGAACGCATACGTTATGGCGCCACTCCGATGATTGGGACGATGGCGATCGACACGACTTCGCCTGGCGCGTGTTGGCGGGGCGACTGGCCCCCGGCGACCCGATTCAGGATCATCCTTCGCCCGTGATAGGCTACCAGGGCTCAGAGCCTGACGACTACCGCCTCACCGAGGCCTTCGGACCCCTACGCCTTGCCCCTGGCGAGACGATGACGTACGCGGTGGCGATTATCATCGCGGAGCCGGTGCCGGGGACTTTCACGTCTGGCATCAGAGTATCTCCAGGCGACCCGACCGACTCCAATCGCCAGATCTTGGACATAGCGGCCAATCTGCGAGCGCTGGCGGCACAGGTACCCGCGCTTTGGGACCGGTATCGTCCCTAGCCGCTCCTTCGGCTGGCCTGGCCCGAGAGAGAATCCAGCGATGAGCCACACTACAGGGCAGTTTCTCAAAACGAAGATCGTCTGCACGATCGGGCCCGCCTCGCGGAACCCCGAGGTTCTGCGAGCTTTGTGTGCGGCGGGTATGGACGTGGCACGCTTGAACATGTCGCACAGCACGCCGGACGAGGTTAGGGCTGCGGCCCAGGCGGTGCGCGAGTGCGGCGAGTCGCTTGGGCGTCCTGTCGCGGTGCTGGTCGACCTGCAAGGCCCGAAGATTCGGCTCGGTGATCTCCCCGCGCCCCTCACCTTAGAGGAAGGGGATCGCGTCGTTCTCGCGCCGGCGGGCTTGGCCGCCGGTTGGGAACTTCCCGTGTCGTATCAGGAGTTGAGTCACGATGGGTCGAAGGGTGACCGGATACTGCTCAACGATGGTCAGGTCGAACTGGCAGTGAGTGATGTGAGAAGCCCGCGGGTCGAGGCCGCTGTCACGGTCGGCGGTCAACTAAGCAGCAGGAAGGGCATCAACCTGCCCGGCGTCCGCGTGAGCGCTCCAGCCCTCACCGAGAAAGACCTGGCCGATCTCGAACTGGCTCAGGAGCTGAATGCAGACTACATAGCCTTGTCGTTCGTGCGCTCGGCCGACAACGTAAGAGAATTGAAGGGGCGCTTGTCGTCCAACGCGCTGGTGATGTCAAAAATCGAGAAGGACGTTGCGCTGGACGAACTGGATGGGATCTTAGAAGCTTCGGATGCCGTGATGGTCGCGCGTGGCGATCTCGGTACGGAGCTGCCGTTCGAGCAGGTTCCGCTGGCGCAGAAGCGAATTGTGCGAGTAGCGAATGAACGCTATCGACCCGTTATCGTCGCGACGGAGATGCTCGAGTCGATGATCGAGCGGCCGCGGCCTACTCGCGCCGAGGTGTCCGATGTAGCCAACGCCATTCTGGACGGTACGGACGGCGTGATGCTATCGGCGGAGACCGCGGTGGGCAACTATCCAGTCCGATCTGTGGAAGCGCTCGCACGCGTCATCGCCGAGGTCGAGATAAAGAGTAAGGCCCTCTTGGGCGGGCCGGCCTACGACGTGCCCTCGTCCGTCGACGAGACGGAGCCTGCGCCAACAGAAGTCGCGGTAGCTGGCGCGACGGTTGAAGCAGTCAGGGCCATCCAATCTCCGGCCGTCGTGTGCTTCACGCGAAGCGGGTACACGGCCCGGGTCGTCTCTTCGCGTCGACCGCCGGTGCCGATACTGGCTGTAACCGACGACGCGTCCGTCCAACGCCAGCTATCGATGGTCTGGGGCGTCGTACCCGTTCTCTGCAAGGACGAAGCGACCTACGACGAAATGTGGCGCACGGCTCGGGATGATCTGCTGCGTCGGGGCACGGCGGTGGCCGGAGATCGTGTCGTGGTCACAGCGGGCATGCCGTTTCACATAACCGGTACGACCAACATGGTCCGAATCGAGGCGGTCTGATCGTGCAGCTTAGGTTCCTCGGCACCGGTACGAGTTTCGGAGTTCCCGTCGTCGGCTGCGAGTGCCCCGTTTGCACATCGGACGACCCGCGGAACCGACGGTCTCGTCATTCGCTGGCGTTGGAGCACGATGGACAGGTGCTTCTAGTGGATACCCCGCCCGAGCTCCGACTGCAGTTGTTGAGCGCGGGTATTGGACGAGTCGACGCTGTGATGCTCACTCACCTTCATGCGGATCACGTCCACGGCGTAGATGACCTCAGGGTTTTCAGCATGCGGGGCGGCGAGGCGTTGCCGATGTAACGCCGGCGAGTTGACCGAACGGTTTCCGTATATCTTCGACGACACGGTTCAGCCCAATCCGGGGACGACCGCGCCCGATATCTCTCTTAGAACCTTCGAGGCTGGAGAATCTTTGACGCTGGCCGGCTTCGAGGTGGTCCCGTTGGCGTTCCCGCACGGTCACGTACAAACTTACGGCTTTCGTGTCGGCGGTTTGGGCGTTGTGGTAGACGGAAAGAGAATTCCTCAGGCTGCACGAGAAGTGCTGAAGGGCGTCGACGTACTGATCATCAACGCGCTTTGGTGGGGGAACCCCCACCCGACGCACTTTAACGTCGAGGAGGCGATCGAGGCGGCGCGGAGCATTGGTGCACGACGCACGTTCTTGACGCACATGACGCATCGTCTCGACTATCACGAGCTCATGACGAACCTACCCGAGGGCATCGAGCCGGCCTTCGACGGACTGGTCGTCGAAATCGATCACGAGGAACGATGACCGTCTATCTGAACGGCGAGTTCGTGAGCGCCGATGAGGCCCACATCCGGGCTGACGACAGGGGCTTCCTGTATAGCGACGCCTTGTACGAGAGCATCCGTCTGTATTGCGGGGGCTTCTTCCGTTTCCGGGCGCACTGGCAGCGGTTGGCTCAGGGGGCTGCCGCCCTCAAGATCGAAGCGCCGACCCTGGAGGATCTGCGGGGTATCGTCGGTCGAGTGGCCGAGATGAGCTCGGTGAGCGACGGAATCGTGCGGGTGACTCTGACGCGCGGGCCAGGAGGCGAGGGGCTACGGACGTTGGGCTCGGGACCGCCGACGCTTTTGGTGACGGTTCGACCGCTGGCGACTCAGCGTATTGAGCGGGCGGCGGCCGGGTTTACCGCCATCGTAGCCGACGCGCGCCGTAGTCCCGTGGGGTTGCCCTCATCGATCAAAAGCGCGAATCGACTCGATGCTATCCTGGCGCGCCTCGAGGCAGACGAAGCTGGCGTCGACGAAGCCGTGTTGCTAAGTGCTGAGGGCTACGTCGCCGAGGGGACGGTCTCCAACATCTTCTGGCGTAGAGGCGAACAGCTTCACACACCCGAGCTGGGCATCGGTATCCTCCCTGGGGTAACACGGATGGCCATACTCGAGGTTTGTCGGGATCTTGGCATCGATGTTAGGGAAGGGCGCTGGCACCTCGGTGAGCTGGTGCGTGCACGCGAAGTGTTCTTCACGATGAGCTCCTTGGGGCCGGTTCGGGTCGTCGAGCTTGACTCCTCGCCGCTGCAGCCGCCGGAGGAAGCGCTCTATCCTAGAGTACGCGATGCGTATTGGTCGTTGGTGGAACGGGAGGCAGCCGCGGATCCAGTCATCGCCCCGTGAACTGAAGCCGACGGACGCCGATCTTGTTGAATTCGCTCAGGGCGAGACCTATCTTTCAAGTGTGGTTCCAGAGCCCTGCTGACGGTCCGTGAGGTCTCGCGATGGCTCCCCGGCGCATCCTCCCGACAGATGGCGAGTTACCGTTTCGGGACACGCTGGCGCGGGCTGTTTCCAGTAAGGACCAGATGTCCGGGAGTCGGCCACCACCGAAGTCATGGACCGAACGCTTCGAGACTATGACTCTCGCAGCGTCAAGACCGCGGGATTGAAAGGAATCGAATAATGCGCAACTACGATGATGATGGCGTTCCCTACGTCGTGATCGAGCGTTCGGGCTCCGGGTTCGTACCGTTTGTCTGGGGCGCTCTGATTGGCGCCGCCGCTGCTCTGTTGCTCGCACCCAAGTCCGGCGCCGAGACCCAGCAGGAACTGAAAGAGAAGGCCCGGAAGCTGCGCGAGCGCGCGGAGGAGAAGGCTGGCGAACTGCAGGGCACGCTCCAGGAAGCGATGAACCAGGGTCGCAAGCACGTCGAGGAACACTACGACACGGCCAAGAAAGCTGTGGAGAGTGGTCGCGAGCGGGCTCACAAGGCTGTGGATGCCGGAAAGAAAGCAGCCCGAGCGGCTCGCACCGAGTATGACGAGCGGATCTCCGATATCCGAGCCAGCGAAGACTAGGGCGCGGGCGACGGACTAATCGACTGAGACTGACCGCTGGCTGCCGATCAGTCTTCGAACACGACTCTGGGTAACCGCGAGTCTGCAGAGCCGCTCTCGCCGATGAAGGGCCTATTCAGGGCGGCTTGGCGGCTCGCGGTTGCGCTTTTTGCGACGCTCAAAGACTACATCGTTCGTCTGCTCGAGAAAGCCGAGGACGACAACATCTTCGTTCTCGCCAGCGGCTTGACGTTCAGCGTCCTCGTCGCCGCTGTACCGTTGCTCTTCATCGTCGTTTCGCTCCTCAGCATCATACTTCGTGTGACGGCCCAATCGGCCGGGATCGAGCCAGTGGAACAGCTTCGCGAGTACTTGTTGATACTGGTGCCCGTCTTGGGTGAAGGTGCCAGCGGAGCAGGTCCTAGCCTTCCCGAAGAGATTATCGATCGCACCATTCAACAGGGCGGGGCTGTAGGAATCATCAGCTTCATCGCGTTCGTTTGGTTCTCGACCCGCCTGTTCGGGGCCGTCAGGGCCGTACTCAGGGAGGTGTTCGACCTGAGGCAGCGCCGGGGTGTGATCCGGGGCAAATTGTTCGACATGCAAATGGTGCTGGTCGCCAGCATTCTGGTGATTCTCAACATCGGCATCACGATCGTCCTGAACCTGGCCAAGGCGCGCGGCATTGAGTTTCTGGGTCTTTCGGCGGGTCAAATAGGTATAGTCGAGCTCCTGTATGCGCAGATCACCGCGCTGGCCTTCATCTTCCTGCTGTTCCTGTTGCTCTACAAGTACGTTCCGGCGGGCCGGATTCCCTGGCGTATGGCGATCGCGGCCGCCGCCTTCACGGCGATCTGCTGGGAGCTTCTGAAATGGGGGTTTGCTCTGTACCTGACGCGTATCGCTGACTACAACTCGATCTACGGCGGGATCGCCACACTCGTGGTCGTGGTGATCTGGCTCTACAATCTGTCGATCGTCTTTATATTAGGAGCACAAGTCGCGCAGATTCATGAGATGCGCAGGGTGAGGGCTCACCAGATAGAAGTCCTTGAATAACTTAACTTGCGCCGGTCTGCCTCAAGTGTCATAATAGGGTACCCCTAGGTAGTCCTCTGGCCGTTTAATCCCATGTCTAATGGCAGCGTCAGGGTAGTCGCCCGCAATCGGAAGGCGCTTCATGAGTATCACATCCTCGAGTCTTGGGAGGCGGGTGTGGTGCTCTTGGGCAGCGAGGTCAAATCACTTCGCGACGGAAGCGTCAGCATGTCCGACGCTTACGCCCGTGTGGAGCACGACGAGGTGTGGCTGTACAACCTGCATATCGGTGTCTACGGGCCAGCGGGTCCTGACGCCCATGAGTTCAAGCGGCGTCGCAAGCTGCTGCTGCACCGTCATGAAATCCGCAGGCTGATAGGCAAGGCCGAGCAGGCTGGGCTGACCTTGGTTCCACTGGAGCTCTACTTCCGCGACGGCGTGGCGAAGGTGAAACTTGCCCTGGCAAGAGGGAAAAGGCATCGCGATAAGAGAGAGGTTATCAAGCAGCGTGAGGCCGATCGGGAGATGGCGCGTGAGCGGAAGTATCGTTAGCGGGTCGCTGGCCCTGTCGCTCGTTGCGACGCTGGGTTGGGCCGAGCCGGGAGCCGACGTTTTGGTGGTGGTCAAGGACGACTCGGCGCGGTCGATACCGTTGGAGGTCCATCACGGCTATCCCGTGGCACCGGCCGCGGTTTTAGCCGAGGCTCTAGGCTATTCTTGGTTCGACGGGGCGATGCTGCTGGACGGCGACCGGGCGGTCTTCGCACCGGGCTCGCCGTTCTTTTCGGTGGGCGAGCTGGTGTTCCAACTCCCCAACCCAGTCTATCGCGACGGTCGGCGCGTCATGATTCCAGTCAGCTGGGCGCTGGAATGGTTGCCGCGGGCGCGTGCTCGTCGTTGGCGATACCTCGACGGACGATTGGTCGAGCTTCCAAGGACGATGGTGCAGCCTCCGGAGCGTGAGTCGTGGCTCGTGGTGATCGATGCGGGGCACGGCGGTGCGGATCCGGGCACCATAGGGGTCCGCGGCACCAAGGAGAAGGACATCACGCTGTCGATCGCCAGGCAGCTGGCGAAGCGCCTCGGTGGCGAACCGAACGTGGATGTCGTTCTGACCCGAGATCGCGACACGCTCATAGCCTTCGCCGACCGGCCGCGTATGCCGCAGGTGAAGGGGATCGAGCAAGCGCCCGACCTTTTCGTGTCGATCCACGCCAACTCGATGCCGAAAAAGCCGAGTTCGATTCGCGGTGTCGAAACGTATTTCCTCGCTGTGGCAAAGACCGAACAGGCGCGGCAGGTGGCGGAGCGTGAGAACGCCTCCATCCAGTTCGAAGATGACGTCCGCCCGGAGGATCTCGAACCGCTACAATTCATACTGGCCGACCTGGAATCGACGGGGAACCTGCAGGAGTCGAGGCTATTTGCGTCTTCAGTCGATCGAAGTATGAAAGCGGCCTTGGAAGCGCCGAGCCGCGGCGTGAAGCAGGCGGGATTCTTGGTTCTCATTGGCGCGGCCATGCCCGCGGTGCTTGTCGAGGTGGGCTACTTATCCAACAAGGACGAAGAAAAGCTGTTGCGGTCGTCTTCCTATCAGGCGAAGATAGCAGATGCGTTGGCCGACGCGGTGGTTAACTACTTGGCAGAATATGGTCGGCGGGTCTGGTATTCGTACGACTCGGGCGGATAGCGAGTCCACTCCGCCTCGCTGTCTCATCAGAATCCTCGTCATCATCGCTGCTCTGACGGCATCGACGGGGTGCGTCTATTTCAATTCCCTCTACAATGCGAACAAGATCTTCAACCAGGGCGTCAAGGAGATCGAGCAAGGCCGCGATACCAACGGCCGCGTCATTCTCGCGGAGAGCATCGAGAAAGCTGAGCGCATCGTGGAGAAGAAGCCCAACAGCCGCTGGGCCGACGATGCACTTCGCCTCATCGTGCGCGCCCGCATCCTCCGCGAGGAGTGGCCGCAGGCCGCTGAAGCCGGCACTCAGCTGATGACTTATGCCAAATCGTTCAGAGACAGCGCCGAGGCGTTCGGCTATCTGGGTGCAGCGGACGCGAACCTTGGTGAGCCCGCACGAGCGGACTCCTTGCTTTCCGTAGCCCTCTCGGAAGAGAAGAACGACAGAAGGCGAGCAGCGCTGCTAGCCTATCGGGGACAGGCGCGGGCTGGTATCGGCGACGTAGAGGGTGCCGATGCGGACTTGACGGAAGTGAGGCGACTGCAGCCCCAATGGGTGCCTCCGCGGCTGCAACACGTTCGACTTCTGGTGGAGAATGGGCGGGGAGAGGAAGCGGGCAGCGAGTATGCCACGCTGCTAACCCTGGAGTACACCGATCGCCAGGAGCGGCAGGTTCTGGATCTGGCGGACTACGTGGGTGAACAAGACCCTCGCGCCGGAATCGTCGGCTTGGCGGACGTGACCTCCTCGACGCTGCAACTGAACAACCAGGCCCGGTTGCTGAAGCTACGCGGCGACTTGTGGGTTGAAGTCGGCGACACCGAGGCCGCGCGGGCGGACTATCAGTTGACCGACTCCCTGTTTCCCGATACGCGAGGGGCGGCCGAGGCTCAGCTAGCCAGGGTCCAGTTGGACCTGGCCCGGGCTTCGACGATAGAAGATTTTGATACGCTGAAAGCGATGCTAGACCGAGTGATGTCACTGTCCTCGGGCCGGAGAATCGCGGACGCTCGCGACCTGAACGATACGTTCATCCGGATGGACTACTGGCTGACCGCAGGCGGCCCCGGTTATCTGCTGGCGGCTGAGACCGCGCGCGACGACCTCGGTCTGCCACTTCTTGCGCGTCAGCTGTTTATCGCTTACGCCGATGCCGAGCCACAGGCGCTTTGGGCGCCCAAGGCCATTCTGGCGGCGATGGATATCACCGGATTAGATTCCGCCGGCGTCGAGACGGGGTCGGTCGGCCCGACCAACGAAGAGCTGCGGCGACGTTTGCTCGAGGACTACCGAGACTCGGCCTACGTGCAGGCCTTGTTTGGCGAAGAAGGCGGCCAGTTTACGTTCGAGGAACTCGAACAGAATCTCAAGCAGCAACTGGAACGATTGAAGAGTCTGGCAGCCCAAGAAGTGCGCGACCGAAACTCGGCTGCGACGCAGTAGACCCGTGGATGAACGATAGAAACACCCGGATGCAACCGGCCGCGTCGGCGGTTGTCACAGCTGGTGACATAAAGTGAAGAAAGATCGCCGTATCTCCCGCGCCTGGTGCGCGATACGGACACGGGAGCAGGTTGCCGAGGATACGTTCTGGATCGAGCTGTCGTCGGGCGAGATCGCGACCCAAGCTGAGCCCGGGCAGTTCGTCATGATCGGGTTTGGAGCCGATGCTTGGGGTAGCCCCTTCTTACCGCGCCCAAACAGCGTGGCCTCCGTGCGCGGTGACACTATCGGCCTTCTCATACGCGTCTACGGGGCCGGATCGCGGCGACTGACCGAACTGCGCCCCGACGACTCGGCCCTCATCCTCGGCCCCTTGGGCACTCGATTCCAGATCGGTGATGCAAAGAAGGTGTTGTGCGTCGCTGGAGGCGTCGGTCTGGCGCCATTCCTGATGCTTCCGGACTGGCTGAAGCGTATCGGCTCGCCGGCCGAAGTCCACCTTATCTATGGTGAACAGACCGGGGCAGCGGTTTTCGATCCCGACAAGATCCGCAGCCTCTCCGGGCTCGATGCCGAAATCTGGACGGAGGACGGCAGCGTGGGAAGTAAAGGGCGGGTCACCGGTGGCATCGATTTCGGTGCAGTCGACCTCGTTCTTTCATGCGGCCCGACACCCATGCTGAAGGCCGTGCGAGCGCTCTGCCTCGAAGCCGATGTCTCGTGTCAGCTGGCGGTCGAGGAGCGCATGGCTTGCGGTGTGGGGACCTGCGTCGGCTGCGCCATCGAGACCATCGATCCTGATACAGGAGCGGATCGGTACAGCTTGGTCTGCGTCGACGGCCCCGTTTTTTCCGGGAAGAGCTTGCGATGGTAGATCTAAGGCAGGAGGTCTTCGGCGTCACGTTTCAGAACCCGGTCCTCTTGGCATCGGGCACGTGTGGGTACGGCGAGGAGTACTCGGATCTCATCGCTGTGGACGAGTTGGGTGGGATAGTGACCAAGGCCGTGACGCCGGAACCGCGGATCGGTAATCCTCCACCCCGAGTCACCGAGACGCCCGGCGGAATGATCAACGCCATCGGATTGGCGAACGTAGGGCTCGAGCGCTTCAAGCTGGAGAAACTTCCCTGGCTAAGAGAGAACCTTCGGAAAGCCAAGTTCTTCGTGAACGTGGCCGGGAAGACCGTTGACGACTTCGTGACCGTCGTCGAGGGGTTGGAGGACGAGGACTGCTTCGTCGGCTATGAGATTGACGTCTCGTGCCCGAACGTCGAAGGCGGGACTCTGTTCGCGACGGATGAGGTTGCGCTGGCCAAGCTCGTTCGTGCTCTGCGTGCTGCCACACAGCGGCCCCTGGTGGTCAAGCTGGCGCCCAACGTACCTGATATAGGTGTCTTTGCCGAGATCTGCGAAGACGGCGGTGCCGACGGCCTGAGCACCATCAATACGTTCCCGGGGATGGTGATCGATGTAGAGAAGCGGCGGCCCGTGATCGGAAACGTGACGGGTGGCATTAGTGGCCCCGCCATTCGCCCCATGGGAGTGCACGCGACCTGGGTGGCCGCCGGCAGGACCAATCTCCCAGTGATGGGCATCGGAGGCATCCGCAGCGCCAGCGATGCCCTCGAGTACATCCTCGCGGGAGCGTGCTTGGTGCAAATCGGAACAGCCTCGTTTGTCGACCCGCATACGGCGCCAACCGTAATCCAGGAACTGAGCAGTTTATGTGAGCGGCAGGGTGTAACGAAAATCTCGGAACTGGTTGGAGCTCTGGAGGTTTAATGCCCACCTCTTCTAATGAGAAGATCATCGTAGCGCTGGACTTCCCAACGCGCGAAGCGGCCCTCGACATCGTCGACGCGTTGGGCGATGACGTTCACCTTTTCAAGGTCGGCGCACAACTCTTTGCAGAGGAAGGCCCGGACCTGTTGCAGGACTTGAAGAAGCGGAACAAGCGAGTGTTCCTCGACCTGAAGTTCCACGACATACCGAATACCGTAGCCGGGGCCGTAAGGGCTGCCAGCCGCCACGGCGCTTATATCTTGACCGTGCATGCGACGGGTGGCGAAGCCATGCTCGCCGCCGCCCGGGAAGCGGCCGGAGAGGAGGGTCCCATCGTCGTAGCCGTGACCCTGCTCACGTCGTTGGCCAGCGAGGATGTGGAGCACGTTTTCGGGCGCTCCCCGGTATCGCTCGTCGACGAGGTGGTGCGGCTAGCGGGGATCGCGGTCAGCGCGGGCTTGCCCGGGGTCGTGGCGTCACCCACTGAGGTGAAGCCCATTAAGAGAAGCTATGGAGATGCCCTGAAGGTGATCACACCGGGGATCCGGCTTCCGGGCGATGATCCCGGCGACCAGAGCCGTTATGCGACGCCCGAGGATGCTGCGCGGGCAGGCGCCGATTACATCGTTGTAGGCCGCTCGATCACGGCTGCGGAGGATCCTGTGGCCGCCTTCGAGGCGGTGGCGCAGTCGTTCGAGTCTTCGAGCAGCCGTCGCGCTTGACCTCCCGCGGGGCCCCGCATTAGGCTATCGCAGCGCGATGTGACCCGCTAACCGGGCAGCCCATGGCACTCCGATTCTATAACACCCTCACACGCAGCTTTGAGGAGTTTCGACCGCTCGAGGCGGGTCGGGTCACGCTCTATACCTGTGGCCCCACCGTTTACGACCGCGCACACATCGGGAATTTTCGGACATTTCTATCCGAGGATATCCTTCGCCGCTACTTGGAGTGGAAAGGGTACGACGTCGTCCAGGTGAAGAACCTGACCGATGTGGATGACCGGACCATTCACGCGGCAGTGGAGCAGGGAGTCAGCCTGCGAGAGCTGACCGAGCCTTTCATCGAAGCGTTCTTCGAGGACAATGACCGGCTCGGTCTGGAGCGGGCCGAATACTATCCGCGTGCCACCGACTACGTGCCGCAGATGGTCGAACTGGTGGAGCGTCTCGTGGAACGAGGTCTGGCTTACACCGCCGACGGGTCCGTCTACTTCGAGATCTCGAAGTTCCCTGACTACGGCGCGTTGGCCCAGCTCAACCCCTCCTCTCTGAGAAGCGGGGAGCGAGTATCCGGCGACGAAGAGTACGACAAAGAGAGTGCTCGCGACTTTGTGCTTTGGAAGGGCGGTGACCGGCCGGAGGAAGGCGACGTCGCGGCTTGGGAATCACCGTGGGGTGTGGGCCGACCGGGCTGGCACCTCGAATGCTCGGTCATGGCCATGGCTCACCTGGGCCAGCCGATCGACATCCACACCGGCGGAGTCGATCTGGTCTTTCCCCATCACACCAACGAGATCGCTCAGGCCGAGGGGGCGACGGGTGTTTCGTTCGCTCGATTCTGGATACACGCGAAGCATGCCCTGCTCGACGGGCGCAAGATGTCCAAGTCGCGAAACCACTATTACACGCTCGACGACCTGGTGGATCGTGGATACCGTCCCTCTGCGATTCGTCGGCTACTCGTCTCCGGCCACTACCGAACCGAGCTCAACTTCACTTTGCCGGGCCTCGATGATTCGGCCAAGTCCGTCGAACGCTTGATGGAATTTCGGCGGCGTCTCGAGTCCAGCCGAGGCGGGGATCCCCAGCTGGCGGCGACGCACCTGCCCGAGGTCGCGGCGGCAGCCCTCCGTGACTTTGAGAAGGCCATGGACGACGACCTCAACGTGGCCGAGGCTTGGGGGGCCCTTTTTGTACTCGTTCGCGAGGCCAATGCCGAGTTGGATCGAGCCGGTCCCCGCGTACCGGCAGCCGACGCCGATTCTGTACTCGATGCTGTGGCTTCCATCGACCGTGTCTTTGGGGTTTTGGCCCTGGCGGATGGGGAAGGCGAGTCGGTGTCCGAGGATCGGCGGCGCTGGATCGAGGAGCAGGTGGCGGAGCGAGAGGCGGCCCGCGCTTCGGGTGATTACGGTCGTGCGGATGAGATCCGCTCCGCCCTGGCCGAGGCCGGCGTCGAAGTGGAGGACACCGCCTCGGGAAGCCGTTGGAAGCTGGTCAAATAAGGTTGACACTCCACCTTATGTAATCTATAATTCCCGGCTTACTGAATTTGCTGACGTAGCTCAATGGTAGAGCGGCTGATTTGTAATCAGCAGGTTGCGGGTTCGACTCCCGCCGTCAGCTCCAGACAGCAACACCTGGGCGTGTTGGAGACTGGAGCGAGGCAGGTCGGCGACGGCGCGGATAGCGCACCGTCGTGTCGATTTGCTCGGACCGCGAGCCTAAATGGCCGAATGTCGCTTACAACAGCCCTGGATTCTCCGGCAGGTTGGCGGTCTCCGGGTGCACTCTAGCACAGCTCAGGGATACAAGACGCTGGTTCGAGTTCTGGTGGGGTGCCCGAGCGGCCAAAGGGAGCAGACTGTAAATCTGCCGGCTGATGCCTACGAAGGTTCGAATCCTTCCCCCACCATCCTAAAATCGTACTAGCACACCGGTTACCCGGCCACGCCCGATAGCGGGTCGACGGTTCTGAGGGAGCGAGAGGAGAATGGCGAAGGCAAAGTTTGAGCGGACGAAGCCGCACGTGAACGTGGGAACAATCGGCCACGTTGACCATGGAAAGACGACGCTGACGGCT
>JBDHGH010000127.1:0-12411 GCA_039589995.1 Gemmatimonadota bacterium | reverse complement strand
AGGCACGTCGGTGGACAGGAGGTTGCAACGACTCGATCGAGCGAGGTGCAGCCCCGGCCATCCGCGCCCGGCGCCGACGTCGAGAACGCGGCTGCGCGGAGTCAGATGAAGAGAGTCCGAGAGCGCTTGAGCCTGTTCGACGGTTGTGTAACCATTGAGCCCCACCTCGTGTCCGAGAACCGTCCGCTCGACCTGTCGTTCGGAGTCAGATTGCGGACGCGAGTACTCTTGCCGGAAACCCTCGAGATTGTCCTGTTTCTTTGGACGGGTCACGGTTCACCTCTCGTGCTGCAGCTCTCACCCTTGCGGGCCGAGCGTACGAAGGCGATTGCCAACACTCGATATGAGGCGCGCCAGGCCGAGAGCACGCGCGACCGAGCGCACCCAGAGCCAGAAGGACTGCGACCGGCTCCACTCCAGCCACTGGTCCTGGGCCTTCATGCCCAGATAGATATCGCAAGTTGCGCAAGGCAGGTCTTCACGCCCCGGCAGGCGACCTTGGAGCATTTCACGCGCGTAGCTGATCCCCTCGCTGTTCACAGCCGCCGCGAGTCCATCGGCGAATGCGTTCCCACCGAACTCGCCCCAGAAGTTGCGCGAACAGCCGAGCACCTTTCCGTCCCAGTTGATCTGTGGCTGGCTCCAGAGTTTGTAACAGAGGTGCTGCATGTAGTCGGATCCGTGGGTCTGTCTGTACTCCGCGCGCGAGGCCACATCGAAGCCGAGCTCGCGCTTGACGAATTCCTCATCGCGGATGGGGGAGAACTCGGGGTCCCATGAAAGCTTGGGGCGGAAACCCATCCCCAGCTCGCGAGCCATTTCCCTGGCCTTCGGGATCTCGTTCTCATTGTGACCGAAGACTATGAAACGCCAGACCAGCTCCGGGTACCGCGAATTGTGACGCCGTTTGTGCTCGTTGATCTTCTTGATGTTCGCGATCACCGTCTCGAATTCGCCCCGGACTCGATAGCGTTCGTACGTTTCTTGGCTCGCGCCATCAATCGAGCAGAAGAGCGCACGGAACCGGTAACGGACTAGCGCTTCGAGTAATTGTTCCTTGGCGTGGTTGAGGTTGACCCCGTTCTTGGCGGTCAGGCGAACCCCGCGCCGATAGGCGTGCTCGACGATCCGTGGGAGGTCGGGGTTGAGCAGGATCTCGCCGTAGTTCGAGAGCTCGATCTCGGTGACGCCCCGGTTCTCGTCGACGATCTTCCGGAAGTCCTCGAACTTGAGGAAACCGCTGCCCACGGCCGGATGTATGGCCCTGCTGGTTGTTGGACACGAAGGGCATCGCAACTGACAGAAAGATGATGCCTCGAGACCGATCCTTCGGGGTGCGATGTATGACAGAGCCAGATCCCCCAATATCTGGTGAACGGCGTTCGGTGCTGATAACCTAGGGTGCCTAGAAGACGCAGTCCTTGGTGCCCCTCTTGACTGGCGAGTCCGCTATGAATGCGAGAGCACCCGACAGTTTGGCCCCCGACGCAGACCCGATTTGGCCCTGTTGGATCCGCGAGTTCGACGAGCCGTTCGAAGAGAACGCCAGCGGATGGAATATCTACCGAATCTTCAACGGCTCAACCCCTGCCATGGAGAGTTTCGGCACCCATGTCTCCGTGTTGAGCGCGGGGACAACGCCTCATCCTCCGCACGCGCACGTCGAGGAGGAATTGATCATCATGCTATCGGGCGAAGCCGAGATCCTGCGGTTTGATGACCCGACATCCGATGAGAGCACCAGCACGACGATCGGGCCGGGTGCGTTCTTATACCACTCGGCCTACCACCGTCACACGATCCGCGGCGCTGGGCCCGGTCCGGCGACCTACCTCATCTTCAAGTGGAAGAACGAGTCCGGAGCCAACGACGCGCCCGAACTCGAATCATCGATCCTTCGATTCGATGACGACGATGGTGGCAGCGGTACAAAGCGTTCCAACGGTTGGACCCGCAAACGCTTACTCGATTCGCCGACACGCTACCTGCGGAAGCTGCACTGCCATTTGAGTGTGCTCGAACAAGGCGCCGGGTATCGTCCGCACGCCGACCCCTACGACGTGGCAATCCTTGTGCTAGAAGGCACGCTCGAGACGCTCGGCCGAAAGGTCGGCCGCCATGGAGTAATCTTCTACGCCGCGGGCGAGCCGCATGGGATGGGGAACGTTGGCCCGAGTCCCGCATCGTATCTCGTCTTCGAGTTCCATGGCGGCACCTACGCGCCCCGCTTCAGGCCGAAAGGGCAACGGAGGCCATGGTACCGACGACTGGCCACGCGGACGTTAAAGCGCCTCAGACAGCTCGTGCGGCGCCGGTAGCGGCGCGCTGCGCAGGACGCAAAACTCTGATACAACAGGACTGATGCATCGCCCGAAGTTTTCGCAGCTGCACCGATCGTTGACAGTGGGCTCCCTCGTGGGCTTGGGTGCCGGTATCGCCGTCGGCACAAGCCTCCACGGTTTGGAGAACTCAGCGTTCGTCGCCATCGCCCAAGCCGTCGAGCCACTTGGAACACTGTGGACCAACGCGTTGCGGATGACGGTGATCCCCTTGGTGGTGTCGCAGCTCGTTCTCGCGGTCACCCTGCGTTCCAGCAGTGGATCACTCGGTCGCTTGGGAGGCAGTACGCTCCTCTTGTTCGTCGCAGTCTTGTGCGCGGCTGCGCTATTCTCGGCAGTGGTGACGCCAAGAGTCCTCGCCTTCGCTCCGCTCGATCCGGAAACGACCGCATCACTCAGAGCAGGCTTGTCCGTTCCGATCTCCGCTGGTCAGGACGACCTTAGCGCCGTCCCGAACTTCGTGGAATGGATACAGGAGCTCGTACCTGTGAACCCGTTCCAAGCGGCGGCCGACGGCGCCATCCTACCGCTCATTGTCTTTACCATCGCCTTTGCACTAGCCATGACGCGCATCTCCTCGGAGTGGAGACAGCCGCTGGAGAAGCTCTTCCGTGCTATTTCGGAAGCCATGCTCGTGATGGTCCGGTGGATCCTGGCCTTCACGCCCATCGGAGTTTTCGCGTTGGCGCTGGCCCTAGCTCGACAGACAGGCCTCGACGCGGTGGCAGCGGTGGCTTCCTACGTCGTGCAAGTATCGGCCGAGTTGTTTTGCTTCACGCTATTGCTCTACCCACTCGCGGTAGTCGGCGGGCGCGTGCGCATGCGTGATTTCGTGCAGGCCGCCGCTCCCGCGCAAGTGGTTGCCATCAGCACACGTTCTTCGCTCGCTTCGCTTCCAGCGCTCCTGGACGGTGCCCATGCGCGCCTCGGATTACCGACGTCCGTCGCGGGGTTCGTCCTGCCCATGTCTGTCGCGACCTTCAAGATCAGCGTCGTGATATCCAATACCGTCGTAGGTCTCTTCCTGGCACGGCTGTACGGGATCGAACTGGCAACATTCGATATTGTGACGTTCTCACTGTTGCTGATACTTCTGAGCTTTGCCGCACCCGGGATTCCCAGCTTGGGAGTCACCGCTCTTCCAGCGTTTATGGCCATCGGGATCCCGATCGAGGGCGTTCTACTGTTGCATGCGGTCGACCTGATCCCAGACGTATTCAAGACCCTGCTCAACGTAACCGGAGACATGACCGCGGCCGTCTTGGTCAACCGATGGGCTCCTACCAGTGGCGAGATTGGCACGGACGATGGATCATCGGGGTGAAGTAAAGCCCCCATCGACGCTGTTCATAACTCTTGACCTCCACTTGACAGCCACCTCCCAGCTTTCCCGCGAGTAGTCCAGCAGGAGGAGTATCATGCGTACCATAGTAACCGGAGGAGCCGGTTTCATCGGCAGCCATCTAGTCGAGGCGCTGCTCGCCCGAGGCGACGAGGTGGTGTGTGTCGAACGTCGTGGGTCTTCGAGAGGGTGGTTGGAAGACGCCGCGATCGAATGGGCGCCGGTGGGGCTCAACTCCACCGCGCTAAAAGAGGCCTTGCGCGGCTCCAACATCGTATACCACCTCGCGGGGCTGACCGAGGCCCGCACACCGGCGGATCACTATCGCGTCAATACAGAGGGCACTGCGCGTGTCATCGAGGCCGCGACGGCGCAAGAGACACCGCCGCACGTCATCTTCCTGTCGTCGCTTGCCGCCATCGGCCCTTGCCGTAACGGCGATAGACTGTCGCGGCACACGGTGCCGTATCCGCTTTCCCATTACGGACTTTCGAAGCTGCTCGCCGAAGCGATCGTGCATGCCCACGCCGACCATGTTCCCGCGACAGTACTGAGGCTGTCGTCGGTCTACGGCCCGCGTGAACGAGCTGTGCTGAAGATGTTTCAGCTCGTCCGTCACGGCGTGGCTATCACTGTAGGCGGCTGGGATCGGCAGGCGAGCTTGATCTACGTGAAGGACGCGGTGGGAACGCTGGTCGCCGCAGCGTCGACCGAAAGAACAATTGGCCAGACCTACTGCTTGGCCCATCCCCAGCCGATCCGCTGGCTCGATTTCGCGCGCGAGGTTGGAGAAGCGATGGGTCGGCAGCCGACCCTGGTGAGCATCCCGACACGCGTGGCGTGGCCAATCGCGCGAACGGTGGAGATCTGCGCCCGGGTGCGGCGCGTAGCCGCGATTCTCAACCGCGAGCGGGTCCGAGAAATCTCGCAGGATCGCTGGGTCTGTGATCCGACCGAAGCGTTCGCCGACACCGGCTATGAGCCGCAGTACCCCCTCGCCCGAGGCGTTCGTGAGACGGCCGCCTGGTACAAGGAGGTGGGTTGGCTATGAGGACTCAGAGGCTGTATCCCGTCGACTACGTGGTCTTTGGATACAACATCGTACTGGCCGCGGTCTGGAGTCTGCTCATCGGACGAGTGGACTATGCGCCCCTCGTGTTCAGCGCACACGTCGCGGCCGTGTTCCTGCCCAGGTTGCTGGAACGCACTCCGAGCCCGTGCTCGGTGTTCACGGTGAATCTTCGACACATCTATCCGCTGCTCTGGGTGCTGGCGTTCTGGACAGAACTCGATTACCTCCGGGCCCACCTGCACGCCGCGGCTTACGATGCGCCGATTATCGCACTCGACCACGCCGTCTTTGGCGTTCATCTGCATGACGTGTGGATCGCCGCAACGCCGCAGGTATGGCTCAGCGAGCTATTGCACTTCTGCTACTTCGCCTATTACCCGCTCATCTTCGTTCCGCCTCTGGTACTGGCGGTGCAGCGGCGACGACCGGCGCTGCGTGACGTGATTCTAAGACTGACCGTCACCTACCTCGCGTGCTATCTCGTCTACGTCGCGTTCCCGGTAGACGGTCCGCACTACCTTACCACGCCGTATCAAGGTCCACTCACCGACGGCTTCTTCTACAGACTGGTGCGCGTGGCTCAGGCCATGGGCGATTCGCGCGGCGCGGCTTTCCCAAGCTCGCACGTGACCGGTGCGGTGACCATCGCGATCATCGGCTGGCGCTGGTTCAGCCGACCCGTGGCGGTTTTGCTGAGCCTGGAGGCAGTGGGTGTGGTGTTGTCGACGGTTTACACCCAGAACCACTATGCCGTGGACTCGCTGGCGGGATTGCTCTGGGCGGTCGCTCTGCAAGCCATCGTCGTTCCCGCGCTGGCCTTCGTGCTGGGCTCGAGCCAACGGTCGCGGCTGCCGGTTCCTCACCTACCCTCTTATCAGCCTACACTCGATACGACGGGAGGTGGAACATGAACGAGAAGACATTGGTCACCGGTGCGACCGGCTTCATCGGTCGCTACGTGGTGCGAGGACTGCTCGAGGAAGGGGTGCCGGTTCGGGCATTCGTGCGCAGTCCCGAACGCCTTGACGGTGACGTCGTTCGACACATCGAAGTGATGACCGGCGACATGCGAGACGGGCCGGACTTCGGCGAGGTAACGCGGGGCGTCCACACCGTGCTTCACCTGGCCGCCTATGCGCGCGCCTGGTCGCGGGACCCGTTCGAGTTCCACGACGTCAACGTTCAAGCCATCGAGCGGCTACTGGAGGCCTCGCAACACAACGGTGTCGAGCGCTTCGTGCATGTCTCAACGATCCTCACCCTACCGCCGTACCAGCGGGCGCCCGTGAGCGAATCGGTGCAGCGGCCTACTGCCTACGAAGAGACCAAGCTGGCCGGCGAAAGGCGCGTCGAATCCTTCGCTACCAACGGGCTCAACGCGATCATCGTACACCCAACCCGCGTTTATGGGCCCGGGCCACTCACGGATGCCAATGGTGTGACCCGCGTGTTGGCGCTGTACATGGCCGGGCGATTCCGCGTGCGGTTGGCCGACCACGATGTGTTGGCGAACTACGTTCACGCCGAGGACGTAGCCGCCGGAATTCTGGCAGCGGCGCGACACGGTCGGTCCGGCGCCCACTACGTGCTCGGTGGAAGAGAGAACGTCTCGTTCCGCGAGCTCCTCGAGCTGGTCACCGAAGTTTCCGGTTCGCGACGACGTACGATCGTGCTACCGGCAGCGGTCGCGCTCAGCATCGCGCGTGGAGCCGAGACCCTCGCCCGCCTCGGCGGCAGCACTTCGATCACCCCCGGTTGGGTGCGCGTCTTCTTGGAGGACCGCCGGGCGGACATCACGGCCAGCCGCGAGGAGTTGGGCTATCAGCCTCGCTTGCTCCGCGACGGCATCTCCCAAACCGTGCGCTGGCTGCGCAGTAACGGGAGGTGACAGACATGTCATACGCACGCCCGACATTGACGAGGCCGAGGCACGAGATCCTGATCGTGATGGCCGCCGTGGTTTTGGTCGTGTTCTACTACCTACTGCGGGCCGATACCATCGCCGCCCTTGCCGGCAGCCGCGGCTCACTGACGATGACCCGCGGACCCGTGCCGCCGGCGGCACACTTCATCGGTGCCGCGATCGTCCTGGCCGTCGTGCCCGTGCTCATCGCACGCTTCGGATTGAAGCTACGGTTTTCCGAGCTCGGGCTCGGCCTGGGACGCTGGCGTGCCGGGCTGGTCTGGCTGGCCATCGGGATCCCGCTGGCGGTCATCGCCGGCATGATTGGCTCGGGCAACCCGGAGACGAGGTTCGTCTACCCCCTCGACACAACGGTCGGCCCCGAGTTGTCCGTATTCATCCCCTATGCGCTTCTGCAGTTCTTCTACTTCGGAGCCTGGGAGGTGCTGTTTCGTGGCGTGCTGTTATTCGGACTGAAGGATCGTATCGGTGCCGGACCCGCGAACGCGCTGCAGACGGCGCTGTCGGTGATCGCTCACTTCGGCCGGCCTTTGACCGAGACGTTAGCCGCCGTGCCGGGCGGTCTCATCTTCGGCGGCGTGTGTCTGCGGGTTCGATCGATCTGGTACGTGGCGATCATCCACTGGGTGGTGGGGATCAGCCTCGACTGGTTCATCCTAACCGGCTGAGGAGGTATCCGATGTCGCACTGGATGGCTCTTACGCGTGGTCGGATGGCTCGTGTGGGTATCGCTCTAGCAGTGCTTGTGATCGTGCCCCGACTCGTCCAGGCCCAGACAAACTCCGAGCAAGTGTTCGGCGAAAGCCTTGGCTTGAAGCGACGCGACATCATGGCACTCGAGGGCGGCCGAATCGTGGCAAAGATCTTGAAGACAAGCGACGCTCGCGAGGTCGCGGTCATCGGTGCGGTGCACGTAAGAGTGCCGTTGGACATCCTGGTCGAGTTCTATCGCGATGTCGAGAGCCTCATGGTCGAAGATCAGATCGTCGTTCAGGTCGGAATGTTCGACGCAAAGCCGTTGGTGCTCGATCTCCATCGTCTCGATCTCCCGGAGGGAGACTTCGAAGCACTCCGGGAATGCCGCGTCGGCAAGTGCAAATTCAAGCTCACGCGCCATCAGATCGAATTGCTCCGCGAAAATGTCGACTGGTCGCACCCCGACTACGAGCGACAGGCGACGAGTGTGCTGGTCAGCACCTGGGTCGCAAACCTCATCCGTTACATGTCAGAGGGAAACGACGCTCTACCCGTATATCAAGATAAGGAGCGGCCGCTGGACGCCGCTGAAGACTTCAGCGCTCTGCTTTCTGGGTCCACGCGGTTCTTGATTCACGATCCAGGCCTTTACCGCTATCTGCACGACTTCCCCGACGCCGACGTTTCTGACATCGAGGACTTCTTCTACTGGACGGTAGAGGACTTCGGGCTGAAGCCTGTGACCGCGCTGAACCACATGATGATCTCGCGCAGCCCTTTGAGCGGTTTCCCATTCACTACGATCGCCATCAAGCAGATCTATGCGAGCCACTACCTGCAATCGCTAATCAAGTTGGCCACGCTGGCACCGGCCTCGGAGCGGTACCCTCTCAGGGGCACCCATCTGGTGCTCTATGCCCGCATGCGATTCGACGACCGTGTCGGTAGCATCAAGCGCCAGCTGCTCGAGCGACGACTCGAGCACACCTGGACGATGCACCTGAAGACGCTGAGGAAGCGGGCCGAAGGGAAGTACCAGATTCGGGTTGCCGAGCGTGAAGATTAAACATGCACGCTCTCACCAAGCTCCCCGAGGTCATCCGGGTCGGCTAGCTGCCCCCCTGATTACCACCGTCGGAATCGCAGCCTGTGCTGAAAGAGCTTATCAGGAAGCTCTTACTCGTGGTCGGTGCTAAACGACACTCGAGCCAGGATCCACTGGTCATCATCCTCGCGGCGGAAGATGTCCAGGAACTTCCCGCGGAGCTGCACGACCTCGCTCCCGTCTTTGGGCGTCAGCGTGTGTCGGTACCAACCCCAGCCGAAGGCCGAGGAGCCAGAGAATTCGAGCTCTTCGAAGTCGTACTCGAGTTCGCTATCGAAGGGGTCGAAAAAAGACTCCTTCGCCCACTGGCGAACAGCGTCTTTCCCTTTCACAGCCGGCATGGCCGGAGGGAGAAAGACACAATCGTCGCTCAACGTGGCCAACCAGCCTTCGAGGTCTCCCTCGCGGAGCGTGCCGTTGTACGCATCGCGGTGTTCGTAGATCGCCGCTCGATCGGATTCGTTGGACATGTTTGTCCCTCCAGTTGCTCTAAGACTGCGATTCCCAGCAGGAGCGCGCAAAAAAACCCGTAATCACGACTCCATTGCGGTAGTGTCCGCGCTTGTCGTTGCGTTCCACATATTGCGATGGATTCTCCACACACCCTCGGGGCTTCTGCGAAACAGAACCATCCAGGTCCCACTCTGAACCCACGGCTCGCCATCTGCCTCATACGTGTTCGAGAATTCGATCCACGTGTATGCCACATCGCCCATGCCGATGATCTCGCGGACGTTCAGATCTGAATCAGTAAACTGCAAATCATCCGCAAACCCGCCCCATCGCTCTCGGATCGCGCTCTTCCCCTCTCGTGGCGTCGCCAGGAGTTCTGCAGAGTCTTCAGTGTAGAGATCCAGGTTCTCCATAAACCGATTCGCAGTGGTGTTGCTTGCCCATTGATCAAGCACCGCCCGAATGGCGACTTCGTCTTCCGCGGTGAAGGTTGCTGCGGGTTGGGTGTTGCAAGCCGCTGCCGCGAGTAAGACGGCGAAGGTCAGGATCGTCCGACTGGTCATTGGGTCCTCCCGGGATGAGGGATCTCATGGAGCTGCCCGCCCGGTCGACGACTCACAGGAGCGCCGGGTCCGGCTGGCTTGAACGCAGAATTTGATTCAAATCGAGTGGTAGGTGAGGCAGCTTGGAATGAAACCGAAGCGGAACGCAGGCACACCACGCCTGTCGCTGGCTTGAAGGGCAAATCAGTGCGGCCAGAAGGCACGTCACTGCGACTTGTCACGGCCGAGACTCCCTGGAGCGGGGGAACTCCTCACAGCCGTCCGTGCTAATCACACAATGTCGCAATGTGCCACGAAATAAGTGACGTTGTCAACAATTTCCATCGCCACACGTGGGGGACAGGCTTTTCATCATTACTGTCGGCGGCGAGCATGAAGAGTGGCGGGAGCGTGTGAGAATCGAACTCACCCAGCGGTTTTTGAGCCGCCAAGCTGGTTTTGAAGTTCAACATCCTACCCGGACTACTGACCCAACCTGAGCAATAGTGTACACGATTACCGGAGATGAGAGCCCGGCTTCACAGTCGGGTTTCTCGTCTTTGGACACCTTTGGTCAACCTTTCGGGCAAGGTGACAGGCAAGGTAGCTCTCGGGTGTCCGCCTACAACTTCAACCCTCGCACCTACGCGGAGCATCAGTGGATACGCCCGACCGGGCGTGTCCACCCCTACCCTACTCGTTCCTCTCCAGCAGCGCCTAGAAGCGCGGATCGCCGGCCCACCTACTAGGAACTCGGGTGACGACACGAGTACTTCGGGAGTTCCGCGCCGCCGTCCGCCGGATCTAGGCCCTAGCCGAGGGCCCTACGGGTGAGTCTCGCCAGGCATCTGGAGCAGATAGATGCTCTTCGCTCTTTCGAATAGCGTGATCATCTCCTCGCGTTGAGCCTCGAACTGGAAGCGCGCCTCGCTCCGGGCCCACTCGATCGCTCGGTCCGTCCAATCAGCAAGAAAGGCCGCGTCCTCTGGAGACACCCGGGGCTGCCCATCCACTTCAACATAGACCGGGCTCGTGTGCGCCATGACGGGCACGCCGTTGTAGGGTAAGCTCTCGGAAGAAAAGGCTCGCGCCGCGATCCACGAGCTCTTCTCGACCGGCACCTCGGTCTCGAACGTCAATTCCCGGGCACCCTCGTCGTTCTCCTGCACCGCGACGACTTCCCCATCGCGGATGATCTCGATCCGCTCGATCGGCAGACGCGAGTTGACCGCCGCCCGCACCGCGATCACCTCACCGGCTTCAGCTTCGATCGTTTCGTAGCGAAGGTTCGACCGGCGCGAATTCCATCGATCCAATTATCGTACGTGAAGGGGCCCTCGACCTTAACGTAGGTTCGCACCGACCCAACCACCTGATTGTTGTACATCTTGTCCGTGCCGGCCGTCGCCGGAACGTTGAAGCCAACGTTGAGGAAGCGGTACCAGGTACCTGCTGGCGGATCATCTCCTTCCTCGCGGAACGCGTCTCCCCAAGTCATCAGATCGATCGCGTCGATCTTGCCCAGCGCGATGTCCACCGCGAGCTCGCCGGTCGGTCCCGGAAAGTGAGCCCAGGTCACCAATCCATCCTGGGCGTGGGCGGCGTCGGCTTGACTGGCCATCGGCGGATAGTCGTAGCCGCCCTCGACGCCCTCGCCGGGACCACCCCACGTTAGCGGATACACCAGCTCTTTCAAGTTGAGCAGGATCGTATGGCCCAAGAACCCATGACGCGTCTCTTCGTTCACGTACACGATCCGGTCCGGGCCCGAGAGCGGGCTGGGAGCGCCGACGAAGTGCTCGACGTTGGTGATGAGTTCACCCCACTTCGTCGCCAGGATGTTGACGATGTTGAGATCCTCGCCGCGGGTCTCGAGCAGCCCCGTGCGCGGATCGAGAAAATGGACGTGGGTATCGCCGGAATACCAACCGTCATCCTGGACATTCGACCAACGTTCCAGCGTGACTTCGAGCTCGGGGATCGCCGAGCTCATGACCTCGAACCGGACCACCTCCGGTTCATACTCGAGGCCGCGTACTACTTCCATCTCGTAAGAGCCCTCGGGGACCGAAACCGTGAAATCCGGTTTGACGTAGGCGTAGGTCACACCGTCGAGCTTGACGTTGCCGCCGACATCTTCGCGCCATCCGATGGGGATGTTCTTCATATGGCCATCGGGCGGCCAGTACTCGCCTTGCTCGTCCTCGACGTGCACCCGCGTGACGATCGGCTCCCCGGTGTCCGCATCGCGAACCTTGACGGCGACGGGATGGAGGACGGAGTGCTCCGGCAAGTTACTCACCATGAGCTCCGGCGGAAGCTCGGCTTCGTCCGTCGCCGAGATGACCTGCCAGCCCTCGTCCGCTTTCACGAGCGTCAAGGTAAACGCGCTCTTGGAGCGGCCCCCATCTCCGATAACCACGATCGGGCTCACGCGCACGCTGTCGCCTACGACTTCATGCTCGGCATAGCGGACCAGCACTTTGATGAACTCTGTCGAGTTCGCCACCCACCGCAGAAACCCATCTCGATCCGGATAACTCTCGTGAGTGACAGAAGCCACCGCGGCCGAATCTCCATTTACGACCCCGTGGAGAAAGGTGAGCAGCGCATAGCGTATTTCTTCCCGTTCGTGAGGCGAACGGTCCGGCGGCAGCGACCACGCACTTAGGAGTACCAAACCAAAGAGAGCGATGCCGATGTGGGTTCGTCGATGTAACATGGGGGCGCACCTCCTTCAGACGAGTCTCAGACGAGGTCGCGGTGGATCTCGCTTATCAGCCGCTCGAGACGGGACATACCTACTACCAGCGGCTAGAGGGGTTGAATGGTTAGGCTGCTACAAGATGCTACCTGCTCGCAGGTAGAGCAACGAGTAAGGCACCCGGCTGGTTTGGGAATTGAGTCTGGAGGGCAAAGAAATGGCGGGAGCGTGTGA
>JBDHGH010000126.1:0-10899 GCA_039589995.1 Gemmatimonadota bacterium | reverse complement strand
CGGGCTCGGAAGCTTCCAGTCCTCCGGCGTGTGGCCCGAGCCCTGGTGGCTACAGATGATGATCTACGGACCCTTCTTCCTACTGCTGATCGCGGACGCGTGGCACGGATCGTGGTGGCAGGCAGGGCGGGAAGCGATCAGGATCGCACCGAAAGCTCGCGCCTCCTGACATCGCTTTCAACCGACCCGGCCACGATAGTCGCAAACCCGACGAGGAACAGCAGCAAGAAGGGGATGGAAACGTAGAGACCGCTTACGAAGGCGAGGCCAACGGCTGCCGTGACGTAGGTGGCCAGGACCGCTTCCGCCGCCGTGCCCCACCCCGAGGTGCGAGCCCGATAGCCGTGCCGCGAACCTCCACGCTTCGGCGTTCGAACGAACTCCGCACAGGCACGACCCGACAGGCCCGCGATCAGGGCCCGACTGTTGTTGATGGATAGTCCGATCCCCAGTGCCAGTATCAGCGGAACGCGGATGAGAACCGCCGGCCACGCCCGCTGGCCCCCCGCGCGGAGCGTCTCGGCGTAGAAGTAGCCCAGCGGCCCGAACGCAGCGGCGAAGAACACCAGGTCGGCAACCAGAAGCAACGGCCAGCCGTATTTCAATCGCACCAGCGCCGCCGGAAAGACCAGTAGGGCCAAGGCGAGGGTTAGCAGCGACGGAACGTAGGCGGTCAGGTGTGCCACCGCCTCGATTTTGATCCGCCAGGACCAGCCGCCACGTAACAGTCCGGGAAGCAGCTTGCGTGCGGTCTGAATTGCGCCCTGGGCCCAACGCGCCTGTTGGCTCTTGAAGGCGCGAACGCTCTCGGGCAGCTCACCCGGCACGACGACCTGTGGTAGGAAGACGAAACGCCAACCTCGCATCTGCGCGCGATAGCTCAGATCGAGGTCCTCGGTCAGCGTGTCCGCCTGCCAGCCGCCGGCATCCCGCAGACAGCGGGCGCGCCACATTCCGGCCGTACCGTTGAAGTTGAAGAACAGACCGGCCGCAGCCCGGGCACCATGCTCGATCAAGAAATGGGCATCGAGGATAAGCGCCTGCGCTCGGGTCAGCCAGGAAGCACTCTGGTTGAGATGACCCCAACGCGCTTGGACCATGCCTACAGAGGGATCGGCGAAGGGCGGCAGTAGCCTGTGCACGAGATCCGCGGATGGAACGAAGTCCGCGTCCAGAACGAGCATGAACTGACCCTTCGCTCTTGCCATCCCGAAGGCCAGCGCTCCCGCTTTGTACCCGGTCCGCTCACTCCTCCGGAGGTGCTCGACCCGAACGCCTCGAGCCGCATGACGCACAACGCAACGCCGTGCCAAAGCCGACGTATCGTCGTCGGAATCATCCAGAACCTGCACCTCGAGCAGCTCGCTCGGGTAGTCGAGACGACAGACCGCATCGATCAGCCGTTCGACGACGTGTCGCTCGTTGTAGACAGGGAGCTGCACGGTCACGGCAGGAAGAGGCCGCGACCACTCGCCAATATGTCTGAAGTTCTTGGCCGCCCGACGGTACGTGAGTAACAGCCACCCGCGATGGAGACTATATAGAACAAGCCCCGACAGCACCGCGGCATAAGCAAAGAGTATGACCGGTCCGATCACCCTATCACAATCTCCACGTACTGAGGGTTAGATGTTCAAGTTGCGTAGCTCGGCACAAGCATCGTCCTCGCACCCGACTTCGTCAAGCGATCGCTGAATATCGTCCATGCCTGGTGTTCGAGTGGGCCGCAAACTTAACTTAGTCATTCTTACTCCTACTCGTAATCGTACTCGTACTCGTTATCGTACTCGACACCCGGCGAGCGCGCGCAGACCTATGAAGCGTACGAACCACTCAGCGGAGAATGACTTGGCCGGCACAGCCGACATCACGGGCGATGGAACTCCAGCCCAACCGAAGCGCCGGACAGGCCTACGCGTCGTTCTCTTGCTCGCCATATTCCTGGGGGGCATCGCTCTTTTCCGCTGGAGCCCGCTGTCCGAGTACGCGCGCCCTCAACTCATCGCCGATTTCTTCCGCGGACTGGGTACGCCCTGGTGGTCACCGCTGGTATTCGTCCCGCTCTACGCCGTGACCACAGCGCTGGGGATGCCCGGCACAATCCCGACCCTGGCCGGCGGCGCGATCTTCGGCGTCACCCGCGGCATGCTATTCAACACCATCGGCGCAAACCTGGGCGCGCTAGGCGCCTTCCTCATCGCCCGCTACCTGGGCCGCGACTTCGTCGAGCGCGTACTCAGAGGAAAAGGCGCCACCCTCGACCAGACAATCGGCGACCACGGGTTCAGCACGATGCTGTACCTCAGGTTGATCCCCCTGGTCCCATTCAATGCACTGAACTTCGGCGCCGGCATCTCGCGAGTCTCACTTCGCGACTACGTGCTGGGCACCCTGATCGGAATGATCCCCGGCACCCTCGTGTACACCTACTTCGCCGACGCCCTAATCCGTGGCACCGGCGCGGCGCGGCGCGAAGCATTCCTGCACTTCCTCCTGGCGGCAGGCCTACTGGTCGCGTTTACCCTGGTGACGGGATGGATACGGCGCCGGATGAAAAGCGGGAGTGAAGAGTAACTGAGTAATAGAGTAATCGAGTTCAGAGGTGGGAGTTTACGTCGTGAACCCACTCCAAACTCAATTGCTCGATTGCTCTGTTACTCGTTTAGTCTTCACTCCCACTACACATCTAGCGGGCCCCGTCTTTCCCCAGCCACGTCATCAGCTGACTACCGCCGACGATCACCGTCCCATAGTTGAGGAAGAGTCGCCAAACGGCTGTGTAGGGGAGGACCAGGGCGGGCGTCAGGAAAGGCGACATCACAGCGGCGGTGATCAACTCGCCGATCCCCGCTCCGCTGGGTGTCGGCATCACGAACAGCAGATACTGAAGCACGATGTGGAGGAGGACAACTTCTAGGAACGGCGCTTCGGCAACGAATCCTCGCAGAACGACGTAGCCAAGTACGAAGCGCGAGCCGAAGTGCACGGCCCCACTCAACACGGCGAGTACGAACAGGATCGTGCCGGATTCCTTCCAGTAGACCACGATGCCCTTGTGGATTTCATCAAACTGGAAAAGCACCCGCTCGATGCGGGGGTGATCGCTACCCATGATCTTTTCGATCACCTTGCGCGCCAAGCCCGGAAGCAAGGCGAGCAACAAGATCACCAAGACCCCAGAGCCAAACAGCCAGGCGGACCACCGGAACAGCGCCGCCGCTGACAGGTTCGCGATGGGAAGACGAATATCGGCTACCGTACCACCAGCTCCCAACGCCCAGGCCACGAGCCCCGCCAGGGATAAAAAGACCACGTTGGAGAGGAAAGACACGGCGTTCACCGCCGTGGCTCGTCCAAACGTCAGCCCATGCCGCATCAATCCGTAGATCGTCGCTGGGCCGCTGCCCGTCGACGATGGCGTCAGGTACCCCATGGCGGTCCCGGCAAGGCCGATGCGCGCGGACTGCACCAAAGAGATGCGGCTGTCGTGCGGACCCACCAGCGCCTTGATGCGGAGGCCCGACCCCAACCAGTCGAGAACCATGAGGCCTGCGGCCGGAAGGAACCACTGGGGGTTGAACTGCTGCAGGCTGGCAAGATCCGACGCCCAATCGCCCGAGAAAAGAAAGGCGAGCAGGAATCCCAGTATCGATGCGCCGGCAAAGACGACCAGTCCCCACCGAACGATGGAGACCGGTATCCCGACCAGGGTCGGCTTGCGGTCCGTTTCCGGCTCGCCCTGGGCGCTCAGTGCAGCCTACGGCGTGGCCATACCTGCCGGCCCGTAAGGTGGAAGAAGGCGCGCTGCAGGAAACTTGGCCGCGCATAATAACGGTAACGGATTCTCCCGCCGTCCGATGTCCGGAGATCCACGGGACGACGTCCGCGCAAGACAACGCGGTCATCGCGCCGCACATCGAGTAGCATCGGTGCGCGGGGGCGAGCGTGTCTTTGCCGGCGTGCCTCGAGCCGCACCGCGCGCCTCTGCTCGCGACGCTCACGCATGGCTGCCGCGCGCTGGCTGATCGACTCCATCCGCTCGGACAACGCATCGCGCCCTGCCCGAGCTCCAGTTCGCGCTCGCTCTCTAGCCTCTTTCAGGTAGGGGCCGGTACGCTCGCGGGTCGTCTCCGCTACCTCGGCGGCGCGCCCCGTGGCGTTCTCGAGGGTCCCTGCCGCCTGCTCCAGGTACACGCGGAAGCGATCGATCCAGCTCTCGAGCGTCGACTTCCTGCCGAGACCGAGCAGGCCCAGTACTTCGTTGCTCCAGTTCATGGCTATAACAATCGCATCAATTGTTGAGGGTCGAGTTGTTCCCAATCCATTCCAACCACCACGTGCGCTAGTCCAGACGGCGCGATCCGCATCTGGGCCGGCCGTCGCCCCCAGAAAAATGTGGCGATCTCACCGACCGTCGCCGGTGTCGGAGACGCCTTCGAGCCGTGCACCGCCAGATGACGAACAGGCTTGCCCGCGAACGCATCCGTCTCGTCATCGAAGTCGATTCCGTAGATCAGGCGCACTCCGAACGACAACTCCCTGACGTGATCGGGCCGATCCCCGGGCCAACGGCCCCAATCGCGCTCCATCTCACCAAGGTCGATCCAGTGTTCCCGCTGCTCGGCGAAGGTCCTCAAGGAGCGGGCGGTATGCCTCAGCTCGATGGCGCCTGGAGACAGATCAACCACCTCCTGCCCGATGTAGCCCGGCGGTCGGGGGTCGATGATGATCCAATGGCTTGGGCCGGGTTCTTCCCGGTGTGTCAGAAACTTCAAGTCTTATACCTTCAAAGAAAAGCAGGCGTCTTATTCGCGCGTCTGTTTCACCCTATGGAGATAAGATCTCTGCGGACCGGGCGCCGGGCAACCGCCTACCCCCTACTACGAGCCCAGCGGCCGGGTCGTTTCCGCCCTCCGGGCGGTCTTCCGTCAGGGATTTCGCACCGCTGGCCTTGACCTTACAGCCCGAAACCCGCCAGACTGTTAGCTTCAAGGCAACCTCCGAGGGAAGGCAGATGGGCGAAGAGAATAGTGTAGACTCGCGCTGGCGCGATTTCCGGCGGCACCCCGCGGTGCAGGCGGCGGCCGTGTACATCGGTGCGGGGTGGGCGATCGTACAGGTGGCGGACATCTTCGTCCCCAACCCGGACGTGGTCCGCTGGCTGGGGATCATCCTCGCCGTCGGCTTCTTGTTCGTCGTCGGGGGCGCCTGGGTGACGGCCACCCGCGAAGCTCGAGCGGAGGCCGGGGCAAGCGGCAAAGCCGATTTCAGCACCCCGGTCTGGCGACGGCGGCGACACATCGCCTACGTCGCGGCAGTCGTTTTGGTCGTTGTCGGCGGCGTCTTCTGGTGGCTTCGTCCCAACATCCTCGGTGCAGTAGCGCCGGACGCCCAAGTGATCGCCGTGCTTCCCTTCAATACATCGGGGGCCGGGGTCGAGTATCTCGGTGAGGGGATCGTGGACCTCATCTCGCCAAATCTGGACGAAGTCGGCGCGATCCGAACGGTCGATTCACGAACGGTGCTGCACCGCTGGCGGCAAAGGGCGGTGGACGGGAGCCTCGATCTCGACGGCGCACTGGCTGTCGGTCAGGATGTCGATGCTGGCTCGGTCCTGCTGGGAAGCGTGATCGCTGCGGGCCCAGACGTTCGTCTCAGGGCCCAGTTGGTATCGGTCCGCGGTGACGAGCTGGCCCAGGCCCAGGTGGAAGGCCCGGCGGAGAGTGTGCTGGCGCTTGTGGACGACCTCGCGCTCACCTTGCTGCGCGAGATCTGGATCGCTCGCGAACCCGTGCCGAACCTGAGGGTAGCCGGCGTCACCACAGACAACGTGGATGCAATCCGCGCCTACTTGCAGGGACAGCAGTTCTATCGGAGATCCGAGTGGGACTCGGCGCGCGTGGCTTTTCAGGCGGCCATCGCTGAGGATTCAACCTTCGCGCTAGCCCACTACCGTCTGAGCCTGACCTATGGATGGCAAGGAGGGTTCGGCGGCTCGAACACCCGACGTCATGCCCAGCTCGCGCAGAGCTACGGAGATCGGTTGCCCGCCCGGGAGCGCACGCTGATCAACGCTTACAATATGTTCGAAGCTGGTCGCGTGGCCGCTCACGACACGATGCAACGCTATGTCAGCCAGTACCCCGACGATGCCGAGGGCTGGTATATGCTGGGCGACGTGCGCTACCACGCACAACCGATCCTCGCGTTCACGTTAGAGGACCTACTCGCTCCGTTCGATCGCGTGTTGGAGATCGACCCGTCGCTCGCTCCTGCAATGGTTCACCCGTTGGAACTTAGCCTGTCCTTCGACGACAGCGCCCGCTACGCGGGCTATCTGACCGCCTTGGAAGCTGTCGCACCAAAGTCGTATGTCGAGCGCTTCTCCGAAGCGCGACTCGTTTGGGACGACGCGGAGAACTTCGATGAACGGGCGCTAGAAATCTCCGCCTCGGACCTGAACGACGAGATCCAACTCAATATCTACCGCTCGAAGACGCTGCACCCAGAGCAAGGTGTGCCACTGCTGGACAAGATCACGGCCATGCCCGGGTTTCCAGAGCAGAACCTCGTCGAGGTATGGAACGCCATGGCGACGATCCTAGCTAGCCTCGGAAGGCTCGAGGAAGCGCGGCAGTACTACGACACCGTCTGGGCGATTTCGGGACCGATGGGCAACCTTGGCTATTCTCGCATGTTGCCCGTTTGGGCGGGATTGGCCGACTCGGCATACGCAGCCCAGCAGTTTGAAGCGATGGCTGGGATGCAAGTGGAGGGGGCGCTCCAGCGCCAAGGCTCTCTGTACGGCGACATGCTGTGGGCTCTAGCGCGGGGACGGTCGGGGGAGGCGCGCCGGTTCGCAACTGAAGCGCTGGCCATCAAAACCACCGGCCCGAACACAATGCTGCCCCTACTGAAGGCGGGTCAAGGCTGGGCTGATATCATTGACGGCGACACCCTGGCGGGCATCGAGGCTATGCGCGGCGGATTGGAGGAAGCCGGTTACTCGGGGGGCTTCGTGATGGCGATGAACCTCCCGCTCCGCTACGCCCTGGCGGCTGCGCAATCTTCCTATCCGGCCACCCGTGAGGAGGGTATTCGCCGGCTGCGGAACGGCATTTGGATGCTCGATATTATCTACGTTCCCCTCACCTATCTTTGGCTGGGCCAGGCTCTGGAAGCGGAGGGCGATATAGCCGGTGCGGTCGAAGCCTACTCTCACTTCGTTCGCCACTGGGCGAAGGCCGACCCCGAACTGCAGCCGCGCGTCGAGACGGCACGACAAGCGATCCGGCGACTAACGGGCGAGAGTGCCAATTAAGTCTTCAGCACATTCCCCCGACCCACACCAAGGGAAGCGAGACGGAGACCGCATGTACTCAAGGCAGCATTCTCGATTCACAGCTGTGGTGACCACATCGGTCGCGCTGCTCGTGCTGGCCACGACCGCCAGCGGGCAAGGCGCCGAGTCCACCGTCGATCTAGAGCCGTGCGGACTCGAAGGCGCGCCAAAGGAGATGTTTTGCGGCAAGCACACCGTCTACGAGGACAGGGTGGCTCGTTCGGGACGCACCATCGACCTCAACATTGTCGTAGTCCCGGCTAAGAGTAAGAACCCACGTCCCGACCCCGTCTTCTACCTGGCCGGTGGCCCCGGACAAGGCGCGACGACGGTGGCGGGCCGCTGGCTCAACGCCTGGCAAAGGGAGGAGCGCGACATCGTTTTCGTTGACCAGCGAGGCACCGGCCGGTCGAACCCGCTGAACTGCGAGATGCCTGGCGGCGATGCCGATGCTCAAGGTTACCTGGACCCGGTGTTCACCGTGGAAGTCTTCGAGCCGTGCCGAAAGAAGCTCGAGCAGATTGCCGATCTAAGACTGTACACAACGCCCATCGCCATGGACGACCTGAACGAGGTGCGCGAGGCGTTGGGTTACGGTACGATCAACGTGATGGGTGGCTCGTACGGGACACGCGCATCGCTGGTCTACATGCGCCGTCATCCCGAGACGGTCCGAACGGCTATCCTCAACGGAGTAGCACCGATCGCGTTCCGGAATCCGCTGTATCACGCCTACGAGGCCCAGCAAGTGCTCGACAAGACACTGGACGAGTGTGAGAAAGACGAGGCCTGCCACGCAGCGTTCCCGAATATCAAGGGTGAGTTCGAAGAAGTCATGGCTCGCCTGCAGCACGGTCCGGCGACCATCACGGTCACCGACGCAACGACCGGTGGCAAGACAACCATCGGGCTAACTCGCTACACGTTCGCCGAAGCGCTCCGCACAACCATGTATTATATGCCCCGCGCTCGCAGCGTCCCTCTCCTGATACACCGAGCCTACGAAGGCGACTTCGAGTTTTTCGCCACATTGGGCCTGGCGACGGGGAAGGCGATCGTGGACATGCTGCAGTTCGGGATGCTGCTCTCGGTCACCTGTCCGGAAGACTTGGCGCGAATCGACCCGGACGAGATCCCGGCCCTGACCGATGACACGTTCCTGGGAGATCATCGCGTCCGCAACCAGATGGAGGCCTGTTCTATCTGGCCTCAAGGAGAGGTGCCGGCGGATTATGGCGAGCCGGTTAGCGTGGACGTACCCACGCTTGTTCTGTCGGGCAGCCTCGACCCGGTCACGTCGGTTCGCTGGGGCGAAGAAGCCGCCAGCCACTTGCCGAACAGTCTGCACCTGGCAGTGCCAGGCGCGCACGGCGTCGGCGGTCCGTGTATCAATGCTATCGCGCGCGACTTCTTGGAAACGGCGTCCGTGAAGGAACTCGACACAGCGTGCGTCGCCAACATGAAGCTGCCGCCGTTCAGGCTGACAGCGGACGAAGAAGGGTGATACAGACAGGCGGCTAGCGGTTTCCGGATGCCATCTTCACCGCCTCGGGCAGACGGCGCAGCTTGAGCATCGAGGCGATGCCGAAGATGGGCCCCGGGACGAGAACCACGAAGGCCCACTCCCACCCCAAGCGATCCACCAGCGGCGGAATCAACCGGATGGTGAAGAGCGTGAGTAGGAAGCCTAGGCTTGTCTGCATCGTCAGGGCCGTGCCCACGTAACGCGAGTCGCCAAGTTCGCTCACCGCGGCACTGAACTGAGCGCTATCGGCCACGACCATGAAACCCCAAACCAGACACAGCACGGTCAACAGGCCAGGCGAGTTGAACAGCAAGCCAGCCACCAGCGCACAAGCACCTGAGACCAGCAAACTGATAGACGTGATACGAGTGCGTCCCCAACGATCGGCAAACTGTCCCGCGATGATGCATCCGACACCACCGATGGCGACGGCGCCGAACCCTGCGAGCCGCGCGCCGACCTCGCTCCAACCGGCCGCCTGGTAGCTCGCCAAAAGAAAGACGGGCACCCAGGTCCACATCGCGTACAACTCCCACATGTGACCCAGATACCCGAAGTTCGCCAGGCGCGTCGCCTGCTCGCTCAGCGCTCGCAGAGCATAGCGCGGCTCGAACGGAGCGCTCGCCGACAGCAACGGGCCCGCTTGCACGAATGCGGCCGAGATGACGGTGGCCAACACCGCCGAGGCGGATGCGACCAACAGGACACTGCGCCAAGGCGGGATCCCTGCCTCTCCACCGAGAATCGGAAGCGCGTTGAATAGGTGAGGCATCGCCGAACCGACGGTGAGCGCTCCGACGAGGACGCCGATGCAGAGGCCGCGGTCCTCCTTGCACCACGTAGCCATCAACTTCATCCCCGGCGGGTAGACACCGGCGAGCATCATCCCGGTAAGGAAGCGAAGCCCGATCGCGGGCGCCGGGTCAGTTACCAGTACGATCATCGCATTGAAGACTGCGCCGAGGAAAGCGCTCCACGCGAACAGCACCCGGGCGGGGATTCGATCGGATAGGTTGAGTATGGCGCTCGCCAGCGCGCCGACCACGAAACCGAGCTGAACGCTCATGGTCAGCCACGATTGCTCGGCACCGCTCAGATCCCACTCGGCGGTCAGTTGGGGTACGACTGCCGAGGCGGAGAACCAGAGCGCCATCGCCAGCATCGAGGCAACGGCCAGCCAGATCAGCACACGCCACTTTTCGCTCATGGAGCGCTCATTTCATTAATAGTAGGTGATTCCGGACCCGCAAGGAGTAGGTAGTGATTCGTAATTAGTGACTAGCGGTGAAGAACGTTGCGAATAGACGAAGGAACCCACGTGTATATTACCGGGAGGCCGCGACCCTAGGCGCAAACGCTCTAGTTTCATATATTTGCGTCGTGTCACCGATCGTGGCCGTTGTTCGCTCCCGCCAATTCGCAGAGACGCCACTCTGCGCTCGCATCGCCCTCCCTATCAACGGCCCCATAACCATGATCAGGCGCCCCCACCTGGTAATTGGAGATTGCCATGAGCGAGTTTCTTAGCGTAATCGAGTGGTTCGATCAGACCGGACAGGAAGTCATCCATCGGATACCTCAAGAAGGGTCAGCCGACACGAAGTTCGGCTCGCAGGTCATAGTACGAGACAACCAGGCAGCAATCTTCTTCCGGGACGGGAAGGGCCTGGACGTGCTTGGCCCGGGACGCCACACGTTGAGCACAGCCAACATCCCGATTCTCACGAAGGTGCTGGCGCTGCCCTGGGGCTTCACATCGCCGTTCAGGATCGAGGTCGTGTTCGTGAACATGAAGCTGTTCCCGGATTTGAAATGGGGAACCGCCCAGCCGGTGGCCTATCGCGATGAGGAGTTGGGATTGGTCAGGCTGCGCGCCTTCGGCAACTACGCCATCCAGATCCGCGAGCCTCTAGTCTTCGTGAACGCGCTGGCGGGTACCATGGGCTCGTTCGTTACGGGCGACATCAAGGACTACCTGCGAGATCTCATCGTAAGCCGGCTAAACGATTACCTTGGCGAGAAAGTCCGCACG
>JBDHGH010000125.1:0-10919 GCA_039589995.1 Gemmatimonadota bacterium | reverse complement strand
GGCGGAGCCATGATGTGTGGGGGGAGAGAATGAGAGCAGGGACGCTTCGGGTCTCGGGTAGTCTGTTCTGCCTGGCGTTGCTAATGCCTTTGCTGCCCAGGGCCGTGGATGCCCAGGAGAACGCGCGGGTCAGGGCGGCACAGGAGAACTTTCGCCGGGATCCCAACGGCAACGAGTTGGCGACTGTATTGCGCGGGGCCAACGTGGCGGTGGTCTCCGAGGTGGGGAACTGGGTTCAGGTCGACCTGGTAGGCTGGATCTGGGCGGCGTCGGTTGCCGATTCCGATCGCGGGGGCTTCGATCTGAGAGTGCAGGCGGACGGCGGTGAAAATCTCCGCTTTCAGCCTCAAGGCCAGGTCGTCGCCCGTCTCCTCGAGGGGTGCCTCCTCGAGCGCATATCCACCGACGGCAATTGGCATCGGGTCCGGCGTCGAGGCTGGCTGTGGAAACCATCGCTGGAGATGAACGCGGCTCCGGCCGTGACAGCCGGCGCTACTCAGCCTCCTCCGGCCACCGAGCTCGCAAGTTCTCCCGAGACTCTCGAGCCCACCGTGCTCACGGCCCCCACCTCGCTGGTCGTGTATTCGACTCCCGACGGCGATACCATCGCCCAGTTTCAGCCTGGGGCTCAGGCCCAAATACTGGGACGCACCGGTGATTGGGTTCGGGTGCGAATAGATGGCTGGATCTACGGCCCGGCCGCTCTCGACTCGGCCCTCAACCTCGCCGACAGCGGCGACCTTTCGCCCGCTCAACTTCGAGCCGACCCCAGCCGCTATCGCGGTGCCCTGGTCCGGTGGCGCGTTCAGATCGTCTCGCTTCAGCGCGCAGAGCGGGCGCGCACGGACTTCGAAGAGGGAGAACCTTTCCTGCTCGCTCGTGGTGCCGCCGGCGATGCCGGTTTCGTGTACCTTGCGGTCCCGGAGACCCTGGTCCAGCAAGCTGAAGCCCTCGAGCCCTTGGAATACGTCACCGTCGTCGGCCGTGTGAGGACGGGCCGGTCCGCCCAGGTGGGCAGCCCAGTGATCGACCTCACCGATATCGAGGTGGACCCGTCGAACTGACCTCCAGGGCAACGATAGTGTGGTTTAACTTCCCAAAATTGGAACCTGAGGCCGGCTTCGGGGTTCACTATTAGACGATCGGCCCACTTCCAAGCGAGAGCGCAACCGCTTTATTTAACGAATCGGGCCCGCGCCGTATCAAACACGAAGGAAGCACTGACTGGCGCGGTTACTATCAGGGGGAAGAATGAATCGGCCTCGTAGGCTCTCTACGGCCTTTTTTGTAATATTGGCGGCGGGTGTGGCAGCTGCGTGCGGCGGCGATGATGGCGACGGTCCCACCGGATTGGATCCCAACGTCTTCGAGCTAGCAGTCGTTTCGGGCGGCAACCAGACCGGCTTGGCGGGAACCGTACTCGATGAGCCCATGGTGGTTCGGGTTCGCCGTAAGGATACGGGCGCCCCCGAGGAGGGGGCGACGGTACAGTGGCGAGTGATCAGCGGCAGCGGCGCGACCACGCGCAGCGCGTCGGGTACGGACGAATCGGGCGAAGCCTCCACGCTGGTGGCATTGGGTGATGTGGCCGGTGAAGTCGTAGTCGAGGCCAGCGTCCTGGGATTGGTGCCCGTCACTTTGGCACCTGTCACGGTATTACCCGCTCCGTCCATCCGCTCGGTTACCCCGGCGTCCGTCGACCCGGGCGATACGATCGATGTTGTCGTTGACGACCTTCCCGCTGGAATGTCGGCCGTCGTTCTGTTCGACGGCGTCGAAGCGGATATCGCTGAACGTCAGGACGGCACGCCTTCCAGCCTCCGCGCCGTCGTCCCACCGCCTGCCGGTGTTTGCAGTGCTCAAGGCGTCAGTGTCGACGTGCGTCTACGTGTCGATGGTGTAACGACGAGTGGCTCGCCTATTACCGTGAGCGTACCCGCGGATCCGTTCCAAGTCGGTCAGGTACTGGTAATCGAGGGCACGAACGACGTGCAGTGTGCGCTACTTCCGACAGACAACGGTAATGCGAAGTACTTACTGGTGGCGTTGAGTGCTCAGTTCGAGCAAACTGGGAGTTTCAGGGTCACGCTCGGTTCGAGCAACGTCACATTTGCCGCTTCGGATGCCGCGCCGAGTATCGAGCAAGCGAATTTCCACAGCCGACTTCGAGCCTACGAGCATCGCCTCGCGTCTCGGGGGCTAGCCCCGGCGACTCCGCCGAGTTCGACAACCGAGTTCGAGATGTTTGCCGGCCCATCGTTGGGCGATACGCGTCAGTTTTGGGCTCTGAACGATATCGACGCAACGTCCGATGACGAATTGACGGAAGACGAGTTCGATCGCATTACGGCAACGCTCGAGTTCATCGGCGCCAACACGTTACTCTACATCGACGATCGGGCGCCGTTTGCCGGTCTTACTCCGGAGGACATCGAGTTCCTGGGTGAGACCTACGATCGTCGACTGTACGACGTCGCTGTGGACTATTTTGGTGAGCCTACGGATGTCGATGCCAATGATAAGGTAGTGATACTTCTCACGCCGACGGTGAACAGCCTGACCGTGCCTGGGTCGCCAGGAGTGGTGATCGGGTTCTTCTTCGGTCTGGATCTCTTCCCGCCGAGCGCGTCCGGTTGTGACGAGTGCCGCTACTCGAACGGGAGCGAGCTGTTCTACGGTGTCGTCCCGGACCCGAACGGCGATTTCAGCGATCCCCGGACTCGGGAATTCGTTAACCGTGTCTTGCCGGGCGTGATGGTCCACGAGACCGTGCACATGATCGACTTCCGCTACCAGGTCTTCGAGAACGTTCCTGCATCGCTCGAGAACTTGTGGCTGAGCGAAGGCATCGCCCACGCATCCGAGGAACTGGCCGGCGATGTAGTATTCGTGGAGGGCGACCAGGATCTGGCGGACAAACTCTACGGTCGCAACTTTGGGCGTGCGGCCATCTATCTTGAAGCTCCTCAGGATTTCTCACTGACCGCCACCGAGGGCTCGGGCAGTCTCGGTGAGCGCGGCGCCTGGTGGCTCTTCTTCCGCTGGACCGCGGAACAGTACGGCGACTTCCTTTTCCGAGGCCTGACCCAGGCCAACGCCAACGGCGTCAGGAACGTCGAAGGGCAGACTGGTGAGGACTTCTTCCGCCTGTTCGCCGACTATAGCGTCGCCATCTGGGCGGACGATATGGGGATTCCGGGTCTGCCAGAGCGCTACGAGATCCCGAAGTGGATGCTCCGGAGCATCTTGACCGAAGACGGCGATCCGACCAGTCCCTATTTACTGCAGCCGCTGCAGCAGACGTTTGCTAGCTTCCGGTCGAATCAGATCAGTGAGTTCATCACGGGTTCGAGCGCGTTCTATGTAGAGTTGGATGCGGCGGGCGATCTGAGCGATCTGCAACTGGAGTTGACGGCGTCGACGGATGCAGGCCTGGCGATCTTGAGGTACGAGTAGTAGCTACTGTACGCTATTAAAGTTCGTCCAAAACCTCTCTGATCTTCCAGAACTGTTGCTCGATTTCGGGCTTCAGGTCTTGTCGGCGTATCCCGAACGCTGGGTGCAGCATCGGCAGGAACGTCATCTCGCGTTCGCCCACGACTCTGCGACGCGGCTTCGCGGCTGCCTCGGTGATCTTCTCCTTCGGGAAGAACCGCTCCAACGCCACGCGACCCAGCAAGACGACCAGGTCCGGCTTGATCAAGGCGAGCTGCCTCTCGAGATAGGGCTCGCAGTTGTCCATCTCCGGCGCCTTCGGGTTCCGGTTATCCGGTGGTCGGCACTTCACCACGTTGGTGATGAAGACTTCCGCCCGATCGAGCCCGATCTTCTCCAGCAGTTCGGTCAAGTAGTTTCCCGCATCGCCGACGAACGGCTCGCCCTTCTGGTCTTCCCAACGGCCCGGCCCTTCCCCGATGAACACGACGCGTGCGTCGGATGGGCCAACCCCCGGCACGGTCTGACTGCGATACTCCGCGAGTTCCTCGCACTTGCTGCAGCCTTCGATGAGACCGTGGAGTTCGGCCAGAGTCTCACAAGTGATGATGGGATCTGGCTCTGAGAACAGATCGCCCTGACTGAGGTCTGCAAGATCTGACATAGGACAAATCGGTGCTGGTTTCCAGGATCACGAGGACGATTACGAGGATTCCTACTCCTGCTCCTAATCGTACTCGTACTCCTAATCGTACTCGTACTCGAATCTAAGGGGTCTACTCTCCAAACTAGACCACACCGGCCGACCCCGAAACCCACCCCCCTCTCGATCCGTATTCCTTCATATAGGACGTGACTTGGCTCTACCCGGCCGGAAAAGCTAGTATTGTCGAGGGCCCTGAGGGTGATGGGGCCAGCCGATCACTGATTACCGATCACCGACCACCGTACGGACGGCAGCAACCATGCGCGCAACGCTCACACTGCTGGCCGGCTTCACTGCCGCGTTAACGCTCTCCTGCGACCCGAGTGGCCAAATGAGTGACTTCCAGAACTTCGCCATTTACGAGCAGAGTCCCGACCGGGTACTCGAGGCGCTGACCGCCGAGCTCGTTTCTCGAGATGCGCTGGCCAGCGATCTGGCGTCCGAGTTGGGCGGCAGCTTGCTGGACGCGTTTGCGGCCGGTGGACCCACACAGTTCAACAGCGAGTCGGTGACCCAGTCACAAAACGAACTGGCCGCACTGGTCCCGGAGGAATTCCGCCACTTCATCGGTGATGAGGGTGGACGCTACGTCCTCGAGCTGAGCATGGAGCCGGCGGTCGACGGAGGCCTCCGCTTGACGGTCACGCCGGTCATTATCGCAACGGTCGGGGGTGGTGAAGGTCCGTTGGGCGGCCGCCCACTACCGTCGAATGGATTCTTGGAGAGTTCAATACTCGAGTCCCTCAACCGACGCTTGGGCGGCTAGCGGCGCGACCGATGCATAGACCGATGACCGAAGCTCGTTTCATAAACTCGCCCGCGGCATGGATGGGCGGCGTGTTACTCGTGCTGCTCGTCGCGGGTTGCGGAGGCGAACGAGATTCCGCTTTCGGGAACGCGGACCTACTGGTCAACGATCCGAGTGCCGACCGCGGGAATAACACAACACAAAGCGAGACCGCCGTTACCCGATACGAAGACGTTGTGGTCGTCGGGTACAACGACTCTGGCGAATTCACGCGCCGCAACAGCATGACCGGTTACGCTTACTCGTTGGACGGTGGCCAGACCTTCGTCGACGCCGGTGTGTTGGCGCCAGCCAAAGGCGGACGCAATCTGGGTGACGCGGCGCTCGCCGTGGACCGAAACGGCAACATCTACTTCGCCACGCTGGCGGTAGATGCCCGGGCGCGATCGTTCATCGGTGTCGCTCGGTCGAAGAAGACGAAGGGCGAAGTGACCTTCGAAGTGCCGGTGCTGATTCCGGGGCTCGATCGTAACGGATTCCAAGACAAGGAGCTCATCACGGTAGACAACTCGGGCGGCCGACTCGACGGTTCCGTCTACCTGGTCTGGACCGAGTTCCCTCCCTTCGGTCCGTCGCGAATCATGTTCTCGCGCTCCACCGACGGAGGTAAGACGTATTCGAAGGCGACACAGCTTTCGACGACCGGCACCGGCGTGCAGGCGGCGATGCCTGTGGTCGGGAAGCGTGGTGAACTCTATGTAGCTTGGGAAGACCGTTCGGGTGAATCGACGGGCTACATACGAATTCGTCGTTCCGACGATGGCGGCACGACCTGGGGACCCGAGATCACCGCCGCTACCTTCGCGCGCATGTCGGATGCGAGGGCCACGTCGGCTTGTGGGCGACCGGCACTGAACGGCTACATCCGGGCCAGCGAGTTCCCCAGCCTGGACGTGGATCGGAGCGATGGGCCGGGCTCGGGTAATCTCTATATCGGCTTCTCCGCCGATCCAGGGCGACAAGGGCGGGGCGATAACTCTGACGTGTTCGTCATCCGCTCGGAAGATGGCGGCAGGAACTGGAGCGATCCGGTCAACGTGGTCAAAGGTCGTGCGGTGAAGGTCAACGCCGACGAGACGACCAACGACAATTTCATGCCGGTTCTCACCGCGGGGCCCGAGGGTCAGATCAACGTCTTCTTCTACGACCGACGCCACGACGAAGGGAACCTCAAGCTGGACGTCTACCGTGCCCTGTCCACCGACCAGGGCCATACTTGGGTGGACGAGCGGATCACCAGAGAGTCTTTCGACGTTCCACCGCTCAAGCCCAACTTCGATCCGCTGGTCAAGGCCTGCTACATGGGCGATTACAACGATGCCACCGTCGACGAGTCCGGCTTCTACCTCACCTGGGGTGACAACCGGCGCGTCGTGAAGAACGCTCGGTTCCCCCGTGGCCGCCCCGATCCGGACGTTCGGTTTCGCGCCGTAGGCCTGGAGCAATAGCACTCGGGCCGCCCGCTCGACCCCCCTTGGCGAAGGCCGGGATCCCCTCTAGATTCGCCCACTCTCTACTGCTCACTACAACCGATTAGTGCTCGCTGCCGCGAGGCCGGTAGGTGGCTCACGGTGCGGCACTCTTATCCATAGGGGTGATGAATGCTACGCAGAATCTGTCTTGCCTTTGGCGCGACGGCGGTTCTTGCTGGATTCCCGGCGAATCTGCCGGCTCAGCAGGTCGTGACCCTGTCGAACGGCGACCAACTCACCGGGACCCTGGTGGGAATCGATGGTGCGATGTGGGCCTTCAACTACGGCGGCCAGGACGTACAATTCGCCGCCGCGGACGTGACAACGTTCACCGCTCCGGATCCCATCGGTATTCGTCTGAGCGACGGGTCGATTGTGGCGGCCAGCGTCACGACCACGGCTGCCGGCCTGCGCCTGGACCTCGCCGACGGCACGTCCCGCATCGTGGCGGCCACCGACCTGGCCGCCGTCGGCTCTCCCGACGAGCTGGACAAGCTGCAACCTGTCCACATCGGTCTATTCAGCCCGTTCTTCAAGTTCTGGGGGACGACGATCAGCCTGGGCTCGACGATCAAGGACGGTAACACCAACACGAACATCGGTACGATCTTTTTCGATCTTCGCCGCGAGACGAACAGGGACCGACTCGGTCTGACGTTTCAGGCTAACAACGAGTCAGACCGACTACCGGGTGGCGAGAAGGTTACGACTGCGGAGAGTTGGCTCGCCAATCTGCGAGGGGACATCTTCGTAAGCGGCCGGATTTTCGCGTATGGATTGACGCGTCAAAGCAGCGACAAGTTCGCGGGTATCGATCTACGGTCGGTGTATCAGGCGGGTGGCGGGTATCAGTTCATCGAGAACGACAACACGGACCTTCGCGCCGCCCTGGGAGGTGGCGCACGTTACGAGAATGTCACCGACGACGGTAGCGAGACGGTTGGGATCCTGTCGCTGAACGGAAGCTTCCGTCAGAATCTTGGCCCGTTCGTCTACGAGCTAGCGGCAGACGGTTCGCCGGCTGTCGACGACTTCGAGAACTTCCAGATTATCGCGCTCACCAGCTTGACCGCGACGATCCTGAAGGGCTTCGGGTTCCGCATCGGTTTGTTACTTGACTACAACAACCGGCCTCCGGAGGGCCGTGAGAAACACGATTTGGAATTGACCACCGCGCTGTCATACTCGATAGGCAAGTAGCGGGAAACACACGTGGCCGTTGGAAGGCGGCGACTAACAGCGGAGAGAATGCTATGCGCTCTCTGATTCGCTCATTCGCGTATCTAATGGTGGTATCGCTAGTCGCGGTCCAAGGCTGCAAAGTCGGTCCGGACTACGTCGAGCCCGAAGTCGAAGCGACCGACGAGTGGTTTACCGCGGTCGAGGCGGAGATGTCCGCGCAGGAGCCGGACATCGAGAAGTGGTGGGAGAGCCTGGGAGACTCGACGCTCACCGAGCTCATCAAGGGCGCCGAATTGTCCAACCTCGATCTGCGGATCGCCGTTTCACGCGTTGCCGAGACTCGAGCCCTTCGCGGGATCGCAAAAGGTGACCTGTACCCCGACCGCGTTTTGGAAGGCGCCTACTCGTACACGAAGCTCAGCGACAACAGTGTCGTCGGGCAAATCATAACCGGCGGTACCGACGGGGAAGTAGAACCATTCGAGCTGTGGGAGGCCTCGGCCGGTTCGTTCTGGGAGATCGACCTCTTCGGTCGGATCCGACGCGGGGTGGAGGCGGCGACAGCCCAGTTCGAAGCGACCATAGAAGACTACCGCGATGTCTTGGTTTCTCTCTACGCCGAGGTGGCGCTCAATTACGTCGATGTCCGTGCCTTGCAGATGCGACTCAATTTCGCGCGCCAGAACGTAACGGCCCAGCGGGAGAGCCTCGAGTTGACGCGTGACCGCTTCGAGGCCGGCCTCACGTCCGCCCTCGATGTCGCCCAGGCCGAGCAGAACCTGGCCCAGACCGAGTCGTCGATTCCGACCTTGGAGACGGGGTTGAACGCCGCTCTCACCCGCCTGGCCGTTCTCCTCGGCACGCAGCCCGGCTCTCTTCACGGCCAGCTGATGTCAGACGGGGGAGATATCCCGGTAGCTCCGGATGACATCATGGTGGGGGTGCCCGCCGATGTTTTGCGTCGCAGGCCGGATGTCCGTCGGGCCGAACGTCTATTGGCGTCTCAGACGGCCTTGATCGGCGTGGCGAAGGCGGACCTTTACCCCACGTTCTCCATATCGGGGTTCATCCAATCGGTGGCGGGAAGCTTCACGGGAATGTTCGAAGGCGATGGGTCGAGTATCGGGTGGGGAGTCATTCCCGGTTTCCGCTGGGATCTGTTCAAGGGCGGGAAGATTCGCAACAACATCCGCGTCCAAGAAGCCCGAACGGATCAGGCACTGTTGGGATACCAGCAGACGATTCTTCTCGCCTTCGAGGAAGTCGAAGATGCCATCGTGGCCTACGACCGCGAGCGTGTTCGTCGTGGGCGCCTTCAAGAAGCGGCGGACGCTAGTCAGCGCGCCGTCGACTTGGTGCGTACCCAGTACATCTCCGGGCTGACGAACTTCCAGAATCTACTAGACACGCAAAGGTCCCTTTTCCGTCAACAAGATGAATTGGCGGAGAGCGAGGGGTTCGTCGTTCAAAGCCTAATCCGGTTGAACCGGTCCCTGGGCGGTGGCTGGTCGCTGGAGCCGGAGGAACCCGACAAAGTGAGCGACACGCAAAACGGCGCGGAGTCCGATCGTGCCTCCGAGTCCGACACACAATCTCCTCCTCAGCAAAACCAGGAGCTAGATAAATGAGCAGGATGCGTAGTCTTGGGACAGGCTTGGTTCTTCTTGTGGTCTTCTGCGCTTGCGGAGGCGGAGGCGAGGAGGGACCGCCGCCCCCGCAGGTCACGGTGACGAAGCCCGAGCGGCGCGAAGTCCAGAGGTACGGCGAGTTCACGGGTAATACTCGAGCCATCGAGTACGCGGAGATCCGAGCCCGGGTTTCCGGTACGCTCGAGGAGATGCGGTTCGAATCGGGTAGGTTCGTGGAAGAGAACGACGTTCTCTTCGTCATCGAACCGGAGATCTATCAAGCTGCTTTCGACGAAGCGCAAGCCGCTGTGGCCGCCACCCGCAGCGAGTTGGCACGCGCCGAGTCGGATCTGTAGCGAATACAGCAGGCGATCCAGACCAACGCGGTCAGCCAGCAGGACTTGGATCGCGCCCAGGCGAACCGCGACCAGGCTGACGCCGCTGTGCTCGGCGCGCAGGCTCGCCTGACCCAAGCCAGGATCGACCTGGGGTATACCCAGGTTAGAACCCCAGTGCCCGGACAGGTTAGCCGGAACTACGTCGACATCGGGAACCTCGTGGGTGCCGGCGAAGCGACGCTCCTCACGACCGTGACCCGGATCGATCCGATCTTCGTGTATTTCGATGTGCCCGAGCAGGCGGTGCTCTTACTCTCGCGGGCAATGCGCGACACGACGCTCACCCAGGAGCAGCTGGCTCGAGTTGGTGAGGTCCTCGTGGCTACCGCTGACGATGTAGGCTATCCCCATCATGGCGAGATCGACTTCATCGACAACACCGTGAACCCGGCCACGGGCACTATAGAGATCAGAGCGGTGGTCGAAAACACCGACAACGTACTGTTCCCGGGATTGTTCGTGCGGATTCGGGTGCTAGGCGGACTCATGCCCGATGCCACTCTGGTTCACGAACGAGCCATCGGCACCGACCTGGGTGGTAAGTACGTCCTGTTGGTTGGGGAGAACAATATCGTAGAACAGCGGTATGTGGTTCTGGGTCCGGTCCAGGATGACGGGACCGTCGTCATCGAGGAAGGTCTCGATGGCAGCGAGGGCTATATCGTGAACGGCATGCTGCGGGCACGACCAGGGTTCCCGGTCACACCGCAGACCGAGGCCGAAGTCGCGGCAGCAGCCGGTCAGGCCCCGGCGGAGGAGAACTGAACCATGGGTGCGTTCAGTTCGATATTCATCAACCGGCCCATCACGGCAATGGTCATAGCCATCGTCATCGTACTGATGGGTACGCTCTCGATCCCATTGCTCCCCGTGGCGAGCATGCCGGACATCACGCCACCGACGGTGAAGGTTACCACGTCCTATCCCGGTGCCAACGCCAATGTGGTCGAGGAGACCGTCACCGCTCCCATCGAGCAGGAAGTAAACGGCGTCGAGGACATGCTTTACATGGCCTCGAAGAGCGGCAGCGATGGGAGCCTCGACCTCACGGTCACCTTCGCTATCGGCACTGACCCGGACATGTCGACCGTGCTCACCCAGAATCGGGTAAACATCGCCATGCCCGTTCTTCCCGAGGACGTCACGAGACAAGGCGTGAAGGTAGAGAAGCAGTCCACGTCCATGGTGATGGTGGTGGCGCTCGCTTCTCCCGACGGTCGCTACGACGACGTCTTCTTGAGCGACTACTCCACCACCCAGATCAAGGACGTCCTCGCCCGGATCAATGGC
>JBDHGH010000124.1:0-11028 GCA_039589995.1 Gemmatimonadota bacterium | reverse complement strand
GAACTGACGGTGCGTTCTCCAGACAGTCCTGGGGAGGAACGAAAGCTGACGGATCTGGGTCCCGGTTACCGTTACAATCTGTTCTGGTCGCCGGATAGCAAGAAGGTGGCCTTCATCGACGAGAAGCAAACGATCCAGATATACGATTTCGACAGCGGCCGAATTACCGAGGTCGACAAGACGCGGGCGAGGTTGCACGGGGCTTTGCAGGGCTTCGAGGTCGCTTGGTCGAGCGACAGTCGTTGGCTTACTTATTCGAGAAACCTTGAAACGAACAACGGTGCGATCTTTCTGTTCGACACCGATTCGGGTGACCGGCACCAAATAACCTCCGGTTACTACAGCGACTATGGTCCGGGCTTCGATCCGGACGGAAAGTACCTCTACTATTTCTCCAACCGAACTCTGAGTCCCATCTACTCCGACCTGGATGCCACCTGGGTCTACCCTAATACGACCAATCTGGTCGCGATGCCCCTTCGCAAAGATGTGCCGTCTCCGCTGGCGCCGCGCAACGATGAAGAATCTCCTGTGGGCGATGGGGGTGAGGGCGAAGAAACCGGAGATAAGGAGAGCGAGGGCGATGAGTCGTCTGGCCTCATCATCGATTTGGAGGGGTTGGAGTCGCGCGGCGTCGTCCTCCCGGCAGAAGAGGGCAATTACTCGATGCTGCGCGCGGTTTCGGGCAAGATCGTCTACCACAGGAGGCCGCGCAGTGGCTCCGGCAGCAACCAGTCACCCATCGTCTTCTACGATCTCAAGGAGAGAGAAGAGAAGACGATCATGGGCGACGCCAACCGCTTCCAGATGTCGTCTGATGGGAAGAAGCTGCTGGTTGCTCAGAGGGGGCAGTGGGCCATCGTCGATGTGAAGCCGGGCCAGAAGATGGAGAAGCGACTGTCCACGGGCGAGATGGAAATGACAGTGGATCCTCGTGAAGAGTGGCGCCAAATCTTCACCGATGTTTGGCGAACCTACCGCGATGTGTTCTACGATCCGGGGATGCATGGCCTCGATTGGGATGCGCTGAGGCAGCACTATGGCAGCCTGATCGACGATGCCGTCACCCGTTGGGATGTGAATTTCATCGTCGGCGAGCTCATTGGCGAAACCAACGCCTCGCACACCTACGTGGGTGGCGGTGATACCGAAGCGCCAGCACGAAGACAGATCGGCCTGCTGGGCATCGACTGGTCGTTGGAGAACGGAGCCTATCGCGTCGCGCGCATCGTGAAGGGTGCACCGTGGGACATCGAGACGCGATCGGCGCTCAGTCAACCCGGCGTCGATGTCAGCGAAGGTGACTACATCCTGGCAGTGAACGGCGTTCCCATAGACACGGGTAAAGATCCGTTTGCCGCGTTCGAGGGACTGGCGGGGAAAACAGTGCTTTTGACTGTGAACGATCGGCCGAGTGTGGACGGGGCGCGCGAGGTGCTGGTCGAGACGATGAGGAGCGAATCGCGCCTCCGCAATCTCGAGTGGATAGAGCACAATCGCAAATACGTCGAGGATGCCACCGACGGTCGCGTGGCCTATGTCTTCGTACCCAACACCGCCGTCCCGGGCCAGACCGAGCTGGTTCGCCAATTCAATAGTCAAATGCTCAAGGACGGGATGATCATCGACGAGCGATTCAACGCCGGCGGCCAATTGCCGGACCGCTTCATCGAGAAGATGAATCGGCAGATGGTGACCCGCATCTTCTTCCGAAACGGTGCGACGGTCACGTATCCCCCGGTGAACCATTACGGTCCAAAGGCCATGCTCATCAACGGATGGGCCGGTTCGGGCGGTGACGCCTTTCCATGGTTCTTCAAGACCTTGAACGTGGGCCCGCTCATCGGCGAACGGACTTGGGGCGGACTCATCGGACCCGCCTCGGGGCACCAGTTGATCGACGGCGGCTTTTATACCGCACCGCCAGGGCGCCTGTACGGTCCCGACGGCGCCTGGTTCGCCGAGGGTTGGGGCGTTGACCCCGACATTCCGGTGGTCGACGACCCATCAGAGCTGGCAAAAGGAAGAGATCCTCAACTCGATGCCGCCATCGCTGAAGTGATGCGCATGGTGCGAGAGAATCCGCCCACGTTCCCGGATCCACCTACGTTCGAGAAGAGAATCGCCACCGACGAGGACAACGGCGGGAACTAGCGGATGTTGAAGTGGAGCCGGCAGTGTTCGCTGCCGGCTCCAAACACCCACCGACAGCCAAGCTTCGCGTGCCCAATCACAAAGTGCTTTCGCTGTACTGAATATTGCTTTATGATAAAAGTGAGCGTGAGTGCATAGCGGGCCTCACGCTCATTGGGAGTTGATCCCAAAGCCCAAGATCACAAAACGGATTCAGCGGTAGGCACGGCGCCGAGAGGGCCCGTGCACAGTGCCAAGGTCGAACCCCCGGAGGGAAGCTATGGAGTTCGTACCGCTGAGCATGGCCGACATGTTGGGGCCCGCCCTGATCGCTTCAGGGCTCCTGGTGGCGGGCATCGCGCTCATCATCTTGGCGGAGGCCATCTTCCTGGCCATCTGCGCTGGCTGCAGTCGCGTGGTCAAAAGACTACGCACCGAACAGTAGGCGCTGCGACTCGTAAGACCGCTCTCCGAGTCGCAGCAAAGTCGTCTCACCGCAGGAGATCAGTACCGCCAGCTGGAAAGGTCAGCGCCTGGCGGTGCCGACTTTTCGATACGCTTCAGTATCTTCGGCACATACATGGTGTTGTATCGCAACCGCGAAATGTGGTTGCCGTTCTCGTGGTCGCCGTTCCAGCAGTGTTCGGCGCGATCGCCGTAGTCCACGACGCCGTTGTAATATGGATTTGTCGTGCTTTCCAGGAACTCTTCCGTCAGGTACACGGCGTTATTCAGGTAGTAGTTGTCCATGTCGCCGACGTAGATGAACAACTTGCCCTCGAGTTTTGGGCCCAACGTGGCCCAGTCGCGCTCCATGATGTGGCGAATGTCGTAATTCTCTCTCCAGTATTCGGCGACTTCGTGGTCGATCTCGCCGGAGTACTTGTCCCAGAGGCGTTGCGGGTAGCCGTCGGGTCCCATTGGCGAGTACACCGCTTCCCAGATGTCGAACTGATCGCCTGAACGACTTCTGGTGCCCAGCACCAGCTCTAAGTGGTTGAAGTCCTTCACGCTTCGATCGACTACTCCCAGCCAGTCCCTGTGCCCCGGACGCTCGACTCGCTTGAAGGGCCCCTCGGTGTAGTAGGCATTCTCGTCTTCGTAGATGTCGACCAACACATACTCGCGGAAGTCGATGGGGTCGGGACATGCGACGAACGCGCCGTTGTACTCGTCTGGATAGAAGACCTGGACCGCCATCGCTTCCCAGCCGCCCGTCGAACCCCCGTAAAGGAACCGTGCCCAGCCCTCACCGATACCGCGGAAGCGCTCCTCGATGTGGGGGATCAGTTCATAGGTGATGGCGTCGCCGTATGGGCCCAGGTTGGCCGAGTTCACGGCGTACGAATCGTCGTAGTACGGGTTCGCGTGCTGCACCATCATGATCAGGAACCGGGGAAAATCGGGGCTAATCCACCGCTGGTAGAAATCGTATGCCTCCTGCTGTTGTATTCGGTTATAGCAATCGACGTCGAAGCGTGCGCTATAGACGCATTCAAGGTCGGGGTCGGGCGGTTCGGTGCGGAAGCCACCGAAGTCTGCAGGGAAGTGACCGTGAAAGACGGCTAGCGGATAGCGTGCTTCAAGGTGCTCGTCAAAGCCTTCAGGGAGAAGAACATGGGCGCCCAGGTGCATGGGTCGACCCCAGAACTCGGTAAGCAGCTCGCTTTGGATCGTCAGGTGCTTTACGTAGCGGGTGTCTTCGGGCCCTTCAATCGGAGGTACAACCTGATCTAGGGTAAGCGCGATGCGCTCTGCTCTTCCCGGGTCGATGCGAATCAACTGCGGTGCGCTATAGAGGTTGCCCGGGGCCCGGTTCCAGTGCTGACCTTCACCGCGATCCATCGGCAGCTTGACGGTGTGACCGGTCGAGAGGTTGAACGTTTCGTATTCGTGCAGTACCGCCTGGACCCAGTACTCGCCCGGTTGGATCGTCGCAAGACTCTCGTGAGGAAACCCGAAAACCCCCGCGTCAATAACCGCTACATTGCCAGGTACAAATCCGTCGATGTCGATGCCGAATACCTGCGCCGCGTCGATACCCGGGGTGACCTGGAACCGCGGCTCGCTTTCCTCGTTGGTGGCGAGCACGAGAATGACGCGACCGTCGCGCGGTCGCGTGCCTACGGACTCGTCAATTGAGACGCCAAACTCCAACGGTGCCGCAGCTTGATCGGTAGCACACGCCGTCAGCGCGACGAGAAGAAGAGACTGGGCGATGTAACGCGCGGTCCTCAGCATGCTAGCGCTCCGTGTTGTCAGTCGTGATTGCTTTCTTCCTCCGGGTACGGAACCGGATCGACCTCCGGCACCGCGTATTCTCTCCGCAATTCCAACAGTATCTCCTTCAGCTCGCCGACGATGCCTGAGTATTCGGCGAGGTCGTATACGCTGTTGAGCTCATCTGGATCTCGGTTGAGGTCGAACAGTTCCCATTCATCGATCTCGTAGTAATGGATCAGCTTGAATTGTCGAGTTCGGACGCCATAGTGGCGGCGGACGGAGTGTACCGCGGGATACTCGTAGTACTGGTAGTAGATGCCGTCGCGCCAGTCGTTCGGTGGGTCGCCTTTCAAGAGAGGCAGCAGGCTTCGCCCCTGCATGTCGGCGGCCGGCTCTACGCCGGCCATCGTTAGGAACGTGGCGGCGAAGTCGAGGTTCTGGACGAGGTGCGAGTCGACAGAACCTGGAGCTACGACCGACGGCCAGCGTACGATCAAGGGCATGCGAAGCGATTCCTCGTACATCCATCGCTTGTCGTACCAGCCGTGGTCACCGAGAAAGAAGCCCTGGTCCGAGCTGTAGATGACGACAGTGTTGTCGGTCAGCCCCGAGTCGTCGAGGTAGTCCAAGACGCGACCCAGGTTGTCGTCGATGGAGGCGATTACCCGAAGGTAGTCCTTCAGGTAGCGCTGGTATTTCCAGCGGACGAGTTCCTCACCTGACAGATTTGCCGCTCGGAACGCCTCGTTCTTCGGTTCGTAGGCGGCGTTCCAGTGCGCGAGCTGTTCGTTGTCGAGTTCTCGGGGCGGCGTGAGCTTGAGGTCGTTGTCGTAGAGGTGCTCCGCGATCGTCATCTCCTGTGTTGTGGATGCGCTGCCACGACCGCCGTAGTCATCGAAAAGAGTAACCGGCTCCGGGATTTCGACTCCGTCGTAGGTGTCCAGGTGGTCGAGCGCCGGTTCCCACCGTCGGTGGGGAGCCTTGTGCTGGTACATCAGCATGAACGGCTTCTCGGGGTCGCGGGAATTGGCCAGCCAGTCGAGCACCTTGTCGGTGATGATCTCGGTCACGTACCCCGTGGTCTCCACCCGGCCCCCAGGTGTCAGAAAGTCTGGGTTGTAGTAGGTGCCCTGTCCCGGCAGGATCTCCCAGTGATCGAATCCGGTCGGCTCGCTCTTGAGGTGCCACTTGCCAACGATGGCCGTCTGATAGCCAGCCTCTCGAAGTAGCTTCGCGAACGTCACCTGCGCGCCGTCGAAGTGTTCTCGATTCGTGTAGACGCCGTTCAGATGGCTGTGCCTCCCCGTCAGGATGACCGCCCGACTGGGAGCGCAGATCGAGTTGGTGACGAAGGCGTTGGCGAAAATCATGCCTTCAGCGGCCAGGCGGTCGATGTTTGGCGTCTGGTTGATCTGCGAGCCGTAGGCGCTGATCGCGTGCGAAGCGTGGTCGTCGGCGAACACGAAGAGGATGTTCGGGCGAGTCCGCGCATCTCGTTCCTCGCCGGTACGGTCGCGTACGCAGCCTGTCAACGCGGCAACTACCGAGAGCGTGGCAACGGCCGTCCACAACTGGGTGTGAATGTCTCGTCCGAAGCACCACATGTGGAAACCTGTTCCTAATATTCGAGGCCGCCGCTGCTTATTCGCGACGACTGTTCCGCTAGCAGCGATCGGGCTCCCTCAGGGCTACCGCCCCATTCCCGGGAGTTCGGGTATCAGGTTGACATCGACCTCGAGTAGGTCGGCGAGCGCGGCCCGAGCGATCGTCGGATTCGCCCCGAGCCAACTCAGCCGCTCGCCCTCGCCGAAGAAGTAGTTGATTTTCCCATCACCGAAGACGATATGCACGTCCCGCTCCTCCACATCGAAGTGGGTATGGTGCCCGTATCCCGGAACGCCTGCTGTAATGGCGTCGACCATAGCCTCGAACTGGGTCGCCGCCTCATCCGTGCTTTGGAAGACGCTGACATAAAGTTCGGCGCGCATTTCCTCGGATCCGTAAATGCCGATCTCGGTCTCGGTCGCGGCCACGTCCTGCTTGTGCAGATCTGCGATCGTTGCAGCCGCTTCTTCCCCAGAATGAGACTCCACCAGCTGGAGTCCGTGAAGCTGGGCTGGCAGAAGTTCGCTGCCGTTCGTTGCAGGGCGATCGGAGCAAGCTGCGGAGGTCAGCGCCAGTATGCACAGGATGGGAATGATTGGGTGAGGATCTGTAGAACGTGTTGTCATTTCTTCGGGTCGCTTTCTATTTGACTCATAGGTTTTGCTTTGTCTACGGCATTCGGACGAGCGGGAACAAGTCCGACTCGGTTCTTCCTTCGACCATAATGTCCACGATCTGAGCGACAACGTCAGGATGTTCCCCCGCTACATCGCGCTGCTCTCCGATGTCGGAGACGAGGTCGTAGAGTTCGATTGGACCCTCGAGACCGATTCGGTACGCCTTCCACGGGCCCATTCGTACGGCCTGTCTACCCTGAAACTCCCAGTATAGATAATCGTGCTCTAGTTGCCGAGAGGGTACACCCGAAAGCGTCGGCACCATCGATAGACCGTCTATGTCTGCCGGGACATCGGATCCGGCGAGTTCGGCGAACGTAGGAAGAAAATCCCAGAAGGCCGAGATGAAGTCCGTCGTGCTACCCGGTTCGATGTGACCGGGCCAGCGAGCGATGAGCGGGACCCGAATGCCACCCTCGTACAGTTGGGTCTTCAGGCCTCGTAGTGGTCCGGCGCTGTTGAAGAAATCCGAGTCGGTACCCCCATTGAATGTGGGTCCGTTGTCGCTGGTGAAGAAGACGATGGTGTTGTCGGCAAGGCCCAACTCCTCCAACAACGAAAGGATTCGGCCAATCTCACGATCCATGCGCGTGATCATCGCAGCATAGGCGGCTCGAGGCCTCGGGTGCGGCAGATATCCCTTGTCTCCCCGGTAGGGTGTTTCGGAAAACGCCCCGTCGTACTCGTGCAGCGACCCATCTGGGACTTGGAGGGCGACGTGGGGAACGGGGAAGGGGAGGTAAAGAAAGAACGTGGTGTCACGGTTCTGCCGAATGAACTCGAGTGCCTCCTCGGCCATCAGGTCCATGGAGTAGTCGACGCCCGAGTACGAAGCATAAGACGCGGGATCGTTGGGATCCGCACCTTCTGGAAGTCGCTGGTGAGGGTGGAAATACTCGTTGTCGAGCACATCCTTCTCATTGTTCCGCCACAGCCACGGCGGATAGTAGTTGTGCGCGATGCGTTGGCAGAGATAGCCGTACCAGTGATCGAAGCCCTGACGGTTGGGCTCTCCGCCGCTTTCGGGACCGCCCAGGCCCCATTTGCCGATTGCGCCGGTCACATAGCCCGCGTCCTTCAGCATCGTCCCTACGGTGAACGTATTCGGCAGAAGCGGACGCTGTCCTTCCAGGGAGAGATCGCGCCACACATCTCCACGCTCACCCATCTCGTCGTTGTCCCGGATGTAGGCGTGACCGGTGTGTAAACCTGTGAGCAGGACGGCGCGAGACGGCGCACATACGGGGCTTCCAGAATAGTGCTGGGTGAAACGCATGCCCTCGTCAGCGAGAAGGTCGATGTTGGGTGTCCGTATGTGCTGTTGGCCGTAAGCGCCGAGTTCGCCGTAGCCGAGGTCGTCTGCCAGAATGAAGACGATATTCGGCTGCCGCTCTGCTGGAGTGTTGCACGCCTGCAGGAGCGTGGCCGCCAGGAGAAGCGAGGGAGACTTCGATAGTCCGACCCGTGCTAAGCTTCGCTTTGTGCTTGTCATGTGTAGATTGGGTTGTGCGAGTGGACGCCTCAGCATCATCCCCCGTCAGACGGCTAAAGTCTGACACTCGATTTCGGGGGCTCCCAGATTCTCTTGGACGGATCGTTCTCATTCTACTGAGGGCACATGGGGGAGGCCAGACCTCTGCACGGGGGCATCTTGCCGCCATGCGGGACACAGAGCGAGCCGCTCGGGGCCGGCTGCAAGCCGGATCCCGTGCAAAGGCGCATACCGAAGGGTTTGCCCGGGGCTCAAATCTTGCCATCCAGCCCCTCGGTTCCCCTGCCTATCTCCCCATGTTCCTTGGAGTTGCGATGAAGTCGATCCAGCTAGCTCTGCTGATGGGGCTCGTCGTCTGTGTGCTGCTGCCCGCTGACGCCTGGAGTCAGCCGGCGGGCGATTCTGTTCAGACCGAGGACGAGGCTCTTCGAGTCTTTATGGACTGCCGCACGCGTTATTGCGATTTCGAGTACATGAGGCAGGAGTTCACGTTCATCAACTACGTAAGGGACCAGCAAGACGCTCAGGTTCACGTGCTGGTGACAACGCGGCGAACCGGGAGCGGTGGATTCGAGTTCGAAATCGCGTTCATGGGGAGGGAAGACTTCGAGGCCGAGGACGATTCTCTCCGGTATTTCTCCAGCGACACCGACACCTTCGACGAGGTTCGCGAAGGGCTCACACGCATGATCAAGCTGGGTCTGGTCCGCTATATGGCTCGCCTGCCCGAAGCACATATGCTAGACGTGATCTATGAAGGTGCGGACTCGGCCGGCGCAACGCCGCAGGCCATCGGTGACCCGTGGAACTTCTGGATATTCAGGGTCCGTGTCGGGGGCGACGTGAGTGGCGAGCGACGACAAAGGTTCTTCGCGTCGAACATGTCACTCTCTGCCAATCGGACGACGGAGCAATGGAAAATCCGGCTGTTCGCCAATGGATGGTACAGCGAGGACGAGTTCGAATTTGACGACGGCTCGAGTCTGAGGAGCCATGCGCGTGATTTGAGGACAGGCCTTTTTGCTGTCAAGAGCGCAGGGGAGCACTGGGGGGTTGCCGCCATCGCGGAGGTGTTCTCGTCGACTTTCAGGAATCAAAACTTCGGCTTGGTTGCGGGGCCGGCGGCGGAATACAACATCTTTCCTTACCCTGAATCGAGTCGCCGAGCGTTGACGTTCACCCTAGGGGTGCTGGCAAATTACTTTGACTACGCGGAAGTCACGATCTTCAACAAGTTGCATGAAACGCGTCCGAGTGGCTTTTTCGAGATCTCCTACTCGATCAGACAGCCGTTCGGGACCATCAACACATCCTTCGAGTTCTTCAGTTTCCTGGACAACACCGAGCAGCACCGGGCTGAGCTGGGTGGGCGCCTCAATATTCGACTGATACGGGGCTTGGAGCTCAACCTCAACGGACGGGTTCTGAGGATCAAAGATCAGATATTCCTACCGCGCGAAGGGGCAACGGACGAGGAGGTCTTACTGCGACTGCGCGAGCTAGGGACCGACTATCGATACTTCTTCAACGTCAGCTTGAGCTACACGTTCGGGTCGATCTTCAACAACATCGTCAATCCACGCTTCAACTGATGATGCGATGAAGCACGGCCGACTCGCGCTGTGCTTCACGTTCTGTTGACGCCCAGGGTCTATGCTTCAGCATGACCACCCAACCCACTCGAATGCTGCGCCGTTGGCTCGATCGGTTGTTGCCACCCGTATGTGTCGTGTGTGGAGATCCGCTTTCGAGACGGGAGGGAAGGGTATGCGGATTGTGTTGGTCTCGCTGCCGACTGCAACGGCAACCCCGGTGTGTGCGATGCGGTATCTCCTTGCAGGATATTGGGATAGCGTCATCGGGCTCGAGTTGTATCGAGTGTGGGGATTGGCTTCCTTATCTACGGCAGGCCCGGGCTCCGTATGTCATGGCGGGCAACGCAGCGACGATCGTCCATGCTCTGAAGTACGGAGGCTGGGACGGCTTGGCTGAGGAGATGGGAAGGAAGATGGGCCGCCTTCGCTTCGCTCAAGATGTCGAGACCGAGCTTTCGGCAGTGGTTGCCGTGCCCCTCAGTCGGGTGCGCCTGCGTGAGCGTGGGTTCAATCAGGCAGAATTGCTGGCGAGGACCATCGCCGAATTTCGTCGGTTGCCGTTGTTGGTAGGGGTGCTACAGCGCCAGCGGCACACACAACGACAGGCGCGCCTCTCACCCCCCGAAAGACAGACCAATGTCTCGAGAGCATTCAAAGTGGATTCGGAGAGACGCGCCCGTATCAATGGCCAACACGTACTGCTGGTAGACGATGTTCTGACAACTGCTGCTACAGTTCTGGATTGTGTTCGTGCACTGTGCTCGAGCGGCGCGCGGGCCGTTAGTGTCCTCACTTTCGCTCGCGCCCGGCGCGAGCTTCCTACGTGAGCGGTTGGGGCTAATCGCCCAGGACGGTCCCGCAACCGCCCTGGGCGAGTTTGGATCCACGCGCGGCTAGGTCAACCCCGCCGTAAGCAGGCCGATACCAATAGTGAAGTAGGTGGCCAGCGCTTGGTGGATCGTTCGCAATGCTTGGTACACCGCGATGAATGCGGGGATTTCCTGTGAGGGGAACGGATCACCCTCCTCGCTGTCGACGCCAGAGACGCTTGGATTGCTCACTGGCCAGTGATTTCGGCTACCAGATTGGTTGGTACCCACACGTAGGCTCGGCCAAAATTGATGTTGCCACTCAAGTCGGCGTCTATGTAAACCTCCATGCTGAAATCGATGTTCTCGCCCTGGCCAACGGTGGCCAATATGCTGATCTGCTCGCCAGCGGCACTACTGCTGCTTCCCTGGGAGCCGGTACTGGTGTCGATCCATGAAGTGTAGGTGATCTGTGCGTTCGGCAATGGGAACAG
>JBDHGH010000123.1:0-17116 GCA_039589995.1 Gemmatimonadota bacterium | reverse complement strand
CGCGGTATTCCCGATCCTGCCGCTCGAACAATTCCCACGACGGCATGCTGACGACCCGGGTCATCACGCCGTCAGCGGTGAGCCGGTCTCGAACCTCCATGCACAATGCAACCTCGCTGCCGCTGCCGATGAGGATCAGGTCGGGCCGGCCGCCGTCTGCGTCGGCGAGAACGTACGCACCGTTGCGGAGACCTTCCGCGGAACCGAAAACCGAGCGATCGAAAACCGGCAGCGATTGGCGACTGAGGGCGAGGGCCGCTGGCCCGTGGCGAAGCTCCATGACCACTTTCCATGCCTCGGCAGTCTCGTTGGCATCGGCCGGCCTCAGCACGATCAGCCCGGGTATCGCGCGTAGCGCGGCCATGTGCTCGATAGGCTGATGGGTCGGTCCGTCTTCGCCGACACCGATGGAGTCGTGCGTGAAGACGAAGATCGACGGCAAATCCATGAGAGCCGACAGCCGTATGGACGGACGCATGTAATCGCTAAATACCAGAAAGGTGGAGCCGTACGGCCGCAGCTTGCTGTGGGCCATGCCGTTGACGATGGCGCCCATGGCGTGCTCGCGCACTCCAAAACGGAGATTGCGAGCGCCGTAGTTATTCGCTTCGAAATCGCCCTTACCTTCCTCGAACGTCAGCAGCGTCTTGGTGGACGGTGCCAGGTCCGCGGAACCGCCGATCAGCCACGGCACGTGTTGAGCGATAGCGTTGAGTACTTTTCCAGAAGCACCGCGCGTGGCCATGCCCTTGGCATCAGCCGGGAAATTCGGAACGTCACGATCCCAGCCGTCCGGAAGCTGTCCCCGCTGCATCATTTCGACCTGGTCGGCCAGCTCGGGGTACTTCTCGCGATACTCCGCGAACTTCTCCATCCACTTGTCTCGCAGTACGCCGCCGCGTGCACCGACGCCCGCCGCGAAATGTTCGCGCACGCCATCGGGCACCAGGAATTGCGCGTCCTCGGGCCAACCATAGCCCTTCTTGGTTTCGCGAATCTCCTCCTCGCCCAGGGGCGACCCGTGGGCGTCGGCCGTGTCCTGCTTGTTGGGTGCGCCGAACGCGATGTGAGTATCGACGATGATCAGAGTGGGCCGGTCGGTGGTCTCCTTGAAGACGCGGAACGCGGCTTCCAAAGCCTCGAGGTCGTTGGCGTCGGTGACGTGGGTGACGGTCCAACCATAAGATGAGAAACGTGCGGCCACGCTCTCGCTGAACGCCAGATCGGTGGAGCCCTCGATCGTGATGCGATTGCTGTCGTAGATCCAGCAGAGGTTCGAAAGCCCTAGATGGCCGGCAGCCGATGCCGCCTCGGAGGTGATGCCCTCCATCATGCAGCCATCGCCCGCCACGGCGTAAACATCGTAGTCGAACAACTCCAGGCCCGGTCGGTTGAAGTGGCTGGCCATCCAGCGCCCGGCTATGGCCATGCCGACGGAGACGGCCGCACCCTGTCCCAAGGGGCCCGTAGTGGTCTCGACCCCGGTAGTCACGTCAGACTCCGGGTGGCCCGGGGTGCGACTGCCCAGCTGCCTGAAGTTCTCGATCTCGTCCAGCGGCACCGCCATCTCGCCGGTCGCCTCGCCGTCCGGGCCGATCTGCTTGACCCCCGCCAGGTGAAGGACCGAGTAGAGCAGCATTGAAGCGTGGCCGGCGGAGAGCACGAAGCGGTCCCGATCGGGCCAGAGCGGATCTTCCGGGTCGAATCGCAGACAGCGCTGCCAGAGTGTGTAGGCCATCGGGGCCATGCCCATGGGCGCTCCCGGGTGGCCCGAGTTCGCCTTCTGCACAGCGTCCATCGACAGCGTCCGAATCGTGTTGATAGAGAGAAGATCCAACTTCGCCTCAGGACTCATCCCACCCTCCCAGTGGACCGGCGACCGGGGTAGTCCCGGCCCCGCTTTGCGGGCCAACTCATGTAGGAAACGCGTCACAGTCTAGCAAACCCGCCTGTCCGCCACAACTAGTCAGAACGGTCCGAGAACGATTGACGGGTCTTGCCAGAGGGCCCGCCAAATCAGCACCTTGCGACCGTCCGATTCCCAATCCAAGGACCGCTCATGCGAATGTCGAACCGCTTCGGGGAAACGCTGCGCAAGGCGCCGGCCGACGCCGTTACCACCGGGCACGGACTGCTGGTTCGGGCGGGATATATCCGCCCGGTCGCGCCCGGGATCTTCAGTTACCTGCCACTCGGCGTGCGGACGCTGCGGAGAATTCGAGCGGTCATCCGCGCGGAGATCGAGGCGATCGGCGGTGAGGAAGTCGCGATGCCGCTGGTCCAGCCTGCGAAGCTACTGCGGAAATCGGGCCGCTGGGCACGGGCTTGCGAAGAGTTGGTTCGCTTCGACGATCGGGGCGACAGGAAGATGGCGCTGGGGACCTCCCACGAAGAGGTCGCTGCCGAGTTGGCCCGAACCGAGATCCACTCCTACCGACAGCTCCCAGCCCTGCTTTATCAGATCGGTAAGTCGTTTCGGGATGAAGAACGGCCCCAAGGCGGCACGCTCCGGGCGCGGGAGTTCACCTTGATGGACTCCTATAGCTTAGACCCGGACGCCGCGGGACAGGATCGGCACTACAAGCAGCATTTCGAAGCCTTCGAGCGGATCTTTCGTACTGTCGGGCTGAGTGATGTCATTCCAGTGGTCTCGGGCCCGAGCACGGCCGGTGAGGCGCCCGAGCACGAGTTCATGTTCGTGAGCGACGCCGGCGACGACGCGGTGTCGCTGTGCGACTCGTGTGGCTACTCGGCGAACCAGCGGGTAGCCGCTTTCGCGAGGCCGGGCCCAGCGGAGGAGGAACCCCTACCGCTGGAGAAAGTGGCGACACCGGGGACCGACACCATCGAGTCGCTGGCCGACTTCTTGGGGGTCACCACCGACCGGACCGCAAAGGTAGTGTTCTTCTCCAAGGCCGACGACCGGGATTCGGTGATCATGGCGTTGGTACGGGGTGACATGGAAGTCAGCGAGACAAAGCTGGCAGCGGCTGTGGGCACGTGGGGACTGTTCCCGGCCGAACCCGAGGCGATTCGCGCCACGGGTGCCGCGCCCGGCTACGCGTCTCCAATCGGTCTCGACTCCGAGAAGCTGAGCGTCGTAGTCGATCCGCTGGTGGCCGCCTCAGCCAACCTGGTGTCCGGCGCCAACGAGGAGGGCTTCCACTTCCGCAATGTCAACTTCAAACGCGACTACCAGGCCGACCGTGTAGTGGACATCGCCGCCACCTACGAGGGCGCTCCCTGCCCCGCCTGTCGGTCGCCGCTGCGAATCGCGTCAGGGCTGGAAGTCGGAAGTCTGCACCGTTTCGGGCCCGATTACGGATCTGCGCTGGGAGCCACGTACCGAGACGAGAGCGATGAGGAGCATCCCATCGTCATGGGCTCGTACGGCATCGGCGTCGACCGTCTGCTGGCCTGCATCGCCGAGAGTCACCACGACGATCACGGACTGTGCCTACCCATTACCGTGGCGCCGTACCAGGTCTACCTCGTTGCCATCACAGGTGGGGACCCGGATATCGCCGCGAAGGCAGACGCCTTGTACGAATGGATGATGACGTTGGGACTGGATGTGATTTACGATGATCGGGACGCCAGCCCGGGCGTCAAGCTCAACGACGCCGACCTCATTGGCATCCCGGTCCGAGTCACACTCGGCGAGCGGTCGCTGAAGGCGGGTGGTGTGGAATTGAAACGGCGCGACAGGGACGAGAGAGAGATCGTCGCACTGGACGAAGCGTTGCACGCAGTCTCGGCGACAATCGCCGAGCTGACTCGAGAGTTGATGGAGTAGTCCGCCGCGCTACTTCTGCGCGTCCTCCAGCGAGGCGCCTTCGTGAATCACGATATCCTCATCCTGCAGGTGCTTCTCGATGCCGAGGCCTCGCAAGTGCCCCGCGCCGTCGACTTCCCACTCCTCGCTGACCAGTAGGTTCTCAGCGTCGCGGTATTCTACCCTCAGCCTGGGCCCTTCGAAAAGAAGGTCGGCATAGCCGTTGTAGCCGACGGGAGTGTCGTCCGAGCCGATCACTTTCTTCTTTCGCCGGTCGTAGAGGACGAGCCCGACCTGATGCTTGGCGTCGCCTTTGGGCTCCTCGCGAATGTCCTCGATGGGCAGGCCGCCGTGACCCAGGCAGCGGCCGAATGCCTCTAGCACGCCCGAGCGCGTGCCATGTTTCCCGTAGAGCGCCAGCCGATGCTCGTGTCCCCAAAACCAGAGTACGGGCCTATCCAATAGTTGAGAGAGCTGCTTCGCCGAGCGCTCGAAATAGCTTTCGAACTGCGAATAGTACTGGTGATGACTCAGCAGGATCACACCGCGCTGTCGGTCATCCTGCAAGCGTACCTTATCGCGCAACCACCTCAGGGTCTTGTCGTGCTGCCTGCAGCTCGGCTTGAGGATCTTCTCGATGATGGGTATGCCGACGGAGTAATAGCCGGTATCAAGGCCGACGATCACCCAGTGGTCGTTACGCAGACAGAAAAAGCTGGCCTTCTGACCCTGTGACTCGCCGCCCGGAGTGCCGCGCATGCCTAGTCTGGGTAGCAGATGCTTGAAGTAGGCTTTCCCCCTGGCATACATCTCGTGGTTGGCGTTGAGGGCGAAGCTGCCGCGCACTCCCTGGGGCCACCGGGTCATACCACCCAGCATGTTCTCCCGAATCTCCCTTCTGGTGCCGACGTAGTAGATGTCGCCCAGGTGGATCGTGAAGTCGGGGTCCCCGCTCGCCATTGCCATCCCGATCTCCTGAGCGTCCCGTGTCCCGGACGCCCAGTCACCGGTCATCGAGATCTTCGTGATCGAGCCGCCTGGGTCGCTCACGTCCGAGGGATCGAGGGGATAGATGCCTCGGTCGCCGGAGCCGTTTTCGTAATCCTGGAATTCGTAGCGACCGCCGAAACGGCTTTTCAGATAGTGCCATACCCACAGCCAGATCCGGGTCTCTAGGAAATCCTTCGCTTTCTTGAAGTTCGTGTCGTCCGGACGTACCCTCTCCTCAAACAGGTCCAACTGGGTGCGAGCGTGCGAGGTACCCTGGGTGCTCGGCATCTTGAGCAGCCGACCCGAGTCCCGGTAGTCGCGCTGCTCTTCGTCAGATTTACTCACGTCGTCGTTCATCTTGTGCTTCCCAGGCTAACGCCAGCCGGCCTCGAGTACGCGTTGGGCATTGCCGCCGAGGATCTTCGCCACATCGGGCTCCGGTACGCCGCGCTCGAGGAGCATACCGGTCACCCGCCCCATGCTGGACGAGTCCCGAAGATCGTCCGGCGGGTCGGTGAACCCATCGAAGTCCGTGCCCAGCGCGATGTGGTCCCACGAGCCGGTGACGTCTTGGATATGCTCGATCGTGTTCCAGATGGACTCGAGACCGTTCTTGGGATGTTCCCGATCCAGCCAGTACGTCATGAAGATCACACCGATGGCGCCGCCACGCGCGGCGATCTCGCGAATCTCCTCGTCGCCCAAGTTGTAGGGGTCGGGGTTATGGTGGGCCACACCGACGTGACTCGCCATTAGCGGACGCTTACTGTCCAATTCCGCGTAGACGGCCTCGCGCGCTTCGCGGGTGCAATGCGTGACATCGACGATCATCGAAAGCACACCGAGCTTGCGCAGCAATTCTCGCCCGAACTCCGTGAGCGGTGGTGAACCTCCCGCCCCGAACTCGAAGTTGCACACCTTCTTGATGAACATCCCCTCGGGGATCCCGTCGACGTGAGACGCGATGCCGTTGGGATAGAAGTGAGCCGGAGTGAGCATCGCCACTCCGAGGCTGGCTAGTATCTCGAGATTCTCGAGATCCCCCTCTAGCGCGTGACTGCCCTCCACGGTGTGCACCACCGCCAACTTGCCCGCTTCACGAATGCTTGTTACGTCCGCCGCCGACTTCGCCAGTTCGACACGTTCGGGCTTACGAGCGATCTCCCGTTCCATGGCACCGATCATCTCGACCAGTCGCTCGAATAGGCTGCCTCGGAACAGTCGGTGCGAATCGATGACGAAGAACTCCGCCGCCGCACGGATCAGAGGACAGTCATCGAACAACTCGCGTTCGGGTATATAGTGCGCCGCCCAGATGACGCCCACTCCACCCTGCTCGAGCATCTCGAAGTCGGAGCGCGAGGAAAAAGGGTCCCAGGCCCTGCCAGACCAATAGTGTCGCCAGAGGTCTCTATTATAGAGGTAGGCCTTCAGCGATGGATGAACGTGGACATCGGTCAGTGGGGCATCCCGATGCAGGCGCTCCACCGTATCGATCATATCCTCCAATCGCTTAGAGGTCCGTCGACCACCGACCCATGAACTGGAACGCCAGGACCTTGAAGTCCTGATCCTGGAAAGCGTCCGTCAGCGGGAATGAGAAGCGGACGTCAAGCAACAGGTTCGAGCCACCGGCCAGATTGTAGTTCAGCCGAGCACCCACTGGAATCGCCCACTCGCTGCGCGTAGCGCTCAACCCGGTGTCGCAGCTGACGTTCGATCCCCCGATATTCACATCGCACATCACCGCAGCACCGAACATCAGTCCGCCGTAGAAGCCTCCACCCCATTTCTCCCCGAACGAGGCGTTGTAGTTCGCCAGCAGCGGTACCTCGACGTATCCGATGGAGAGATCGAAAGCTTGCTGGTTTTCCGAAGTACCCTTCCCGCCCTTCGTCACGTAGTTCATCTCAAGGACGAAGGAAATGTGTTCGGTGTAGAGCAACTCGAGATAGGCGCCTACCGCCCAACCCAAGTCCCACTCCGACTCTACGACGAAGTTCCCGGTCGGCTTCGAGTATGTAGCACCGGCGAGCAGGCCGCCTCTGAGTTGACCCAATGCCGGCGATGCCGTCACCGCCGCTAACACTACTGCCAATGCTGCCGTACGACAGAATCTCATGTTTTCCCTCCAGCATGACGGATCCGATCCCACGACGGCCCCGGGTGCAGTTGGGTCCAGGGTCGTTCTATATACTAGGAACGGCTGGGTTCACCGGCCATAGCGCCGCATAGGCCCGCTAAAACCGAAATGGCACCGGAATTGCCCTTCTGGTGTAGACGAGGGCGAATAATACCAGTGTCTGCCAAAAGCCGACGCAGGGGTCGCCTGAAAGCTGGACCCTTCCCCGGACATCCCGCCAAACGGGTGCGGCGCAGTCGCCGCAGGCTTGTCCAGGCCGACGCTTGTGTACAAATTTGTCGATAGGTTGTTTGACTTACATTTGGTATTCTACGTAACACGGGTGGGTTGTGATTCGCACGCGGGAAAGCTGGCCTCCAAAGCGTGAAGACCTAATCGCGGAAGCGCGTAAAGCACGGGCCGAGATGAATCCCCCGAGCCAAGACCAGCTCCGGGACGAGGAACCGGGGTCTTCGAAAGCGGCTATTTCGCCGGATGCTTTCGATCACCTTACGGGTTCGCCCAAGGGGCTCGGCCGCTTGACTCGGTTCTTGGGCATCGCTGTACTGATCGCCATCGGCGTGGGAGGTGGTTATCTGTTGTTCGGGTCGCGTTCCAACAATCCGGGTCCAGCGGTCTCCACCCAGCAGCCGTCGACCCCAACGGGGCGTTCACCGGGTGTGACGCGACCCCCGACTGCGAGACCCATCGGCCGCCTGGTCGTCGTGAGCGAATTGCCGGACAATGCGTGGTTGGAGATCGATGCCAAGGTCTACGCATCAGGGCTTGGGATCGACTTTCCCTTGCGCGTACCGGGCGACTCGACCCACCAGGTTTCCGTTCATGCCCGCGACTACGAGTCGTGGTACTCCGAGGTCCACGTTCCGGCAGACTCGCTAGTCCGTATCGAGGTTACGCTGACCCGCTCGCGGACCGCACAGGTGCCGAGCCGGCCTGCGCCTCGGCCTCAAGCCCGAGAACCCGACCCTCAACCTGTGGCCACGCCCCGCAGAACCGACTCGCGCCCACCGATGCCGGTTGCCGTACGGGATTCGCTAATCTTGCGCCTCGAGGAAGGACGGGTCTTCCACGAGATCGGGCGCTGGTTCGAATCGGCCGGCGAGTACCGTGCCGTCCTCAACCGACTCGATCAGGCCGAGGACGCGTACCGAAGCGGATCGGTCATCACGATGTTGAGAGCGCGTGCCGATAGTGCGCTACAGGCTGTGCGGCTGGACTGTCGGGCCGCTGGTGAGGATGATTGTCCGTAAGAAATCGGTGCGGCGGTAGACGGCTTAGTTCCCTCCTAAGTCAAGAACCCCCAAGTCTCCTGATTCGCTGGAACGCCAGTTGAAATACGTTTCGTAGGTCAACGGTGTGTCGGGGCAATCGACGCAGTAGTAGGCGAGTATCCAGTATCCGCTGCTCAAGGCAACGTTTAAGGCCTCTTCTTTCGAGCGATTACCCGAGTTGTCGCCGGGGCCGTAGACGCAGATCGGCCGGCCGTTACCATCGCGCAAATAGTCTTCCGGTTTATTTCCGTCGCCGCGGCAGATGATCATGTCCAGGTTGGCGTCCTGCTGCCAATTGGCCGTGAAGTCGAAGTTGTACGTTCCAAATGATATCCGGAACCAGAAGAAGTTGGTGTCGGCCGGCGCCGACTTGGAGGGGTCGCTGCTCAAGAGCTGGACCCACGGTACCGAGGAGATTCTCGTCTTGTCCTTGAGCGGAAACTCGTCGTTGTCCTCGAATTTGTCGTCCACCGTCCCCTCGCCCTCGAAGCTCCAACTGGTCAGCACGTTGTCGCGGTCCCGTCCCTGGCTATCGACCAGGTTGTGCAACCTTAGCCGACCCTCATCGGCGCCGGCTGGGACGATGAAGTCGAGTCGGCTTTGGGTGGCACTCTCCACCCAGCCGACGGTACCGTTGGGGAATTCGACCCAACTGTTCTGGGTGAAGCGATGCACCGCCGAAGAATTCAACCGGACGTCCTCGCCAAAATCCCCTTTGTAGCGAGACGCCGAGCCGTAGAAGCGCTCTTGGGTCACGTTTATTCCGAATGCGTTCGATATCAAACTGTACGGCAGTTTGGGTCGTTCGAAGGTGACCCGGATCTCGGCGCTGCCGATATCGCGGATGAGGAATTCGCCATCCTTCTCATCGAGCAACTGGGCGACCGACGGGTTCGAGGACGAGAATTTTCGCCCCGATGTACCGACGACCTGACCCGTCCGGGTATCGACGACGATGGCAGAGTACTCGACTTCCTCGCCCATGATCGGTGAAGCGGGCCCGTTGATGAATGGCAGAAACGTCGTTACGCGCACTTCGTGGTTCCGCGTTCGATTCGGCAAGTCGGGATCGTCGTAGCTGACGGTCAGCACCGCGATACCGGTATCCGCGAACACCGCGCGCCCTTGTACGGGGTCGAGGACGGTCACTATGGAAGGGTTCGAAGAGACGAACATCGGGTTCGCCACGGGCAGCGTGTCATCGTCCAACCGAGCCATCACGCTGAATTGGACGGTGTCGCTGACCAGCGTATCTCCCTCCTGGATCGTTCCCGAGCTGACCGAGACCACGTCCAATAGGACCGCGAAGTCCTTGACCTTGATGGGGACGGTTGCCACCAGTGGGGTCCCCGGCACCAGCGGCCTGAGAAACGTCGCCGTGACCTCCGCCGTCCCCGAGCCGACCAAGAAAGCCAATCCGGTGGTCACATCGACGAACTTCAACACCGTCGTGTCGTTGGACTCGAAGAGGGCGACCACGTCCTCCACCTGACGACCGTCCCGTCTCTTGACCACCGCCTGGAACTGTACCGTGTCGCCGACCAGGGTGTCACCGGAAACGACGAATTCGGATAGCAGCGCCAGACTGACGCTAAGACTATCCACCGCCACGGTCATCGCCGCCCGTAACAGGCTGTCGGGGAACTCGGAGGCGGTGAACGTTACCGAGACCACGGCCCGACCCACACTGTCGAGGGAGGCAACGCCGGTGGTGGCGTCCAGAATCTTGACGATGTTCGAGTCGGACGATTCGAAGAAAGGCTCGGAAGTCCGGAATAGCACGCCGTCCCGGGTGACGGTAGAGCTGAAACTCACCGTGTCGCCGACCAGCGTATCGCCGGTCGTGTCGAGGATCGTCGAGCTGACCGCCAGAGTAGTCTTGAACTCCGTAGAATCCTGCACGACCTGCGTGACATCCTCACAGGCGGCGGCGAGGGCACCGGCGCCGATGAGACCCCAGAGCCAGACGCGCCGGCGAATCATTGGACCCTCACAAACGTCAACTCGACCCGGCCCCAGCGATCAACGTGTACTCCATCTGCGGGCAGCAACTGGAACGAGAGGCCCTGGCTTCCGGGCAACGTCGGTTCGCTGGTCGTCACTTGGGACTTCTTGGCCGTGCGAATCCCGTCGATCAGGCCGTAGGCCCAAAGCGCGCCAGCCACCGCGATGCCGGCGACCGCCAGACTCTTCGTCGTTACGTCCGAGACCGCGGCCAGCGTCAACGTGCAGTTGGTGTCCGCACAGCTCTCCTGTAGTAGCGGCTGGGACGGCAAAGTATCCTCGGAGGTGATGAGGAAGCCCGCCGCCAGAGCCACCGCGGACCCGGCCAGGATGACGATGCCCTTAGTGGTGTTGCCGGTGTAGAACTCACCACCGCCGGGAACGATGCCGAGAACCGCCGCCGTGGTCGGGCTCTTGGCGTTCGCGACCGCGATTTCCTCGGCGGTCGCCTCGACAACGCTCACGCGCATCGTCGCGCTGAAGCTGCCCTCGACCTGCGCCGTTATCACGGCCAATCCGAGCGCCTTGCCCACCACTACCCCGTCGCCGAATACGGAGGCGATGGAACTATCCGACGAAATCCAGTCTATGGGTACGTTGTTGACGGCGATGCTGTCGGCGTCCAGCGCGACGGCGCGAAGCTGTTGCACGCGACCGATCGCAAGCTCTAGGGAATCGGGAGCGACGCGGAGACTCTCCACACCGTACGGCAGGCGAATGCAGTTGTCGCGCAGTCCATCCATCAACGCGTCCGTGGCACCCGCACTCCGCAGCTGCGCCTCGCTGGCTTCATCGAGCCGGAACCCCAGACAACTCTCCTGCGTCAGACCCAGGATCCGCTCCTCGGTGAACACCCGGGACTGGATCAGACGGACCAGCTGAGCCAGAGCTAAAACCAGGGTGTTGCGCAAAAGCAACGGGGGCAAGGACCCGTTTCTCATCGACACCGGCGCTGGTAATAGTGACAAAGGTACCCGCTGGCTTGGTGATCTAACGTGGAGCGGGGGTTACGTCAGACAGGGATCCGCGGCCAGAGGGTCGTTTTTGGTACTGATACGCAAGGAACATGCACCTCCCGCTATGTAGCGTCAATAAGACGGTCTGTATGGGAACGTCGAGCAATAGAGCATTAGAACGATGTTCCCAACAAACCTCTAGTTGACTCTCTCGAGTATCCCCAGCAAGAAGTCCCAGTATTTGTCCACCGTATCGATGTGGATCTTCTCGTCCGGCGAGTGCACGCCTTCTAGCGTCGGCCCGAACGAGACCATATCCATGCCCGGGTACTTCTCGCCGATGATCCCGCACTCGAGCCCGGCATGCACGGCTTTGACCTCGGGGGCCACGCCGTACAGCTCCTTGTAGGTCGACTTGGCTGTGGCGAGGATCTTCGAGGCGAGGTCGGGCTTCCAGCCGGGATAGCCGGCATCCAGTTCTACTTTGGCGCCGCCCAATTCGAAGATCGCCGATACGGTCTGGACTATCTCGTCCATCTCCGACGCCACCGAACTGCGCTGGCTGGTCTCGAGGGTGATCGTGCTCTTCCCCGTGGTCAGGACCGCTACGTTGGTCGACGTCTCCACCAGCCCCGGTATGTCGGCGCTCATCTTGGTGACGCCGTCCGGCAACCCGGCGATAGTCTGTAGAATACGTTTCTGTTCGTCCTTCTTGATGACCCGGTTCTCGGCATCTTTAGCCCGCTCGAGCGTGATGGACAGGCCCGGCTCCACGCTGGCTAACTCGGCCTTGATCGTCTCGTTGAACTTCTTGGCGAGGGCGCCGGCCTTACGAGCCTTGTCCTTGGGCACGAATACGATGGCCTCCGCTTCGCGCGGGATCGCGTTCCGCTTGTTGCCGCCCTCTATATGAGAGAGACGCCCGCCGATCTCGTGCAGCGCCAGGAGCACCCGGTTGATGATCTTGAGCGAATTGCCGCGGCCCTTGTCGATCTCGAGGCCCGAGTGGCCACCCTGTAGGCCTTTGACCTGTAGCCGCATCGGCACCGACGCGCCCGGAGCACGCATGAAGTTGACCTTCCAGGTCCCGTTAGTGTCCGCACCGCCGGCGCAGCCGACGTAAAGGACTCCCTCGTCCTCCGAGTCGAGGTTCATCAGGGTTTTGCTCTCGACGAAGCCTTTACCCAAGTTCCCCGCGCCGGTCAGCCCCGTCTCCTCATCGATGGTGAAGAGGAATTCGACGGGCCCATGCTCCAGCGACTGGTCCTCCATGATGGCCAGTTGGGTGGCGACAGCGATGCCGTTGTCCGCACCGAGGGTCGTCCCGTTGGCCATCAGGATGTTGCCATCACGGACCAGCTCGATGGGGTCCGTGTCGAAGTCGTGATCCACACCCTTGTTCTTCTCGCAGACCATGTCGAGGTGTCCCTGCAGGCATATCATGGGGACGCCTTCGCGCCCGGCCGATGCGGGTTTCTTGACCACGACGTTCATGAACTTGTCGCGCTTGGCCTCGAGCCCCAGCTCGGCAGCCTTGTCCACGACGTACTGCGAGATCTGCTCCTCTTTCTTGGAGCAACGCGGGATCTCGCTGATCTCGGCGAAGTACTTCCAAACCAGTTCCGGCTTCAATCCAGCGACAGCGTTTGACATGAGTAGAATCCTCCAGGAAGGGGCTTCCCCCTCCGACTTGGTTGCAGAACGACTTCTTGGGTTGGGGCGACAGGGGCCCGGCACACGGCCGGGCCCCTGGGTACGACGGACCGAGACGGGTCCGTCGACGACTACTTTATCTCACGTGGTTCCGGCTCGAAGAACCGGCCGCCACCACCCGACCGCGGCTTGTTCACTACGAAATCGGTCTCCGCCGAGTCGCCGCCCGCCTCGATGCGGATCTTGTACTTGCCCGGCGTGACGTAGAGCGGCCACTCGAACTCCATGGCCATGGCCCACGGTGTGTCGGCCTGCTTCACGTCCTCCTTGTCGGCCACGCGCGCTTCCTCGATGGGCATGGCGAGTTCGGCGTCGAGCAACAGATCCCAGCGTAATACGTTCACACCGCGCACCGCATCCATGGAACCCGTGCGCAAGGCGTTGCCATCGGAATCCACGAGGCTCCAGTCGACGCTGCCATCGGCGGCGACCCAGAACGGGATGTCTTGATAGCTGGCATCTTCGGGCCGGAAGAACACCATCGAACGCCGCGACTGCCAACCGCGGCTGTAGGTGATCGCTTCCAGATCGAACACGTGGACTGCCGAGCCCTGAATTTCCTGGGTCAGCTCCTCGATGGGCATCGCATCCATCACCCAGACGCTGCGTCCGTGGGTGCCAGCGATCAGCTCGCGCTCGCGCGGGTGCACGATGAGGTCGGCCCCGCACCCACCGCCATCCACGATTCACCTGTATCTAGAGACACGTAGGCGCTGCGATCGGTCCCCACGTACAGCACGTTGGGAACGATGGGGTCCTCGCGAACCACGTTCACCGCCTCGCTGGGCAGACCATCGGAAATCGACGTCCAGGTAACGCCAAGGTCGTCGGTCCGGTACACATAGGGCGTGATGTCGTCATCGCGGTAGCCGTTCAGGCTGACGTAGGCGACGTTCTCGTCATACCGCGAAGCTTCGACGCGCGACACCCAGCGATCCGCCGGCAGTCCACCGCTCACATCGGTCCAATCAGCGCCGCTGCTGCGGGTCACGTAGACGTGGCCGTCGTCGGTGCCGACCCACAACAGTCCGAAGCGGAGCGTCGACTCGGCGATGACCGTGATCGTCGCGAACGGCACGTCGCCGCGATTCTCGCTCTTGGTCAGGTCGTCGCTCAGCGCGGTCCACGTCTCGCCCTTGTCCATCGTGCGATACAGCTTGTTCGAACCGTAGTAGAGCACGTCGTTGTTGTGCGACGACAGCAGGATCGGGGTCAGCCAGTTATAGCGAAGCGGCGTGTCGAGCACGCCGTTACGCGGCTTGATCCGCCCGAAACCACCGGGCCCCCGGCGCGAGTAGTTGCCGAACTGCGAGCCCGCGTAGATCGTTTGGTTGTCCCGGAAGTCGATCTGCGCCCACATACCGTCGCCGCCGCCCACACGCTCCCAGTTGGCACTGATGTTCGGGCGCGTCTGGCTCGAGCCTTTCAGCACACCGTTGTCCTGCAGACCGCCGTAGATGTTGTACGGCGTCGCCATGTCGTACGAGACGGTGTAGAACTGACCGACCGACACCGTCGACAACGTCAGCCACGTCTTACCGCCGTCGTAGCTGACGTCCAGCCCGCCGTCATTGCCGAGGATCAGGTGCTGGGGATGATCGGGGTCGACCCACAGCGCCTGGTGATCGCTGTGGACTCGGCGCCCGGCGATCTGGCTGAACGTGGCGCCTCCATCTTCCGACTCCAACAGCGGGACGCCCAATACGTAGACGCGATCCACGTTATCGGGCGCCACCCGGATCTGACCGAAGTAATACCCGTAGGTGAACACGGCCTGCGTGACCCTCTCTTCGGTCATCAGCCGCCAGGTCGATCCGGCGTCGTCCGACCGCCAGACCTGAAGCCCACGGATATCGGTGTTGAACAGATTCGAGTTCGCGTCTTCGAGAGCGTTCAGCAGGTCCTGGATCGTGATCGAATCGCTGCTAACGGCCGCAATGAGCTTCTTGGCGTCGAGCTTCGGGTCCAGATCGCTGCCACGCATGAAGGCCGTGATAGCATCGGGATCCTGCTCGAGAAACTCCTCCTTGCTCATGTTGCGCAGCCGCTTGGCGGTGACAGGACTGGCGCCCAGGTCCCATTCGTCCTCGGGAAGGATCTCCTGGTTGTCCACCGAGGCGTAGAGGACCTGTGGGTTGGCAACCGTGACCGCCAGACCGATACGCCCGACGTGGTCGCCGCGCGGGAAGCCGCCGCTCACCCTCTGCCACGTATCACCGCCGTCCGACGACTTCCAGATGGCGCTGCCGTCACCGCCCTCGACGAAGTTCCAGGGGCGTCGGACGCGCTCCCAGGCCGCGGCGTAGATGACATCCGGGTTGCCCGGCTGGAACGCCATGTCCACGATACCCGTGATGTCGTTCTCGCCTTCCAGCACCGTCTCCCACGTGTCGCCACCGTCGTCCGAACGGAACACACCGCGCTGGCCGCCCGGCGTGTACAGCTTGCCGATCGCCGAGACGAACACGCGGTTCGAATTCCGGGGATCGACCAGTACCCGACCTATGCGATCCGTGCCTTGCAACCCCACGTTCGTCCAGGTCGCACCGCCGTCGTCGGAACGGTAAACACCCGAGCCGCCGTAAGAAGAGCGCGAGGAATTGTTCTCGCCCGTCCCTACGAAGATCCGGTTCGGGTTGTTCGGATCCAGCTCCATATCCCCGATGATGATCGTCGGCTGATCGTCGAAGATCGGATCGAACGACACCCCGTTGTTCGTCGTCTTCCAGATCCCGCCAGACGCGTAGGCGACGTAGAACGTGTAGGGCTCGCCGGGAACGACCTCGACGTCGACCAACCGGCCGCCCTGCACCACCGGTCCGACATCACGCCACTCGAGCCCCTTGAACAGGCCCGCCTGCTTCAGCTCCAGGTGGCGCTCCCAAGCGACCTGCTGGGCTTCCACCGTGTAGGGCCCATGGGGGTTCGGCCGCCTCTGGGCCAGCGAGTCCGAGGCGAAGACCAGGAGGAGGGCAACGGCACACACAAAACGCAGCATATTCGACACTCCGAGTCAGATTTGTGGGAGACGATCAGGGCGTCGGACCGGAATCGAAACCCGGCCCGCCCGGGCAAACTAGGGGTCGGGAGGGCCGGCGTCCACACCTTTTGCGGCGTCGCCTCAGCGCGAGTCGCTTCTGATCACCCTTCCTTCTTTCATGACGAAATGAATGGATCTCAGCTGCTGAATGTCATTCAGAGGATTCCCCGGAGTAGCGACGATGTCGGCAAACTGACCCGTGGAAATCGCTCCTCGCTCGTGCCGAACGCGAAGCAGCTCGGCGGCATCAGTGGTCATCGATTTCAGTATCTTGGGCGCCGGGATACCGGCTTCTTCCCAGACGGCGAGAAAGTCGAGGGCCAGTTCCCCGCGATCCCGACCGGGCAGATCGACAACCACATCGGTTCCAAAGGCCATTCTGACACCGATCTGGTGTGCGCGTCTCAATCGATCGACGGTGGCCTGGTAGATCCCCTCTGGATCTTCAAAGAACATGACCATGGCCTGGTAGTGCTCCAGCGGAAAGTCGGTGCCCACCAGGAAGGTCCCCTTGTCTTTCATCAGCCGAAGCAGTTCGTCCTCGAGGAACCAGCCATGCTCGATGGCATGGGCGCCGGCCATGATGACGTTCCTCGCCGGTTCTCCACCATACGCATGCACGGCTACGGTAAGACCGGCATGGCCGGCCTCCTCCACCGCCGCCCTGATCTCTTCTTCGGAGTAGTAGAACGCACTGTTGTCTGCCACGAGTTTGATGGCGTTGGCCCCGTAGTAGATGTTCTGGCGCACAGCCTTTCGAACCTCGTCCGGCGTATCTGCGTCGATGTACTCGAACTCCCAGACGTGTGGCTGGTCCGGTGAGATGCCTGACGACTGACCGCCGAACGGAGCGATGATCTTGCCGGTATTGATGAGCGTGGGCCCTTCGATCCAGCCGTATTCGATAGCACGACGGAGGTCTATCGCGGCATAGTTGCCATCGTTGCCGATATCCTTGACCGTTGTGAAGCCCGCCTCGAGGACATGTCGGGCGTTCTTCACTCCTCGCAATGCGCGTAAGGCGTTGCTTTCCGTCAAATAGAAAGCGGCAAGCGATATACCGACACCGAGGTTATAGGGAATATTCAACGTCAGGTGTACGTGGGCGTCCATCAGGCCGGGCATCACCCATGAATCGGAAAGATCGATGACCTCGTCCACCGACGAAATGTCCAGATTCGGTCCGACGTCCGTGATGGTCCCATTCTCGATCAGAATGATCTG
>JBDHGH010000122.1:0-11118 GCA_039589995.1 Gemmatimonadota bacterium | reverse complement strand
CGTAGAGATCGACGACCCGCTCGTCGGGCGTCGCGGCGGGCAGTGGGACCGCCAGCGTGAGGACGCCGCTGGGGTTGTAGCCGGGATTCGAATCGAGCAGCCGGGCGAAGCTCCGCAGCATGAGGCCCGCGCCCACGAGCAGGACCAGGGCGAGGGCCATCTCGGCGATGACCAGACCGGAACGCAGCCGGCGGCCGCGCCGGCCCATCGAGGCCCCGCGTCCGCCTTCTTTGAGCGAGTCCACCAGGTCCTGCCGACCCGCGCCCAAGGCCGGTGCCAGTCCGAAGACGACCCCGGTGACCACCGCCACCAGCATGGTGAAGCCCAGGATCCCTGGGTCGACCCCGATCTCGCCGGCTCGTGGCAGGTCCGCGGGGAGCACGGCCGACAGCGAGCGCACCAGGAGGAACGCCGTGGCGAAGCCGGCAAGCCCGCCCAACAGAGCCAGCGTCACGCTTTCGGTGAGCAGCTGACGAACCAGGCGGCCACGACCGGCGCCCAGCGCCGAGCGCACCGCGATCTCGCGCTCACGCGCCGCGGCCCGGGCCAGCAGAAGGTTGGCCACGTTGACGCAGGCGATGAGCAAGACGAACGCGACGGCGCCCAACAGCACCAGCAGCGCCGGCTTCACGTCTTCCACCAGGTCACCGTGCAACGACAATGCGGTGAGTCCCCAACCGTCGAAGTCGTAATAGTTGGGGCTGATCTCTTGCATCTGCACCGCCACGCCGTCGAGGTCGGCCTGGGCCTGCTCGAGACTGACCCCCGGGTTCATCCGCGCGAAGGCGCGCATGAAATGCGAGCCCCGCGGCAGCTGCGTGTAGTCCTCGACGCCGAAGATCGCGCGGGCCGCCGGCATGAACGCGAACCAGATGTCGACGTCGGGCGGGAACTGGGCGTCGGGATGCATGATCTGGAAATCGGCGGGCAGAACACCGACGATGTCGAAGACACCGCCGTCGATGTTCAGGGTTCGACCGACCACCCCAGGATCGCCGCCGAAGCGACGCTGCCAATAGCCGTGTCCCAGGACCGCCACCGGCTGGGCGGTGGCTCGGTCGTCGTCCGCTGTAAAGGTCCGCCCCAACGCGGCACCCACTCGAAGCACGTCGAAGAAGTTCCCCGACACCGCCGCCGTCCCCACCTGCTCCGGCTCGCCGATCCCGGTGACGCTGTTGGTGAGCGGCACGACGACGCCGACTTCCTCGAAGTTGCGGTTCAGCTCCTGGATCTCGCGGAACTCGGGACCCGATACCCAGTTCTGTGGCAGATCGGCCCCGAAGTTCGTCCATATCAGGGTCAGCCGGTCGGGCTCCTCGTACGGCAGCTGCCGCAACAATACGGCGTCGACCACGCTGAACACGGCGGAGTTGGCCCCGATTCCCAGGGCGAGTGTCAGTACGGCGACGATGGTGAAGGCCGGGCTCTTGGCCAGCGTGCGAAGGCTGTAGCGCAGGTCCTGCAGGACGGACTCGAGCATGGGTCGACCTCGTGGTTGGGGTAAGGGTCGCTGCCCGACTTCGCTTTCTCAAACCTTACGTGCACAGAGGACTCAGAGTTTTGGATGGCGTGAAACAGGTATGGGTTGGAATGCAGAGACGGTGCTCGGATTGGCCAGATTTGCGAGTACGAGTACGATTAGGATTACGAGTACGAGTACGAGTAGGAGCAGGAATAGGAGTAGGAGTACGATTAGGGGCGGAAAGGGGCCAGGTCCACCAGCGCCAGGCCGGGCACACGCTCGAACTCGCGGCGATTGAGCGTCGCGACCTGGAAGTCGTTGGCCAGCGCCGTGGCGGCAACCAGCATATCGTGCGGCCCAATCGGCTCGCCGCGCTCGGCGAGCTCGGCCCACAACTCGGCATGACGCCGAGCTTCGCGCATGCCGTAGACAGCCATCGGAATCCTCTCGAGGAGAGCTTCGACAAACGCGCCCCGTCGTGCCCGGATCGCCGGCGCCTTGGCCCCCTCGACACCGAAGAGCAACTCGGCGGCGGTGATCGAAGCGATGGCTACTCCCGCATCGCCGAGCGATCCGAGGAACGCCGGCATATCGAAGCGTCCACGCTCGGCCTCGATGAGGACGGTGGCGTCGAGGATCACTCCCATCGGTTCTCGGCGGGCCCAAGAGCTCGACGCGCCCGTTCCAACTCATCGCCAAAGTCGATCGCGTCGGCAGGCTCGAGATGAGGCAACGCTTCCCAGCCCGAGGCCAACTCACCCGCCGGCGTCGTCACCGGCTCGGCAGGCGACAGAAAGGCCACGGGAAGACCGTTTCGGGTCAGAATCGTGCTTTCACCCCGGTAGTAAACTCGATTGACGAGATCCGAGAAATTCCGGGCCGCCTCAGTAACGGTCATTCGGCTTAGCTTGCTCATATAATCAGATTATCTGATTCTACGCAACAAATCAACCCACAGACCTAGTACCCTCAGAAGACAGTACCCAGCTCCTGTCAGAGGATGCTCAACGCCGACAACGTTGACGTCGTCGCCCCGTCCGCGCCCGCGCCCGCGCCCGCGCCCGCGGCAGTTCCAGGCAACAACACAGGCAGCGCACCAAGATCACCGCCGCGGACCACGGACCTTGACACCACCCACCACTCCACATACTGTATATAGACAATATATACAGTACGCACACAGCCCGAACCGAAATCGCTGATGAAGATCATCATCTCCAACGCCTCACCCGACCCGATCTACGAACAGATCGTCCGTCAGATCCGCGCTCAGATCCTGAGCGGCGACCTGTCGGAGGGCGAACTGCTGCCGTCGATCCGCAAGCTGGCCCGCGATCTCCAGATCAGCGTGATCACGACTAAGCGATCCTACGAGGAGCTGGAGCGGGAAGGGTTCATCAACACGGTGGGCGGCAAAGGCACGTTCGTGGCGGCGCAGAACCCGGAATTCCTGCGGGAGAAACGGATGAAGGCCGTGGAGGAGAAGCTAGCCGAGGCGGTGGACCAGGCGCGGCTGCTGAACGTGGGGTCGGAACAACTGGCGGAGATGCTCCGCCTGCTCTACTCCGAGGAAGAATGAAAATGGACTACACACTAGAGATAGACAGCGTCGAGAAACGCTACAAGGGATTCACACTCGAAGATGTCAGCCTGCAGCTAAACAAGGGTTACATCATGGGGCTCATCGGCCCCAACGGCGCCGGCAAGACGACGCTGATCAAACTGATCCTGAACCTCATCCACCGCGACGGCGGCGCCATTCGCGTTTTCGGACTGGACAATCTCGCCGACGAGGCGGAGATCAAGTCGCGGATCGGCTTCGTCCCCGATGAACCGCGCTTCCACGACGACGCCACGCTGGGGAGGGTGGCCGCCGCCGTGGCACCCTACTACGCCAAGTGGGACTCGAAACGGTTCGCGACGCTGGCTGGCGAGTTCGAGCTGCCTCTGAAGAAGAACTTCAAGAAGCTGTCCCATGGTACGAAGACGAAGTTCGCCCTGGCGCTGGCGCTTTCGCACGGAGCCGAGCTGGTGCTGCTGGACGAGCCCACCACCGGTCTGGATCCCGTATTTCGCCGCCGCTTGCTGGACAAGCTGGCGGGACTGTTGGAGGGCGAACGTACGTCGGTGCTCTTCTCGTCTCACATCACGGCCGACCTGGAGCGGACGGCGGACTTCGTGACGTTCGTCAAGAACGGGCGAGTGGTCTTCTCCGAGTCGATGGACCGAGTGGCCCAAAGCTGGGCCGTGGTGAAAGGAGGTCGCGACACGCTGGATAACGACAAGCGCGAGTTCCTCGACGGCCTTCGAGTTCGGTCGCACGGCTTCGAGGGGCTCACGTCGCGAGTCGAAGAAGCGCGTCGCCATTTCGGAAACGGTTACGTCATCGAGCGAGCCTCGCTGGACGACATCATGGTGCTGTTCGGAAAGGAGGGCTCGAACGATGCCTGAGGCAATCCTTCGCAACTGGATCCCGCTTCGGCGCGATCTCATACTGCATAGGCGGACTCTTCTGTTGGTGTTGGCGATCTACACCGTCTACCAGGCCTGGTTCGTCCGGGAAATCAGTCACCCCACGCCCTGGCTAGTGTTCAACTGCCTCTACCTAGCGTTCATCACGGTGGTGCCGCTGACCATCGACGAAAAGACCGAAACGCTGCCGTGGTTGTGCACGCTCCCCGTCACCCGAGCCGACGTAGTGCGCGGTCGTTATGTGACCGCCTGGGCGATGGTCGCTGGATTGTACGTCCTGTCACTGGGGCTTGCCGCCATCGTTCCCGGCAGCGATATCTCGCCCCTCTGGATGGTGCAGCCGGATACTCTGCTTTTGGCCGCCAGCTTGACGACGTTCATCGTCGCCCTGCTGCTCCCGTTCACCATCCGTTTCGGTTTCACGGGCGTGCTATTGACCTTGATCGCTGCGCAGGTCCTCGGCGGCGTCATGCTGGTCGTGGCGATGGCCACCGGCGGTCGCCTGGGCGGTGGGATTTCCGCCGCAGTGGGACTCTTGCGCGAGGGCATCCTGGCGGCGCGTGGGTCGCTGGGCGTGCTCGGGTTCCAGCTCGCGCTGCTCGTCGTCCTGCTCCTGGTCAACTGGGCCAGCTACCGCGCCTCCGTGTGGCTGTTCCGTCGTCGGGAGTTTTAGGATGGAGACGAGCGGGATCCTCGAGGTGCGGGGCCTGTGCAAGCGGTATCCCGATTTCCGGCTGGCCGATGTGTCGTTCACCCTGCCCCCCGGCTACATCATGGGGCTCATCGGACCCAATGGCGCCGGTAAGACCACCACGCTGAAGTTGATCCTGGGAGCCTTGCGTCGCGACGCTGGATCGATCCAGGCCTTCGGACTCGATCCCGCCGAATCGGGGGTCGAGGTCCGATCGCGCATCGGCTTCGTTCACGACGAGCCTCGCTTCTACCGGTCGATGACGTTGGCTCGAAACGCCGCACTGGTGGCCCGGTTCTATCCCACCTGGAGCGACGACGCGTTTCGCCGCTTCGCCACTGCCTTCGAGCTGTCGCTGGACAAGCGGTTCGGCCAGTTGTCCCACGGCAACAAGACCAAGTTCGCTCTGGCTCTCGCGCTGTCACATCAAGCCGAGCTGGTAGTATTGGACGAGCCTACTTCGGGACTGGACCCTGTCTTTCGACGTGACTTATTGGACACCCTAACCGAGCTGCTACAGGATGAACGCGCGTCGATCCTCTTCTCCACCCACATCACGTCCGACTTGGAACGGATCGCCGATTACATCACGCTCATCCAGAACGGCCGCATTGTATTCTCCGAAGCCAAAGACCGGATCCTGGAGAACTGGGCGCTGGTCAAAGGCGGGCTGGACCAGCTCGAGTCGCTTCCTCCCGATTACTTCCGCGGCCTGCATCGCGGGGCCCACGGATTCGAGGCGCTCACCGACGATGTTGATGAGGCGCGCCGTCGTCTCGGCGATTCGGTGGTGATCGAGCGGACCACCCTGGACGACGTCGTCCTCTACACCACCGGGAGTGAGTCGGATGTTTAGCCTGGTGCGGAAGGACGTCGCTGCCGCGGGTCGGCTCTTCTGGCTCGTCCTCGCTGTGGGCGGCGCCCAGCTTGCGGCGTTGGCGTTTCTCCCGTTCAGCTACATGCTCGGCGTTCTGACCTTCTCTGCAATACTGGCGTTCGGCTCGCTCGCCATTGAGGAATATCAACGGACCGAGTTGCTGTGGATCAGCGTCCCTGTGACACGCGCACAAATCGTCACCGCACGCTACATCACTACGATCCTGGGGGCCGTCGCCGGGCTGACCATCGGTTGGACTATAGCGAACGGGGCGAGAAGGCTCGCGCCAGCTGCCGCGGAAGGTCCGGCGGCCCTTCTCAGTTTGGAAGCCCACGTGGTGCTGCTCGCCGTGCTTATTCTGGCTGCTGCCGTCCACCTTCCTCTGCATTTCCGACTCGGCGCCGGCCGCGGCCTCATGTCCTTCATCGCCATCTCGGTCCTCGGAATGATCGTGGTTTCGTTGGCGACTCGGTTGATACTGTCGGCCAAGGGCTTGCCCAGCCCGACGAGCGATCCCGCGGCCTGGCGCGAGTTGGCGGCCAGCTGGATCCAGTGGGTGGAGCCGCGCCTGACGCTATTGCTCGCGCTTCTTGCCGCCTTCTCGGCAGCCATGCTGCTAATCTCGCTGGTCATCTCGACACGGATATACGAGACCCGCGACATATAGAAACTAACGAAGTACTCCACACACCTCGGCCGGCTGCGACAGTCCCAACGCTGCCCGGGCCGCGCCCTGCGTCCACGACCCCATCAGGCGCGCGAACGCGTCCTTTCCTACCGCCGTGATATTTGCAACGTTAGGCGGCAGCCGAATGTCCAAAAGGGCATACGAGGCCGGACTTCGGCCCGGGACGCTAACTAGCGAGGACCATGACTGAACCGGATAAACCCATTTCGCTCCTGAGTGAGCTCAAGCGGCGCAAGGTCGTCCGGGTGGGAATAGCGTACGGCGCGGCGGTCTTCGTCGTTCTACAGCTCGCGGACCTGGTCTTCCCGGCCCTGGGTGTACCGGATTGGGGCTTTCGCTTCCTGGTCATCGGATCGCTCGTCGGCTTCCCCGTCGCCGTCATCCTCGCCTGGCTGTACGACCTGACGCCGGACGGCGTGAGGCGGACGGGCAGACACGGCGATGCGGGTCCGGTGGTGGCGCGCCTGGGGCAGGTGGCGCTCTACACCGCCGCCGCCATAGGCGTGTTCACGGTCCTCTTCGTCGCCTTCGTCTGGGTGCAACCGCGAAGCGCCATGGGCGACGTGGCGCCGGGGGCCTCGGTCATCGCAGTGCTACCCTTCACCACCGAGGGCTCGGAGGTGGAGGTGTTGGGCGAGGGGATGGTGGATCTGTTGTCGCGGAACCTGAACCAACTGGGCGTTATCCGCACAGTGGATCCGCGCACCGTGCTCATCCGCTGGAACGAACAGGCGCAGGACGGCCGGTTGCCGCCGGAAGCGGCCTACCAGCTGGCCCGCGAGGTAGGAGCGGGCTCGATTCTTTGGGGCAACGTTCTGGAGATCGGCAACAACGTTCGCATGGACGCCGAACTGGTGAACGTGGACGGCGTCGAGCTGGCCCGCGCCGAGGTTGCCGGATCGGCGGACGATGTATTGAACCTGGTGGACAGCCTCAGCGTCGACCTGGTTCGCGATATCTGGCGCGCCACGCGCCCCATCCCCAGCGTCGACCTGAGCACCATCACCAGCGGCGACCTCACCGCGCTCCGATATTTCTTGGACGGCGAGCGTTTCTATAGGGCGTCGCAGTGGGACTCGGCCGTGGCCTATTTCAGTGCCGCCGTCGAGGCCGACTCGAACTTCGCCCTCGCCTATGTGCGCCTGTCGTACACGGCGGGCTGGGCCGCGGGAACGCCGGAAATACGGGCGCTGGAGCAGCGGGCAGCGGTCAAGGCGGTAGAGCTGGTGGATCGGCTGCCCAGTCGTACGCAGAGCCTGGTCCGGGCCCTGGGGCTGTGGGTCGGAGGTCCGCGGGAAGAGGCGGTAGACACGCTGAAAGCCATGGTGAACCGCCACCCCGACGACCTGGAGGCCAACTACTTCCTGACGGATGCCGGCTATCACATCTCTTACGAAGGTCTGGGCCCCGTGCGACCCGCCGTGGTAGAGGTGTTGGAGCCGTTCGAGCGTATCCAGGCCCTGGACCCCAGCTTCTCGCCGGCATTCATCCACCCATTCGAGGTCGCGTTCCTGCGGGCGGACACTGCGCTCATCGATCGCTACTACCGTGCTCTGGTCAGTCGGGCCGACTCGCTGGCACTGGCCGTGTACGAGGCCGGACTGGAGGCTCTGCGCAGGCCCCGTGACCTCGAGGCGCTGGCCACAGGCCTCAACATCGCCTTCGTGGGCGCGGACGCGGGGTTGGGCGGCCTGGGTGCGCAGGCGGCCCGGGCCGTGACCTTCCCGCTACTACGCTCCGCGGCAACGCTCGATGCCGAGTCGCAGGCTCGATTGCTTCAGCTACTCAGAGCCGACGAGGAGAGCAAAGGCCGAGCATCGGATGCCCAGCTACTGGCGCGTCGCGCCGCCGAGGTGCGACTGCTGCAGAACGGCGGTCGCATCGAAGCGGCGAGGCAATTGCTCGAGGCATCGGCCGCCCGCGGGGAGATCCCGGCTGGCCACCTGGAGTACTTCTCCCGCACGGCCGTGTATGGCGGCTTCGCCGATTCGAGCTACCTGGCCATCTCCGATGCCCATAGGCCAGGCGCGCCGGCGTGGGCCATCGCCGAGTTGATCGCAGCACTGGATGCGAGAGACGCCGGGCGAACCGACGCGGCGGTGAAACGGCTGCGATCGGTGGAGATGTCGGATGCGGAGGCGAAGGCTCGCCTGGTGCGTCAGGCCGAGCTGTTCCAGGAGTTCGATCGAGCGCCTGACGTCGCCACGCTCCGCGAGCTGGAAGACGCACTGAACGAAGACGAATTCGTCTGGGGCGGCAAGCTCGAGGCCCTGTGGTTCCGCTGGCTGGAGCGAATGGCCGGGCTCGAGGCGACACGCCCCGAGGCTATAGCACTCCTGGAAACGCCGTGGGTCGGCGAGCCCATCTACGAAGCGCCGCGACTGTATGCGCTGGCCCGGGCGCTGGAGGCGGACGGCGCGGTTCAAACTGCCGGAGAACTCTGCAACGAATTCCTCTCCGCTCTCGCCGCAGCCGACGACGGCCTTCCCCTCGAAGAGAAGCGCGCGGATGCGCGCCAGGCGCTGGAACGTTTGGGGCGCTGACCCGGAAGCGAGCCCTCACACGGGAGGGCGCCAGTCCAATCCGTCGAAGCGAGCGAAGTCGCGATCGGTGCTCACCAACTCGCTTCCCGATTCGATGGCGAGGGCCGCAAGGTAGGCATCGGGAACCAGATTTCCGCGGGCGTCCCCTTCCCTGCACAGCCGCACGAAGACCGACCAATGACGCTCGCCCGGCGCCAGCACGATACAGTTCGGCTGCGAGCGCAATGCCTCGGCGAACTCGATGGCGTTTTCCAGTGGCGTGGGCGGAGAGAATACGCGCGCGTGGGTGACGACCCGCAGGAATCCACTCAGCACCAGATCGGATAACCCGAACGCGCGATCCGACGCGACCAGGTCCTCCAACCAGGCACGCACCAGCGTGTGACGCGGCGCGTCTTCGCGGAAGGCGTGAACCAGGACGTTGACGTCAGGCAGAATCATCGTCCCGCTCCATCAGCTCGAGCAGAGCCGCGCTGTCGTCCAGGTCGACCCCGGGCTGCAGCCCCTGCCCGCCGAAGCTGGGCAGCGGAGCCCGCTCCTGCTCGGCCAATCGGCTGCGTCGCGCCAGGAGCCCGCGGAGCGCTTGATGCAACACGGCGGTGAACGTCATTCCTTCCTCTGCCGCATATTGCCTGACGTCCTTCAACAACTCGTCATCCAGTATCACAGTAGTTCTCATACGCTAAAACATATAGCTAATATGTATATATGTCAACAAATGACAGCGATCCCACCCGAAAGCGTCAACGTCGTCGCCGCGTCCGCGCCCGCGCCCGCGCCCCGCGCCCGCGACTCCAACATAGTCCGCGACGGCATATCGTCCGCGGACGAGGGCGAGGAGGAGGACGCGGACGCGACGATGACGACGACGGTACTTGGACTTGATGGAGCCTGAGTGCGCTCTATAATATCCGCGCACCTCCAACGGAGATCCCATGAAACGACGACTTCCTTTGCTGGCTGCCGCCATCGCGGCCTTGCTGATCGGACTATACGGCGGGCTTTCCCGCTCGGGTTGGACCCTCCCGTTGCCTCACGTGTCCTGGCCAGCGGCTCACGGCCCACTGATGGTCTGCGGGTTCCTGGGCGCCGTGATCGGGCTCGAGCGCGCGGTGGCGCTCGGAAAAGGCTGGGCTTACCTGGCCCCGGCGCTGGCGGGACTTGGGACGGTGCTGCTTCTGGTCGGTATGGCTCCGACGTCGTCACATCTCATGGCACTCTCGGCGCTGGTTCTCACCGCGGCCTCGATCTTTGTGATCAAGCTACAGCCCCTTCCCTTCACCGTAACGATGGGGCTGGGCGCCGTCGCATGGTTGGGAGGCAATGTTCTCTGGCTGGCCGGACGCCCGATCCCCGAAGTCGTGCTCTGGTGGGTTGGCTTCCCTGCTCTGACCATCGCCGGCGAGCGCTTGCAGCTGAGCCGGATCTTCGGCGACAGCGCCCTTCGTCAACGTAGCTTCATGGCCGTCATCGCCGTCCTGCTGGTAGGAATGATCCTGTCAACGGAACTTGGCGATGCGGAGTTCGCCGATCTCGGCTGGCGTGTGTCCGGCATCGGGCTCCTGGCGCTGGCAGCTTGGCTGCTGCTCTTCGATATCGCGCGACGCAGCCTGGGCGAGCCGGGGCTGCGTCGCTTCATCGGAGTCTGTCTGCTGTCGGGCTACGCCTGGTTGGCTGTCGCCGGCGCTTTCGCGCTCGTCATTGGGCCGATGGCGGCCGGGCCCCGCTACGACGGGTTCCTTCACGCGTTCTTCCTGGGCTTCGTCTTCGCGATGATCTTCGGCCACGCCCCCATCGTGGTGCCGTCCATCACCGGGAAAGAACTGCCGTTCAACAACGTCTTCTACTCGCACCTGCTGCTGCTGAACGCGTCGCTGATTCTGAGGATCGCAGGGGATCTTGGGAATTGGCCCGGGGCGCGGCGTTGGGGTGCGCTGCTGAACGTCGTGGCGTTGCTGTTGTTCGTGTTCAACCAGGTGCGAGCGGTGATCGCGGCGAGAAGGGCGCCGGCTTGAGTACCCGTCCTACTCGTACTTCTAATCGTACTCGTACTCGTAATCGTACTCCTACTCGCAATCGTGCTCGGTACCACGGAACAGCGGAGCCGAGTACTCCACGAGTAGGATTAGGAGTACGAGTACGAGTACGAGTACGATAACGAGTAGGAGTAGGAGTAGGACTAGTGGTTAAAGAGCACCGTTCGGACTGTGCAGGTGAAACCCGGAAGGACCTCGCCACCATCCAGCGAACCGTCCTCCCCGATAACCGAGACTCCCGTCTTCGGCGAGCGCGCCGGCCCGGCCGTTTCCACCCCAGACCCCCCGGATTTCCTTGCCGTTCCAGCCTAGTCCGTGCAGATCAACGGATCGTCAAACCCGGTTGAAC
>JBDHGH010000121.1:0-11193 GCA_039589995.1 Gemmatimonadota bacterium | reverse complement strand
TCTAGCACGAAAGGGCCTGGCCGCAGTCGAAGTCGATCCAGGCGACGTAGATCGCTACCTGGGCGTGATCGAAGAGCGGGCCAGTCTCTGTCACACCGGCGCTCCATGGCTATCGAAATCGCTGACCAGCATGAAGGGCCACGGTACGCGGTTCGAGCAGCTGGCGGCGCTTACCGCCGCGACCGCCGCGCGCCAACACGCGGGCACCCCCGGTCACAAGTGGTCTCTCGCTCGCCTGGAAGAGGGTGGCGGTTGGAGGAACAACTATCTGCGCGTCGAGCAGTACATGACGACAGAGCTATACACAGTCCACGAGGACGAGCTGGTGGACCTGGTCGCCTTCGTGATGGATCGTAAGCAAATCCGCCACGTCCTGGTGGAGGATGACGACCAGAAAATCGTAGGTCTCGTCTCCTACCGCTCGCTACTCCGATTGTTGACACGAGGACAGATCGGTGAACCGGGACTCGCTATCCCGGTGAAGGACGTCATGGTCAGGGATCCTATCACGATTACTCCGGAGACACCGACGACCGAGGCGATCGAGCTCATGCACACCAACCGGGTATCCGTTCTCCCGGTGGTTAAAGACGGAAAGCTGGTGGGCACTGTAGGCGAACGCGACTTCATGCATATCGCCCGCCAGTTCTTGGAAGAGAAACTGAGGGAGGAGTGACGAGAGAGACGGCCGTTTCAGCGGGAACAGTGCTGGAGGGTGAAGAACCGCTTCGGCGCATCGTCGGTCGGGTCAAGGGCAGCACTCCCGGCCCGACACTGGTCTGCATTGCAGGTCTTCACGGCAACGAGCCCGCCGGCATCGAGGCGTTTCGGCGCGTGCTACAGTCGCTCTGTGCGACGAAGCTCGACCTGAAGGGCGAACTGGTCGGGGTCGCAGGAAACCTCAAGGCGTTGGAGAGACGCAGGCGTTTCATCGACGCGGACCTCAACCGCCGCTGGCACATCAAACACATACGGTCCATCGAGTCCACGCTCGACTCGCCTCTGGAGTGCGCCGAGGATCGGGAACGGCACGAACTGCTGTCGGAGCTAGAGAGGATCTTCGAAGCAGACCGCAGCGTGTTCTTTCTCGATCTTCACACGACCTCGGGAAAAGGCGTTCCGTTCGCCGCCATCGGAGACACACTTCCGAACCGCCAGTTCGTGAAGCCATTCCCAGTCCCAACTATCCTGGGCCTGGAAGAACAACTCGACGGTACGATCTCTGAGTACCTAACCAGCCGAGGCCACGTGGCCTTGACGCTGGAAGCCGGACAGCAAGACTCGCCGGCCACCGTGGACAACGCTGAAGCTGCTATCTGGATCGCACTGGCGAGTGCTGGGTTACTGGAAGAAGATGACGCCAGGGTCGAACGTTCACTGTCGGTTCTGGCTGACAGCGCCGAATTCGCACCTCGCTTTCTGGAAGTCCGCTATCGACACGCCATCTCTACAGTCGATCGATTCGAGATGGAACCCGGCTTCGAAAGCTTCGACACCATCCGGCCGGGTCAGTTGCTGGGGCACGATCGGAACGGCGAAATCCGCTCGCGCTGGAACGGTATGATTCTCATGCCGCTTTACCAAGAACTGGGTGATGACGGCTTCTTCATCGTCCGCGAGTTCAAGCCGGTTTGGCTGAGAATATCGGCGCTTCTCCGCTACCTGCGGGCCGACGCCATCGTACACTGGTTTCCCGGCGTTTCCCACCATCCGACGCGTCCCGACACTCTGATCGTCGATCGCCGCATCGCACGTTGGTACTCGCTCGAGCTGCTCCACCTGATCGGTTACAGGCGGAAGCGCGCGTTCGGGAAGGCATTGCTAGTAAGTAGACGCGGCCACAGCGGGGAGTAGGAGTAGCGTCGAGATCAGAAACCAGGCGAGAACCCGAACTGCCAGAACCAGCCCTTCCTGGGCCGGTCGTTCGGGTGCACGAAATCGATCTCGATCAACGCGGCACCGAACAGGTTGATCCGTGCCGCAAATCCGTACGAGCTGACGAGGTTCCCCAAGTTCACGTTCCCACCGATCTCCGCGGCGCGGGTCCAACTCCACCAGGCCGTCCCAACGTCGAAGAAGGCGGCTAGCGTGATGGGCGGGAAACCTGGTAACACCGGCAGTCCGAATCCCTGAGGGAACGGCGTTCTCAGCTCGAAGTTGGCGACCAACAGCCTGCTTCCAAACAGTTGATCATAGACCGGACAGTTCGCTGTTCCAACAAAAGACTGGTCTCCTAGCGGATCGGAGCATTCGATGAGTGTGTTGAACGAGCCCGGTTGGTAGCCGCGCATGATCTGCTGGTATCCCAGGAACAGTGGCTGAATGCGAGGATCCTCGCCGCCGGTTCCGTAACGCCCGAAATGCATGATGCGGCCGGCCAGCGTGTACGGCGCGACAGGCCTAAAGTAACGACGGTAGTCTACCAGCACGCCGACGTATTTTAGCGAGCCGAGACTGGGTGCCACCTCGAGCCGGTAACGCTGGCCCAGGATCGGGCCCGTGTACCCAAAGAAGGTGTTGTCGTATACCATCGCGACGGTGCCGGTGATCAGATTCAGCGCCTCGGGTGTGCACGTTACGAAAAACGGATTCTCGCCAGGCAAACACTTCGGGACGTCCGTCTTCCGTTCATCGATGACCTGGCCTGTTAGCGAGAGATCCCTTTCGATGAACTCGTAGTCGAATGAGATATTCGTGTACCGGCCAGTGAACTCGAAGCGCTGGACGCGACTCACCGGGTATGCGAGCAGTCCGGTGAAACCACGGCTGGTCTGCCGTTGACGGAACTCTACCTCGACAATCTGCCCGGTCTGCGCGTCTTGGAAGAAACCCACCTGGCGGAAGAGGATGGGGTATTGCGACGCAACGGCGCCCCAATTCAAGCGAGTCTTGCGGCTCACATACGAGACGCTGGCCGCGATATCCGCGAAGCTACCGTTTACCTGCAGTGCCGTCGCCAGGGAATGCTCGCCCAGATTGTCGCTCCAGAACAGCGCGGTGCCACCTCCCACGTACGTCCCATATCGATCACTGCCCACGGCGACTTGCGGTGGCGCGATGTAGTCGAGCGACAGCCCAGCGCTGTACTTCGTCGTCTCGAATTCGTCCGCGGTAGGTGGCAGCCCAAGCGTGGGGTTCTCCACCAACGCCATCACATCGCCCACCGCCCGATCGGCGGGCGGCAACACAGCGGGGCTCACCTCGGCCAGCTCGGGGAGAACCGGTCCACCCTCGAGTATCGAGTCGGACTCGATCGAGTAGATCGTATACTGGTCTCCCTCGTAGGCGCTGAACACCATTCGCTCGCCGTTCTCGGCTAGCGAGATGGCCGGACTCAATTCCGTGATCCCGCTGGCCCCGGTGAGCAGATTCGTGATTTGATAGATCTCACCGCTGTCGAGCTCGACACGGTAGATGTTCGAAATACCGTTCTGGTCCGAGATGAAGTATAGGCTCTTGCCATCGGCGGACCACTGCGGGTTGATGTGCTTTCCGTCCCGGAAGCCGGGTACGGGCTCGGTTTGCCGGGTCACGGGGTCGATCAGCGCCAATTCGTAGGAACCCCAGTCCAACTCGCGAAGGTCGGTGGAATACCGGTCGGTAACGAACGCAATACGGCTCCCGTCCGGCGACCATACCGGCTGTAGATCGGCATACTTATCGTCCGTCAGCCGCCGTCTTTCCCCGCTCTCGACATCCTGGACGTGCAGGTCCATCAAACCGCCGGCGCTGGCCGAGAAGACGATATAGCGACCATCGGGTGACCAGGTCGGATTGAAGATCTCACCGACCTCGTCGACCCTGAACTCCATAACGGCTTTGCCGCGTTCGGCATCGACCACCGTCAGAATCGGCGTGCCCTTGGCGACACCGGCGAACACGAATTCGCGGCCATTGGGATGCCAGTCACCCGCGGAGTAGATGAACTGGAGACTCTCGTAGTGCGGGTCCATCGCGGTTTTGAGGATCCGCTTTTTGAGTTCTCCCGTCTCCGCATCGGCCGAGAACATCTCGATGTTGAACTGACTCTTCTCGGTCAGGAAGATGACTTGTGAACCGTCCGGGCTGAGCGCCGGCCCGATGTTCAGCCGACCGCTTCCCGACTGAGGCGCGATCAGGACCCGGCCATAATCGAGAGGCTCATTCGTCTCCGCCAGAAGGTCCTCGTAGGCCGCGTGAATCGACTCCGTCCAGCCGGCGGTCAGTTCGTCGGGCGTGACCTGCAGAACGGTCGCCATGGCTTGCGCCACGTTCCCGGTCGCCGACGCGGCTTTGAGAATCTCGCCCACTGCAGGGTCGCCCCACGTCCCTCCGATATAGGCCCAGAGCGCGTGGCCGTAGCGGTACGGGTTGAATTGGTAGCTGGCCAGCTGCCGGAACGTGGGCATTTTGTCGCGCCGCGCCGCATCGATCATCCACATGGCCGTAAGTGGATACTCCGGACCCAGCGACAGATACTCGGCCATCCCCTCGATGAAGAACAACGGCATGGCCAGAGCGACGGGAAAACCGCCACCGATCGCGCTGCGCGTTTGTGTGGTTATGTCGAACTGAAAGGCGTGAACGAGCTCGTGGCCGAGCACGTGATCCGTCTCGGCCAGCGACCCGGCCATCGGGAGTATGACGCGCCGCTTGAACGCCTCGGTGACACCGCCTGTTCCCTCATCGATAGACCCCGACAGGGCAGTCGTCTGCTCGAAGTCGGGATGGTCGGCGTAGAGGATTATCGTCTGGCGACCGTTGAGCTCATGGTTGAAGATACGGGATAGTCGAGCGTACCAACGCTCAGCCATTCGACCCGCTTCCTCGACAGCGTCACGCGCCTCGGGATAATAGAGGATGTCGAAGTGCGGGGTCTTCAGCGTCTTGAAGTCGAAGTTCTCGTACTGGACCTTGTTTCGCCCGAAGTACTGTGCCTCGGCCTGGTCGGCCCACGGCCCCAAACCCAGAGCCAGCACCACAGTCACCCCGAACGCACAGGGCCGAACACGATTAAAAGACATCAAGTCCTCCAGGAAACGCAGCAGCAACAGCCAAATCAGAGACCAAAGACCCTCTCCGCACACGCTTGAGGCATCTCCGCCCCGGGCCTGAAGCAACAAACCGCAAAAGTATGTATACCAAGATAGTTTCCCTACTGGTCCCGCGCGAGATTACGCCCGCTTGCCATATCAAAAACCGCCGGAACGGCAAGCGGCCGGCCAATCCGAAGTGTGGCCGTTTTTGTGTAAAACGCCGTTGAATGGGTCTATGTTCCATCCAAACCTATAGGCCGTATACCCCAAGGATGCTTCCAAACGCCGAAGTGTTAAACCACGGCACCCCTCCGCTTCGGCCGATTGCCGCCCTGTTCGCCTGCGGCTAGTATGCACCGATCGGTCGAGATAATGCAGGCCAACTCAGGCCCCCGCTCGGGAGTCGCCGACCCGGACCCGATGCCGAAAGCCCAGAGAGAGCCACCGTCCAAGCCCCGGTACTTTTCGAGCAGGTCCCGTCTGCACGCCGGGGTGCCGGCACCGGGATACGGTCAAGCGCCCATCACGCTCGGAGAGGCGCTTCGCCCTTTCGTCCGTCGATTCGGATTGGCCGCTCTCTATTTTTTGCTTGTCTTCGTCGTTGGAGGAATCGGCTACTCCCTCATCGAGGGTTGGGACTGGTTCGAGTCGCTCTACATGGCGGTAACGACGGTATCGTCGGTGGGATTCATGGAGGTGCGCCCACTGTCGCCAGCCGGCCGCACCTTCACCATAGTCCTCATTTTCCTCGGAGTGAGCGGTCTCGGTATCTGGTGGGCGCTCACGACCGCACTGATCGTGGAGCTGGATCTGGGCGGAGTTTTACGGAGGCGTCGGACCATGCGTGCCATCGAACAAATGAAGAACCACTACATCATCTGCGGTGCGGGGCGAATGGGTCGCGTCGTAATCGAAGAAATGCTGCAAGCCGGCCATCCATTCGTGGTCATCGAGCAGAATCCCGTTAGCATAGCCACCGTAAACGACATCGACCCTGATGTACTCGTGATCGAGGGTGACGCCACTCGCGAGCAGACTCTCAAAAGGGCTCAGGCCCAAGCAGCGGGCGGTCTCGCTGCCTGTCTGGCCGAGGACGCAGACAACCTGCTCGTATGCCTCACCGCAGGCGACCTGAACAACAACCTGCCTATGGTCGCTCGCGCTTACAACGAGGAGTCGATCCAAAAGCTACGGCGTGCGGGGGCCGATCATGTTGTCTCCCCCAACCAGACCGGCGGAATTCGTATGGCCTTCACACTGCTGCGTCCCCACGTGGTGAGCTTTCTCGATTGCGTGATCAGCGATGCCGGCATCGAGTTGCGCCTGGAGCAAGCGACGCTTCCGGCGAGCTCGCACCTTGTAGGTCAGACGCTCTCCGACGCGAGGATTCCTCAACGAACCGGTCTCATCGTTCTGGGGTTGCGCCGAGCTTGTGCGGACGGTCCCCCAATATACAATCCGGGACCCGAGACTTGCCTCGAAGCCGGGGACGTGATGATCGTGATGGGCGAACCGAAACGTGTGCAGAAGTTGAAGGACTACGCCGAGGTCGAGGTTGAGATCTGAATGCGAAACGGTGGGCGCGAAGCACTCGCCTGCATGAATCTGCGCTCAGCACTGTCGTCGCGGCGATGAACCGAAACGGAAGAGGACCTCTCATGTCTCCGAGACACAAACAGTTGCATCGCTGGATGCTTAACCGACGTTCACTCCCACTGATGCTTGCTGGGATGACTGTCGTCTTGCTCGTAGCCTTCTCCGGCGACGCAACCGCCCAGACTCGGCGGATGGAACTGGCCGACCTCGGACGTGAAGTCGGACTCTCGTCGCCAGCCATCTCACCCGATGGGAGCCGAGTGGCGGTGATAAAGAGCAATGCCAACTTCGAGGAAAATCGATTCGACCGATCCCTGTTGTTGATCGAGGTGACGAACCGGACAGAGCGACTCCTAACGCCGGGGCGGCGAAGGGTCTCCAGCCCCCAGTGGTCGCCCAGCGGTGACAGGCTTGCTTTCCTCGATACCGTCGATGAGGGCGAGGCCCAGATCTACGTCATACCCATGACCGCCGGTGAGGCAAAGCGCGTTACCAACGTCGAGCGGGGCGTCCGCTCATACGCCTGGCGGCCTGACGGAGAGGCGTTGGCGTTTACGACGACAGATGCCGCTGAAGAACGCGAGGGCGAGGAACGCCACAACAAGTCGTTCGAGGTGGGGGACAACGTCTACCTGGCACAATCGGCGCCCACCTCGACGCACATATGGCTTGTGGCGGCGGACGGAGGAGAGCCCGAGCGGCTGACGTCGGGGGAGTGGAGCGTGACGGGATTCGTTTGGGCCCCCGACGGTCGTGCTGTGGCCTACGCTCGCCAACCGCGCCCGCACACCGGTGAGGAGCTGAACGGCGCCCTCGCCGTTTTGGATCTTACGACCGGAGGCGAGCGCGAAGTGTACCGCGGCGCAACCGCGTTCGGTGCGGGCTCCGCGAGATTTTCTCCCGACGGGGCGCTGCTCGCCTTCGGTCGTTCATCCGGGAACGAGCCGTTTTTTCATCCCTCGCACGTCGCGGTGATTTCACCGTCCGGCGGGGAGCCGCGCGTGGCGACGGGCGACATCGACCGGAGCCTTCGTGGTGAGTGGTTGCCGTCCGGAGAGCTGTTGGTGTGGGGGCCCGACCTCACTCGCGTGAGCGTCTGGATACAACCTCTCGAGGGCTCGCCCCGCCGGGTTGACCTGGGCGCGGTCGACCCTATTTCCTCGTTTGCCGTGAGCACGACGGGCGCCGTCGCGTTCATTGGCGAGGAGCCGGGCAGGCCGCAGGAAGTGTATCACATGGGTTCTCTCAGTGCCGCGCCACAACGGCTCACCGATGTGAACGGCTCGATCGCCGGCCTAACCTTGGGTCGTGTCGAAACCGTTGAATGGGATGGCCCCGACGGATTCCGCGAGAACGGTGTGGTAACCTATCCGCCAGGATTTACCGACGGGCAGCGGTATCCGCTCGTGCTGTACATCCACGGCGGGCCCATGGGAACGTCCACCGAAGGATGGGACCCCTTCGCCCAGCTGCTTGCCGCCCAAGACTGGATCGTGTTCCGTCCCAACTATCGGGGCAGCAGCAATATGGGCGATGAATTTCAGAGCGCGGTTATCAACGACGCGGGTGAGGGGCCGGGACGGGATGTCATGGCCGGAGTGGAAGCGCTCAAGAAGCGCGGCATCGTGGACGAAAGCCGGATGGCGGTGTCGGGGTGGTCATACGGTGGGTACATGACCGTATGGCTCACGTCCCATTACGACGGGTGGCGCGCAGCCATGGCGGGGGCGGCGGTGACGGATTGGTTCGACTGGTACAACCTGGCCGACTACAACGTGTGGGCGGGATACGGACTCGGCGGCTCTCCCTGGCTCAACGACAACGCCGAGAACTACTGGCGCCAGTCACCCATCGCATACGCGCATCAGATCCGCACGCCGACGCTGATCCTCTCCACCACCGGTGATCCGCGCGTGACGGTGACGCAGTCCTACAAACTGTATCACGCCCTCAAGGACAACGGTGTGCCCGTCAAATTCATCGCGTATCCGGTAGGCGGGCACTTTCCTCCCGATCCCGTACACCGGCGTGACGTGTATCGACGGTGGGTTGATTGGATCGAGGAGCATTTTCGGGAAATGGGGACGACGAACTAGGGCGAACATATTTCTTACACGTCCAGGTTCTTGACGAACCTGGCGTTCTGTTCGATGAACGCGCGACGCGGTTCTACCTCGTCTCCCATCAGTAGACTGAACAATCGATCTGCTTCAAGAGCATCGTCCATGGTGACCCGGAGGATCGTGCGGCGCTCCGGATCCATGGTCGTCTTCCAGAGTTGGTCCGGATTCATTTCGCCCAGTCCCTTGTACCTCTGTATGTCTGCCTTGCCCTTCTTGTCGCCGTCCATCCGCTTAACGAGGTCTTCGCGTTCATTCTCGTTATAGGCGTAGTGTTCTTCCTTGCCACGCTTGACGCGATAGAGCGGCGGCTGAGCAATGTAGATGTAGCCGGCTTCAATAAGCTGCCTCATGTGCCGGAAAAAGAACGTGAGGAGAAGCGTTCGGATGTGTGCACCATCCACATCGGCGTCCGTCATGATGATCACACGGTGGTACCGGGCGTTTTCCAAGTTGAACTCGTCCTCACCGATCCCCGTGCCCACGGCGGTGATAATCGTACGGATCTCCTCGTTGGTGAGCACTTTGTCGAGCCGTGCCTTCTCGACGTTTAAGATCTTGCCCCGTAGCGGCAGGATCGCCTGGAAATTGCGATCGCGACCCTGTTTTGCGGATCCGCCCGCCGAGTCACCCTCGACCAGGTATAGCTCGCTGACGCTGGGATCGCTCAACGAGCAGTCGGCCAGCTTTCCGGGTAGGATCGAACCCTCCAAGGCCGACTTCCGCCGTGTCAGGTCGCGCGCCTGACGCGCTGCCTCGCGTGCACGCGCGGCCGACAGGGTCTTCTCAATGACACGGCGCGCAGCGGTAGGATTCTCGGCCAGGAAATTGGCAAGCCCCTCGTTGACCACCGACTCGACGGCGCCCCTGACCTCGCTGTTACCAAGTTTCGTCTTGGTCTGACCTTCGAACTGCGGATCCATGACGCGCACCGACAGAATGGCAGTCAGCCCTTCGCGCACGTCCTCGCCGGTCAGCGTGAAGCCAGCTTTCTTGAGCATCTTAGCGCGCCGAGCGTAGTCGTTGAGCGTCCGAGTCAGTGCCGCCTTGAATCCGGTGAGGTGAGTCCCGCCCTCGTGAGTGTTGATGTTGTTCACGAAGGTGAACGTGTCCTCTTTGTACCCATCGTTGTATTGGAGCGCGAGCTCGATCTCGCACTCGGAGCGCTTGGACTCTAAGTACACGATCTCGGAATGAAGAGCTTTCTTGTTGCCGCGCAGGTACTTTACGAACTCCTTGATGCCACCTTCATACTGATACTTGCTCTTTCTCTCCTGATCGGGTCGCTCATCCTTGAGGGTGACTCTAACGCCCCGGTTCAGGAACGCCAGTTCGCGAAGCCGAATAGCGAGAGCGTCGAAGTCGTACACCAGCTCGGTGAAAACCTCGGGGTCGGCCTTGAACGTCACCGTCGTGCCTGTCTTGTCGGTGTTCCCCGTAGACTTCAACTCGGACTTCTTCTTCCCCCTGCCATACTTCTGGCGCCAGATCTTCCCATCGCGATGGATCTCGACCTCGAGCCACTCCGACAACGCGTTCACGACCGAAACGCCGACGCCGTGCAGACCTCCCGATACCTTGTAGGATTCCTTGTCGAACTTGCCGCCAGCATGCAGCGTCAGCATCGCCAGCTCGACACCGGGCACTTTCTCGGTGGGGTGGATGTCTACCGGGATGCCGCGTCCGTTGTCGGACACCTCGACTGAATCATCCTCGTGAATGACGACGTCGATCTGATCGCATTCGGCGGACATCGCTTCGTCGATGGAGTTGTCCACGACCTCAAAGACGAGATGGTGTAGACCGCGCGACGAGGTCGATCCGATATACATGCTCGGCCGCCGCCGGACGCCTTCCAGACCCTTTAGAACCTGGATTTTTCCAGCTGTGTAGTCGGCGACCTTCTTGCCAGCGGTCTTTTTGGCCGTGGACTTTGCTGCCACCGTCGGGCGCTTGGCTGTCGCAGGCTTGGCGCTCTTCGCCGGAGCCTTCTTCGCCTTGGCTACCGGTCGCTTCTTCGCTTTGGCCGCCGGCTTGGCCTTCGCTGTGGGCTTCTTTTTTGGCTTCGATGCTTTCGTTTTACCCACCGTCTTCTTCCCGCTACCCGATCGCTTCGCCATCGCTATCCTCTCACGTATCCAACTGAAATTCGCGACCCGTCTCCCTATCCGACAATCAGCCGTCGGGGGCGAGCCTGAACACGATTCTCTCGAATTTGCCGCGCCGACGACGCGCGTTCAACTGTGCTAACATCCGGCGCTGCATCATCTCCAATTCCATCAACCAGGCCGACGACCGGACCTCGACGAACAAGGTTGACCGGTCGAAACCCACCGGTGTCGCCACCTGAGCAATCTGCGGCCCCACCAACTCTGCCCACTCCGGAAAAACAGCCGCGCGCTCGACTCCTTCTGCCAAGCCTCGCGAGCGTAGTAATCCCTCGACGAGTGCTCCTATCCGTT
>JBDHGH010000120.1:0-15434 GCA_039589995.1 Gemmatimonadota bacterium | reverse complement strand
CTCTTGCCCGACAACCGTCAACCGCGTCCCCTCCGACCTGACCTCCTCGATCCTCACGGGAATCGGAACGTCAGAACGACGGGTCGTGGCTGGGTCCACCACCGCCGCGCCGGCCTGCATCGCGAACCAGAGACGACCATCGCTCGCCACGATGGCGGGTGACTGCACCCCGCCGTTGGCCTCCCGGTTGCGCAGACCGTCGCGCTCGGTATACGAGACCGAGTGGATGCCGATCGCTCGGCCCGCTGCGAAATCCTCGAGGTCCGAACGAAGCACCCAGAATATGCCGCGGTTGCTGCTCATCCAGTAGCGGCCCGCACCGTCGTCGAGGATCGCGTGCACGCCGTCGGCATACAGCCCATCGCGTCGTCGGATCACGGCGACCGTCGCGTCCGATAGACTTTTCGCCCCTGCGCCCGCGTCGTCGCCCAGCTGCACGCGGTTCAGCCCCCGGTCTTCAGTGCCGATCCACAAAACGCCGGCTTCGTCCTCGTGGATCGAGCGCACCAGGTCGCTGGACAGTCCGTCGGCGGCGGTGAGGGTCTCGAAGCGCCCGCCTTGGTAGCGCGCCACGCCGCCGCCGTTCGTTCCAAACCACAATGACCCGTCCCGCGCCTCATGGATCACTCGGACGAAGTCGTGGGGCAGCCCGTTCTCGGAAGTGAAGTGCTGGACGGCGCCTGCCGAGTCGCGATACAGCCCGCGGTCGGTCCCAAACCACATCGATGCCGCCCGATCCTGGTAGATCGCTTTCACCGTGTGACCACTGAGAAACGGGATGTGCCGCGCACAGCGGAGCTCCTCGACCACGCAGGCACCGTAGCTGAGCCTCCCAGCCCACAACCGTCCTTCCTGATCTTCGAAGATCGTCTGAGGCAAACCGATCCAGTCATTCTCGTTGAGGCGGAATCGATTCTGCTCGTAGACCACGAGTCCGCCGACTAGCGAGCCCAGCCAGATGCGGCCCTGCGAATCCTCGATGATCGGATAGACGTTGGGAGCGGCGCCTTCCAGGGCCCCGTAGACTCGAAACAGCGCCGGCTTGAGCCGGTGCAGCCCGTCGGCGGCGATCCATAGGCTGCCTTCGTGATCAAAAGCGATGGACGCGATCCGGAAGGCACCCTCGAATACCAACTCCTCATTACGGTAGAGCCGCTCGTGGATCGCGAGCCAACGATCGCCCGAGGCATCGACCACGAGCGAGACGGCTCCGGAATTCACCGCCGGGATCTCCGGTCGAAGGACCCGGAGCTCGTCGTCCCGAAGTGTGAACAGACCCTTGTCACTGACCACAAGCATCGAATCGGCGCTTAGAGGCAATAGCGAGCGCACTAAGAACCGATCGATGCCGGGGGGGACCAGGCTCCTTACAGAGCCATCCCGGTAGGCGAGAACGGACACGCCCGTACCGATGTAGACCGTGCCATCCGCCGCCTCGGCGAACGTGGACGCCAGCGAGCTCATCGGACCGTCCCCCTGCGGCATCACCTGGCGAACGTCGCCATCCTGCCAGCGGAGCGCGCCCCAACCGTCCGTGCCGATCCATACCGCGCCGCTGCTATCAATGAACATCTCGGCGGCAGGACGTCTCAGCGATTCGCCGCCCAGGCGTTGCAGCCGGTCGTCCCGCAGCACGAAGACGCCCCGGTTGGTCCGGACCCAAAGCGTTCCCGCGGAATCGAACTGGAGAGCGCTGATGGCCGTGCCGCGGCGCTCTTCGTCGAGTCCGTAGACCGCGAACGTGCCGTCGCTCCACCTTACGACATGGTCGAACTCCGCGGCGGCCCAGACGCCGCCGTCCGGTCCCTCGATGATGGATGTGAAGCGGTTTGTGGGCAGTTCGGGGTGGGTTGACGTGTTGAAGACGGAGAAGCGGGCGCCGTCGAAGCGGATGAGCCCGTCAAAGCTGGCGAGCCACAGGTATCCGTCCCGGGGTTGGATCACTCCGTTCAGGTGGCTGAGGGGAAGCCCGTCCTCGATGGTCCATACCTCGTGGACGAGCCCGGTCGCCTCTGCCAATCTGGCGGCGTGAGGGTCGGGGGCCTGTGCACCGGCCGCACGTGTAACGCAAACCACGGCGGCGATCAGCAAAAGGGGTCGAAAGGCCGACGGTCGGGGCATGGCTATAATATGTCTCCTGCGCCCCGCCCGCGCACGTCCTCTCGGTTGCAGATCGTGACCTTCCCGTTGCATGGGCTCTGCAGGCCACTGAACGCAACCTCACTGCAAGCCTTAAACACCCTCCGTCGCCAGATTCGAGCGCATGGCAACGGCACTCGTGGTACTCATCGCAGAGAACGATCAGGACATGCGCGGCTACGTCCGCCGCTGTGTCGAGAAGCACGGCGTGGAGATCGAAGAGATCCTCGAAGCGCGCGACGGGGAAAAGGCACTCGAGATCGTCAGGGGCCGTCGGATCGACTTGCTGATCACCGATGGTGTGATGCCGCGGCTTGACGGGTTCGCCCTGTGCACCGCCATCCGCCGCGAGCCAGCCGACCACAGCACGAGGGTGCTCGTCATCACGGGTCAGTTCGACCCGCACGACGCCGAGCGGCGAGCGCGTGCGGCGGGCGCGGACGGTATTCTGCTCAAGCCGTTCAACGCGATCAGCCTGTGCGAAAAGATCGACGAGGTACTGAGCGCTCGATCTCCGTCCATCAGAAAAACCCAGTGAATCAGTAGTGCTACTGTCAAAGGATGGAGTCGTATGGGGAGTGGTGGGATCGAGCGTCGAGGAGAACAACACGGTCGAGCATCTGAGGCAGCTTCTGTCGGCCGCGCACGATGGCGGCATCCCCGTGTTCATTTCTCCGCATTACTACTACCCGCAAGACCATAAGTGGGACTTCGGTGGTGCGCTCGAAAAGATGATGCACGCTGTGGGGATGTTCGACCGCGAGGGCGCGCTGACCACCAACGGCTTCAGCGGTTCGGGAGCCGACTGGCACGAACCACTCAAAGCGCTCATCGATCGCGATGACGTCATCGTCACGAGCCCGCACAAGGTGTACGGCCCCGAGTCGAACGATCTCGTGCTGCAGCTTCGCAAGAGAGGGATCGACAAGGTGATTCTCGCTGGAATGTCCGCGAACCTGTGCGTGGAGGCGCACCTGCGTGAGCTGACCGAGCAGGGCTTCGAGGTGTCTGTAGTAAAGGACGCGACTGCGGGCGCTCAGCTCCCAGGCGGTGACTTCTATCAGGCCGCACTGCTCAACTTCCGTATGATCGCCAGCGCGGTCATGACCACGGATGAGGCCGTCGGTGCCATCAAGGCAACCTGAGCCGACTCCAAGGCCGAGTCTCTCTCAGGCACGCGAAGGTTGGCCTCGATGAGCGACGAAACAGGTTCCTCGCCCGCTCGTACATCGGCTGCGAAGGAGACAGTCGGCAGCGATGAGTTGGTCCGGCTGCTGCTGGATTCGACGGGTGAAGGCATCTACGGGGTCGACCTCGATGGCAATTGCACGTTTGCGAACCCGGCGTGCCTGAGGCTGCTCGGCTTCGAGAGCGATGCCGAGCTTCTGGGGCGGCACATGCACAAGCTCGTCCATCACACACGCGCCAACGGCGAGCCGTACCCGGTGGAAGAGTGTCGCATCTATCGCGCGTTCCGCGAGCACGAGGGGACGCACGTGGACGACGAGGTCATGTTCCGCAAGGACGGTACGAGCTTTCCCGCGGAGTACTGGTCGTATCCCGTGGAGCGCGACGGTGAGCTGGTAGGATGCGTACTCACCTTCGTGGATATCAGCAAGCGGCGAAGGGCCGAGCGCTCTCTGCGACAGGCGGACGAGCTGGTTCGACTGCTGTTGGAATCGACGGGCGAAGGGATCTACGGTGTCGACCTCGAGGGCAATTGCACGTTCGCGAACCCGGCGTGCCTGGAGTTGCTGGGTTTCGAGAGCGACGGCGAGCTTCTTGGGCGACACATGCACAAGCTCGTTCACCACACGCGCCCCAACGGAGAGCCGTACCCGGTGGAGGAGTGCCGCATCTATCGTGCGTTTCGCGAACACGAAGGCACGCACGTGGACGACGAAGTCATGTTCCGTAAGGACGGTACGAGCTTTCCAGCCGAATACTGGTCATACCCGGTGGAGCGTGACGGTGAACTGGTCGGCTGTGTGCTCACTTTCGTCGACATCAGCGAGCGGCGACGCGTTGAGGAGGAGCTGCGGCAAACAGAAAAGATGGCGGCGCTCGGAAAGCTCTCCGCTGGTCTGGCGCATGAGCTCAACAACCCGGCGGCGGCGGCGGCAAGGGCCTCAGGTCAGTTGCTGGAGGGGATAGACGGGCTGCAGTCGGCGACCTCCGAGCTGGGACGGATGAACCTCGGACCGGACCTCTGGACAACAGTGACCGATTTCTACAGCCGCCTCCGGGACCGGTCTTCCGAAGCCCTGACGTTGTCGCCGCTCGAGGCGAGCGATCGCGAGGAAGAACTGTTAGAGTGGCTCGAGAAGCACGGAATAGACAACGCCTGGGAGGTGGCGCCGACGCTCGTGGCCGCCGGGGTCCGGGGTGAAGACCTCGAGGCTGTAGCGACCGGCCTGCCTGCGGACCGACTGGACGATGCCCTCGTCTGGGTGAGTAAGGCCCTCGTCGTGCAGGAGCTGGCCCGCACAGTTGCTCACAGTTCTCGCAGCATCTCGGCGCTCGTAGACGCGGTCAAATCGTATTCCCACATGGATCGGGCACCGATGCAAGACGTCGACGTCCACGAGGGGATCGAGGATACGATCACGATACTGGGACACAAGCTGAAGCGCGGAATCCAGATCGTTCGCGAGTACGATCGGGATCTGCCGCACATCGAGATTCGCGGCAGCGAGTTAAACCAGGTGTGGACGAACTTGATCGACAACTCCATCGCTGCGATGGGTGAACAGGGCACGATCACGATCCGCACGTACAGCGAGAACGGTCGACTGACGGTGGAAATCGCCGACGACGGTCCGGGGATCCCGGATGAGGTACAGCCCCGCGTCTTCGACCCCTTCTTCACCACCAAAGAGGTGGGCGAAGGAACCGGACTGGGCCTCGACATCGTCAGGCGGATCGTCACGGGTCGATGCGGAGGCGAAGTCGACTTTCGCTCGCGTCCGGGTGAAACGGTCTTCCAGGTTCGCCTGCCGCTTAAGTAGCTAGCGTGTGACATGAACTCGAGTGTCGAGCGAGCGTCGGTTTCTGATGGGCAAACGAGGTGAATGATGGTTAAACCAATGATCCTGACGGTGGACGACGACACCGACGTATTGCGAGCTGTCGAACGCGACCTCAGGAGCCAGTACGGGTCCGACTATCGCGTAGCGCGTGCCGATTCTGGCGAGTCCGCGTTGCAGCTACTCCAGGAGCTGAAACGGCGCGGCGATCCGTCCGCGCTCTTCCTCGTAGACCAGAGGATGCCGGGAATGAACGGTGTCGCTTTCCTCGAGAAAGCGGTGGAACTCTATCCGGAAACCAAGAAGGTTCTGCTTACCGCCTACGCAGACACGGACGCAGCCATCCGGGCCATCAACGAAGTCCGCATCGACCACTACCTCTTAAAGCCCTGGGACCCACCGGAGGAGAAGCTATACCCGGTCGTTACGGATTTACTCGACGATTGGCGATCGGTCTACCGCCCCCCGTTTGAAGGGATCCGCGTGGTCGGTAACCAGTGGGCGCCGGCTTCCCACCAGGTAAAGGAATTCCTCGCCCGTAACCAGATCCCCTACCTCTGGCTCGACCCCGAGGTGAGCGAAGAAGCCAGGCGACTCCTCGAGGATTCGGGGCCGACCAAACTGGACCTCCCGTGCCTGTTCTTTCAGGATGGATCGACCCTCGAGAAGCCCGATAACCGTGAGATTGCCGACCGAGTAGGGCTTCAAACGAGCGCCGACATGCCCTTTTACGATCTCGTCGTCGTTGGGGCCGGCCCGGCCGGGCTGGCCGCGGCTGTATACGGCGCCTCGGAGGGCCTACGGACAATCGTGGTCGAGCGGCAAGCCCCGGGAGGCCAGGCGGGAATGAGTTCACGCATTGAGAACTACCTCGGCTTTCCGGGCGGAGTCTCAGGCAGCGAGTTGGCTCGCAGAGCGGTCAGCCAGGCTCGGCGCTTCGGCGTGGAGATACTGACGGCGCAGGAGGTGGTCGGCCTCGCTGCGGAGGGGCCGTCCCGAGTGGTGAAGCTAGGGGACGGCAGCGAACTGAATTGCAGGGCGCTGCTCATCGCCACCGGCGTCTCCTATCGGCAGCTAGAAGCCAAGGGAATCGAGCAGCTGACGGGAGCGGGGGTTTACTACGGCGCCGCAATGAGCGAAGGCGAATCGGTCCGGGGCGAACACGTCTACATCGTAGGCGGTGCGAATTCAGCGGGCCAGGCCGCCATGTATTTTTCCCGCTTCGCCGACAGCGTGACCATGCTGGTCCGCGGCGAGTCACTATCCAGCAGCATGTCGCAGTACCTGATCGACCAGATTAACGACACTTCCAACATCCGGGTGTGGACGAAGGCCGCAGTGCACGAAGCTCAGGGTTCCGAGCGACTCGAGAAGCTGGTGGTCGCTTGCGACGGCGGTCAGACAACGGAGACAGTCGAGGCGTGTGCGCTGTTCATCTTCATCGGCGCGATTCCGCACACGGACTGGGCCGGAGATATGGTGGCGCGCGACTCGCATGGCTTCATCCTTTCCGGGCCCGATACGCAGCAGAATGGCACCGTGGCACCGCCCGCGCCGCGAGATCGCACACCGTTCATGCTCGAGACGAGCCTTCCCGGAGTCTTCGTGGCCGGTGACGTTCGCCATGGCTCCGTGAAGAGAGTGGCCTCGGCGGTGGGTGAAGGATCGATGGCCGTGATGTATGTCCACCACTACCTGGTTTCTGTCTGACGTCCCCTCAATCCGTCGGTTGCCCCTAGCTAGGAACCGGTCTCCGTGTTCATTGTAAGTATGTAGTTCGGTGAAGGTGACCGCGGACGCCGGCAAGGAGACCGAATCGAATGTGGCACGACAACATCCTCGGGACGATAGGCGACACCCCTCTGGTGCGGGTCAACCGACTGGCTGTGGGCGTCCCGTGTACGGTTCTGGCTAAGCTCGAGTTCTTCAGCCCCGGAAGTTCGGTGAAGGACCGCATCGGAATCACCATGATCGAAGCCGCCGAGAAGAGTGGGGAGCTGAAGCCGGGCGGCACGATCGTCGAGGGTACGAGCGGTAACACCGGAGCGGGTTTGGCCCTGGCGGCCATCGTTCGCGGCTACAAGTGCGTGTTCACCACCACCGACAAACAGAGCCAGGAAAAGATCGCCGTGCTTCGGGCGCTGGGTGCGGAGGTCATCGTCTGTCCCACCGCTGTGGCCCCGGACGATCCGCGGTCCTACTACTCGGTGGCGCGCCGCCTGGCTCTCGAGATCCCGAACTCGGTCTACGTCAACCAGTACGACAACCCGGCGAACACGGAGGCGCACGTCCGCGCCACCGGCCCGGAGATCTGGGAGGGTACCGAGGGCAAGGTGACGCACTTCATCGTTGGGGCGGGTACGGGCGGGACCATTTCAGGAACCTCAAGCTTTCTAAAGCAGAAGAACCCGAATGTGCAGGTGATCGGAGTCGACCCGCACGGCTCGGTCTATTGGAAGTACTTCCACACGCGCGAGTTCGACCAGAACGAGATTCATCCCTACATCACCGAAGGGGTCGGCGAGGATATCCTCGCCGGAAACATGAACTTCGACCTGGTGGACGACTACGTTCGCGTGACGGACAAGGAAGCGATGATCATGACCCGCCGGTTGTGCCGGGAGGAAGGCATGTTCGTCGGTGGCTCGTGCGGAATGGTCATGGCCGGCGCGCTTCAGTGGCTGCGTGACCATCGCGACGCTCTAACTAGGGATGACGTCGTGGTGGTGCTGATGCCCGACGGTGGGTTTCGCTATCTGGGAAAGATCTACAACGACGCCTGGATGCAGGACCACGGCTTTCTCGAGGAGGCCGAGCCGCTTACAGCGGCGACCGTGCTGGACTCCGTCGGCCCCAGAAAGATCCCGGGCGAGCGATTGGTCTCCGTGCCCGCCGATATGACGCTGGGCGACGCCATCGACCTCATGACCCGTTACGGTATCTCGCAGGTACCCGTGACCGAGAACGACGATGTCGTGGGAAGCCTGGTCGAGCAGAGCATCCTCGCCCGACTGATCAGAGAGCCGGATGCCCGGGCTCGCCTGGTGGCCGATGTCATGAATGAGCCGTTCCCAATCGTGGACGCATCCACACCGGTGCGCGACGTGGCGGCGCACATGCAAGGTCAGAGTACTGCTGTGCTGGTGCGAACCCGAGACGGTGGACTGTCGATCCTGACTCGAACGGACCTGATCAGTACCCTGGGAGTCTGATCAAGTCATCGGTAGCCCCGGAGGTCCCATGCCCGAATTCCAAGTCAACTACCTGGCCGTTGGCGTGGCGGCGCTGGCGACCCTCCTCATCGGCGCACTCTGGTACTCACGGCTGTTGTTTGGCAAAGTCTGGCTCGAGGCCCACGGATATTCGGAAGAGAAAGCCAGGCAGAAGGCCGGCCGAGGCTTCGTAGTGTCACTGTTCTGCTATCTAGTGATGGCCTTCGTTCTCGCGGTCCTCGTTTCCTACGCGGACGTGTCATCGGTTCTGCAGGGGGCCTTTCTCGGCTTCCTTGTATGGATCGGATTCCTCGCCACCCTGGGCCTGACCGCCCACATGTTCTCAGAGAAACCGTTGTCGATTTACCTCGTCGACGCTGGCTATCAGCTGGTCTACGCCGTGGTAATGGGCTCTATACTCACGGCGTGGCACTAAAGGCGTGCCCTCTTCTCCTGGCCGCGGACGCTAGTCCTCGCGGCAGACCGCGCCTACCTGGTGGAAGTGCTGCACGATCTCCCGATAGGACTGAAGCCAACTGGTCTCGTGGTATGAGATTGAGTGAGCGTCGCAGTACGGTTTGGTGATAGCCTGCGCTTGCTTCAGCTTGTTGCGTGCCAGACGCGGGAACAGGTGGTGCTCGATCTGGTAGTTGAGACCTCCGTACAGGAAGTCGGTGAGAACGTGGGGTCTCACGTTTCGGGAGGTGATCACTTGCTCGTGCAGAAAGTCCATTCGGGCCTCCGCACCCGTCATCGGCATACCCTTGTGATTGGGGGCGAACACCGATCCGAGGTACAGCCCGAAGACCGCTTGATGCACAATCACGAACAACACCGCCAGGCCGAACGGCAGGAAATAGAACACTAGGCCGAAGTACCAGAGGAAGTGACCGACAACCAGCAGGAACTCCGGGAGTGCACGTGCTGGCTTCTTCTCCACTAGATAGCGGATGCTGTCGACTCGCAGGCTGATGGCTTCCAACATCAGCAGCGGGAAGAAGAGGTAGGCCTGGAATTTCACTACGTGACGGGACAGTCCCCGTTTGCTTCGGGCTTGCTTCTCAGAGAACGCGAGAACCGGTACCTCGACATCGGGATCGAGCTCCGGGTCGTTGGGGTGGGCGTGGTGCCGATTGTGCTTGTCGACCCACCAGCTGTGGCTGAGTCCGAGCAGCAGGTTGCCGAAGATGATACCGAGTCTTTCGTTGTTGCTAGCCGAGCGGAATATCTGGTGGTGACCGGCGTCGTGCCCGATAAAGCCTACCTGAGTGAAGGCGAAGGCCAGAAACACGGCGTTCACTAGCTGAAGTCCGGCAACACTGGCGAAGATCAGCGTCAGCACGCCGACGGCGAAGACGGCCAGAGTCGCGGGAATCTTGAAGGCGTAGTAGAACGGTTGCCGTTCCAGCAAGCCTGCCTGAACGACCAGGCGTTTGAGCTCTCTGTAATCGCCGGGTGTCCCGGCTGCTGTGGGCATCACGAATTGGGTGTTTATAGGCATGGGCGCCAAACTACACTATAAAAGCGTGCACCGCGATACCTCGGCGCCAGCCCGCTTGCCGGAGTAACCGCCGGTTCCCATTTTCTGCTAGTTCGACTTCTCGATCGCACTACCAGAAGAGACCAACGAATGGACCGGCGAGCCTTCTTGAAGCGTGCGACAGCATCTGCGCTGGCCTTCCATCTCAGGCCCAACGCGTCGGTCATGGGGCAGGAGATCGCGGGCCGGGCCCGGCCGGCCACACGGGATCCTCGCGCGCTCATCATGGACGCCATGGGCGAACTGCGTCCGATCTACGAGCCGCCCCTTGTCCGCGAGATGCTCGCCAGCGGCATGGACTCGATCACGGTTACGCTCTGCGATCCGAAGCCCGAGGGAGCGGAGGCACTCGAGCTTGCAGTAGACGGGCTGCTGGAGTACGACCGCTATCTCGCAGCGCACCCCGATCTGTTCGTGAAGGCCACCTCGGTCGCCGATGTCGACACCGCGCGTCGCTCGGGTCGGCTGGCGGTTTTCTACCTCTACCAGAATACGACGCAGTTCGGCGGTGACCTCGACCGCGTCGAGATGTTCCACCGCCTTGGACTGACCAGCTGTCAGATCACGTACAACGAGCGCAACCTCGCCGGCGTGGGGTGCCGCGCCGAAGGCGACGACGGTGGCCTCACCGACTTCGGGCGCGAGTTGGTCGACCGGATGAACAAAGTGGGTATGCTCGTCGACCTCTCCCACGCGAACATGCGCACCATGGCGGAGACGATCGAGTACTCGCGCTCACCGGCGATTATTTCTCATACCGGGTGCAACGCCGTACACGAACATGTGCGGAACACGACGGACCAGAACCTCCGGCTGCTCGCCGAAAACGGAGGCCTCGTCGGTGTCTGTCAGCTGCGACCTTTCTTGACGTTCAAGAAGAAGGACAACCTGCACGCGTTCTTCGACCACATCGACCACGCGGTTCAGGTCGCGGGAATCGACCACGTGTGCATCGGGAGCGACCGTGACCACCGGGTCATCGAAATGACCCCCGAGTACGAGGCGGAGCTCCGGGCCGAAGAGGGAAGCCAGGTCGTCAGCAGCGAGCTTCCTTACTTCATCGACGAGCTGAACGGACCGCGCCGGATGGAGGTGGTGTGGGACGGGCTGAGCGCTCGGCGCTACTCGGAGAGTGAAATCGAGAAGATCATGGGGTTGAACCTGTATCGTCTGTACGGGCAGGTCATAGGGTAGCGGGAGCGAAGGCCAGGGAGAGTCGCTGTGCGAATTGATCCGGCAAAGTGCGTCGCCTGTGCCAACTGCATTCCGGTCTGTCCGGTGGGCGCCATCGTCATCGATGCCTCCGTCAACCGGGCCGTGATCGATTACGACGAGTGCGTCGAGTGCAGCACCTGCTACCGCGGTATGAGCCAGGAGCATCTGAACCCGACATTGGTACGGGCGGTGCGCCGTGTGGCCAAGCTGTTCCGGTTCCGGTTCGAGCCGGAGCCGGACGTTTGTCCCACCGCCGCTTTCGACAGAGAGGAACTGCCCTGGCCCCGCATCGTTCGTCGCGTGTTCAGCGACCCGCTCGTCGAGCACACCTCCACCGGGATCCATGGCCGCGGGACCGAGGAAGTCAAGACGAACGACGTTTCCGGGCGGATCGACGTCGGAGAGGCGGGATATGTCATCGAGATGGGTCGGCCGGGGGTGGGCGTGCGTTTCCACGACATCCAGATCATGACCTCGGCACTAGCGGGGCTCGGTGTCATCTTCGAAGCCAAGAACCCGATCACCCATCTCATGTCCGACAAATCCACAGGCGCAATACGGGACGATATCCTCGAGGAAAAGATCCTCTCGGCCATCGTCGAGACCCGGTCGAGCATGGACGAGGTGCAGGCAGTGCTCGATACGGTGTCCGAGGTTTCGAAGCGAATCGATACGGTCGTCTCGGTCGGGGTTTCCACACGGTGCGACGAAGACGGCGAGGACCTGCAGCTGGCTCCGTTGCTTTCGGATCTCGACTACCGCTTCGAGCGAGCCAAGACCAACATGGGCCTCGGTCGCGTCACCAACATTGCAGCGGACGAGGGAACTCAGTGACGAACACACTGCACCGCTACGGTAGCGCTGAGAGCTTCAAGGACGACTACATCATCTTCGCTATTCCCTGCAAGGGGAAGAACGACCAGGGCGCGGTCGACAAGCTGAAGACATTTGTGGAGATCTGTGCCCGGCACGATCCGGTGAGCGTCGGTAATTCGGAGATGGGCAGCTACCGCCCGTCCTCGAAGCTGGGACCCTCCGTCCATTGGAGTCGGGACCTTCGCCCCGATCACCGTGGTGTGGTCGAGGCAGTGCATACCCTGCGCACGGTGGCTGCGGTGTTCGATGCTCGAGACAAGGCGGAGTCCTGTCTACGGGACGTGATCGCGGCGGACCTGGGACTGTCCGTCAATGTCGCTGCCTCGGTGCAAGGCGCCAGGGAAATCGCTGAAGCCTGCGACATCAATCGGCACAGCGTCGAGTATTCCCTCGGGTTTTCCGACCCACACGATCGTCTGCCGAGCGCGCGAGTGCTGCAGCTATCCACGATGTGCGGGCACGGAATGGTCTCATCGGGCCTGGCGGCGAAGATGATCGACATGGTGCGAGAGGGCCGCCGCAACCCGGACGAGGCGGCCGTGACACTGGCGCGCTTCTGCCCCTGTGGTGCGTTCAATCCCACACGTGCCAAGAGACTACTGGCGGAAGGCAGGCGATGAGCGAATCGGCGCCGCGGAAACCCGGAAGGCACTTTCTGCAGATACCCGGTCCGTCCAACGTACCCGACAGGGTGCTGCGGGCAATGGCCAGACCGACGATCGACCATCGGGGCCCCGAGTTCGCGCAATTGGCTTTGCGCATCCTGGAACGCCTTCAACTCGTGTTCCAGACGTCAGGGCCTGTCATCCTCTTTCCATCCTCCAGCACCGGTGCCTGGGAGGCAGCGCTCGTCAACACACTGTCGCCGGGCGACCGGGTTTTGGCGTTCGAGACCGGACAGTTCGCCGTGTTGTGGCGAAATGTAGCGACCCGTCTCGGCATCGAAGTCGTATGGGTCGAAGGCGACTGGCGTCATGGGGTCGATCCGTCGGTCGTGGAGGCGAAACTCGCCGAAGATTCGGGTCACACCATCAAGGCGGTCCTGGTGGTGCACGGCGACACGTCGACGGGCATCACCAGCAGGGTCGACCGGGTTCGCAAGGCGATGGACAAGGCGGACCATCCAGCCCTGCTCATGGTGGACACGGTATCCTCGCTGGGCACGACCGATTACCGCCACGACGAGTGGGACGTCGATGTCACGATCAGCGGCTCGCAAAAGGGACTCATGCTGCCACCCGGCTTGGGGATGAACGCCGTCAGCGAGAAGGCTATCGCGGCATCGGGATTGGCCGCTACACCGAGGTCCTACTGGGATTGGGGGCCGGTGCTGAAGATGAACGAGCGGGGCTTCTTCCCTTACACACCGCCCACCAACTTGCTGTACGGCTTGGACGAGGCCCTGGACATGTTGTTGGAGGAGGGACTCGCGAAAGTTTTCGCCCGTCACCGCCGGCTGGCCGAAGCGACGCGCCGGGCTGTCGCCGCGTGGGGGCTCGAGCTTTGCCCTCTCGACCCCGCCGAGTACTCAGACGCTCTGACCGCCGTGTGGATGCCGGATGGGCACGATGCGGACGAGCTGCGTCGAGTCGTCTTGGACCGGTTCGACATGTCGCTGGGGACCGGCCTGGGGAAGGTCAAGGGTCGAGTTTTCCGCATAGGGCATCTTGGTGATATGAACGACTTGATGTTGGCCGGCACGCTCTGCGGTGTAGAGATGGGCCTGGGCTTGGCCGGCGTTCCTCACACGAGGGCGGGGGTCAGCGCGGCCCTCGAGTCCCTCGCGGCTTCCTCGACCGCATAATGGACCCCACTACCGCCGTCACGACCCACGTCGTCCTCGCGTTGGTCGGCCTTGCGGGATGCGTCGTGCTGTTGATGCTGCTGATAGCCCGGTGGAAGTGGCACGTCTTCCTCGCGCGTGGCACGTCTTCCTCGCGCTGCTGCTGCCCATCCTGCTGTTCGGCGTTCTCCCCGGCATCCAGCGGAACAACTTCATCGACGCATTCGAGCAGGGCTTCGGGAATACACTGGGTAAAATCGGCGTCGTGATCGTGCTCGGCTCGATCATCGCCGAAGCTTTGCGGCACACCGGTGCCATCAAGGTGATCACCCGATCGATGGTTCGTCTGGTGGGCGCACAGCGGATGCCCATAGCGCTGACCCTGACCGGGTTCATCCTGGGGGTCGCCATCTTCTCCGATGTCGCGTACGTGATTCTAAACCCGCTGGTTCATTCGGCGGCCCACGCCATGGGAGTCGGCATGGGCACGATGTCGATTGGGCTAGTGGGTGCGCTCCAACTCACGCACGCCATCGTGCCGCCGACGCCGGGGCCGCTAGCCGCGGCGGCCCTGGTGGGCGCCGATATCGGTACGACCATCATCTTCGGCAGCATCGCGTGTCTGGTGGGCTCTCTTGCGGGTTGGGCCTACGGTCAGTTCATCGCGGGTCCGCGCATCGCGACGCAGCCGGCGGAGGAGTTCAAGGACCAGGGCTTCCTCGAGGCGTCCGATGACGAGCGGCTTCCGTCCACTTGGAGCTCGTATGCGCCGATCGTCGTGCCGGTGGTGTTGATCAGCGCTCAGAGCGTGGCAAAGTTCGCCCTCGAGGAGGGCAACGTCCTGCGCCAGATCCTGGGATACGTGGGCTGGCCAGTTGTGGCACTGACGATCGGACTGTGGCTCGCCTATCGCAACATCAGGAAGAACGAAGGCCGTAACGAAAAGGTGAATCAGTGGGTGAGAGATGGCCTCAAGACTTCGGCCATGATTCTGGTGGTCACAGGACTCGGAGGCTCGCTCAGCGCGATTCTCAAGGGCACGCCCGCGGTGGAATTCGTCGCCGATATCTTCGCATCCTACGGTCTTCCCACCATTCTGCTTCCCTTCATCATCGGCATCATCGGCAACATGCTCACAGGATCCACAACGGTGGGCGTGATCACGGCCGGCTCGCTCATTGCTCCGATGCTCGGACCGCTTGGCCTGTCGCCTGAGGCGGCTATGCTTTCGGGCGCATCGGGTTCCGTGATCATTAAGTATGTTAACTCGAGCTACTTCTGGGTCTGCACTTCGCTCAGCAGGCTGGAAGTCAAGGAAGCGCTACTCGGGTACGGCGGTGTCACGTTCGTGGGCGGATCGGCATCGTTCGCCACGGTCTGGGTCATGTGGGCGATGGGCGTCATCTAGATGATCTCGCTGCAGCAGGCCCTGGAAGAGGCGGTCGAGGGCGAGGTCCGATTCGACAGAATGTCGCGGGCCGTCTACTCGACCGATGCCAGCGTCTATCAGATCATGCCGGCGGGTGTCATGATTCCGCGCTCGGCGAGCGACGTGCTGGCTGCGCTGCGCATCTGTCGCCAGCAGGGCGTGTCGATAACGGCGCGCGGCGGTGGCACATCCCAGAGTGGACAAGCCGTGGGAG
>JBDHGH010000119.1:0-11403 GCA_039589995.1 Gemmatimonadota bacterium | reverse complement strand
GCAGGGCGAGGTTATGGCGGTTGGCCCCGGCCGAGTGAGCGACGAAGGCAAGCGGATCGACGTCGAGCTCACGGTTGGTGACCGGGTCATCTATGGCAAGTACAGCGGCACCGAAGTGACCGTAGGCGACGACGAGGTTTTGATCCTCCGCGAGTCGGACGTTCTCGCGGTGGTGTCTAACGGAAAGAAGTAGAGACTACCCGTTCGAGCTGACCTCAGCGGCAAAGTTCTCGCTCGAGGTCAGTCCCATGAGAAGAAAGCGCCGGGGGGAAGAGACTTTCCGCCGATGCTATTACGAACTAAACGCAAGCAGGAGGAATTCGAAGATGGCGAAGTTGCTTGAATTCGATGGTCAGGCGCGGAACCAGCTCAAGGTCGGTGTCGACCTGCTGGCGAAGGCCGTCAAAGTCACGCTCGGGCCGAAGGGTCGAAACGTCGTGCTCGAGAAGAAGTTCGGCAGCCCGACGATCACGAAGGACGGCGTCACAGTCGCCAAGGAGATCGAGCTCGAGGATCCCGTCGAGAACATCGGTGCCCAGATGGTTCGCGAAGTCGCCAGCAAGACCAGCGACGTCGCGGGTGACGGAACGACCACGGCGACCGTTGTCGCGCAAGCGATCTACAGTCAAGGCCTGAAGAGCGTCACGGCCGGCATCAACCCCATGTCGCTGAAGCGTGGAATCGACAAGGCCGTCGACGCTGTCGTCGAGGAGTTGCAGGGCATCGCGGTAGAGACAAAGGGCAAGAAGGAGATAGCCCAAGTCGGTGCGATCTCGGCCAACAGCGACGAAGAGATCGGCGCGTTGATCGCCGAGGCGATGGAGAAGGTCGGAAAGGACGGCGTGATCACGGTCGAGGAGGCGAAGGGCCTGGAGACCGAGCTCGAGACCGTCGAGGGTATGCAGTTCGACCGCGGTTACCTGTCGCCCTATTTCGTCACCGATCCCGAGAAGATGGAGGCGGTCCTCGAAGACGCCAACATCCTGATCCACGACAAGAAGATCTCGACGATGAAGGACTTGCTGCCGGTGCTCGAGAAGGTCGCGCAGACCGGAAAGTCGCTGATGATCATCGCCGAGGACATCGACGGCGAGGCTCTCGCCACGCTGGTCGTGAACAAGTTGCGTGGGACGCTGAAGGTCTGCGCGGTGAAGGCGCCCGGTTTCGGCGACCGCCGTAAGCAGATGTTGCAGGACATCGCCATCGTTACCGACGGCAAGGTGATCAGTGAGGAAGTCGGCTTCAAGCTCGAGAACACCGTGCTCGGCGATCTGGGTTCTGCCAAGCGGATCGTGATCGACAAGGACAATACCACGATTATCGATGGTGGCGGATCGGAGGAATCGATCCAGGGCCGCATTCAAGAGATCCGCGGCGCGATCGACAAGTCGACGTCCGACTACGATAGCGAGAAGCTGCAGGAGCGGTTGGCCAAGCTGGCCGGCGGTGTGGCGGTGATCAACGTGGGTGCTCCCACCGAGACGGAGATGAAGGAGAAGAAGGCCCGCGTAGAGGATGCGCTGCACGCGACGCGCGCAGCGGTCGAAGAGGGTATCGTTCCCGGTGGCGGCGTGGCGTTGCTCTGGGCCCAGAAGAAGCTCGACTCGCTGAAGATCAAGGACGAGGACGAGCAGAGGGGCGTGGACATCGTTTACCGTGCGATCGAGGAGCCGACCCGGCAGATCGCTGAGAACGCCGGCAAGGAAGGCTCGATCGTCGTGGAGCGTATCCGCGAGAAGAACGACCTCAACTACGGTTACAACGCCCAGACCGACAAGTACGAGGACCTGGTGAAGGCGGGCGTCATCGACCCGACCAAGGTCACGCGTTCCGCTCTGCAGAACGCGGCCTCGATCGCCGGTCTGCTGCTGACCACCGAGGCTGTCGTGGTTGAGAAGAAAGAAGAGACACCCGCTCTTCCGGGTCCTCCCGGCGGCGATATGGGTGGAATGTACTAGTAGCGCGATTCGAAGAAGCGCAGCAAAAGAGCCCGGTTATGCCGGGCTCTTTTGCTGGGTAGCCGGGTAGCACAGGCTGGAGGTTTGCTGGCCCCCCGAGGGAGCGGTAGCTTTACACCAGCTAGCGGCCGCTACGGCCGGGGTATCGTGCGGGAGGTTGGTGAGAGTCGATGGCCGTTTGCACACACTGCGCCACGCCACTACCGGTTGGCGACCGCTTCTGCTCCTTTTGCGGAACGGCCGCCCCCGGCGTCGAAGCCGACCCCGATGACCTCTCTCCCCAGAGCCGCGAAGTCTTTGAGCAGCTGAAGGATGCCACTTCCGGCCGCTACGAGATCCTGCAGCAGATCGGACGCGGCGGTATGGCGATCGTCTTCCTGGGCTACCAGAAGTCGCTGGATCGCCAGGTCGCCATCAAGGTCCTCCTGCCCTTCCTCGGTTTCGATGACGCGTTGGTACAGCGGTTCTTGAGGGAAGCCCGGACCCAGGGCAAGCTCGACCACCCTTCCATTATCAAGGTCTACGAGGTCCACAGCGAGGGGGGACTGACGTTCTTCACGATGCCCTATGTGGCTGGGCGCAATCTACGCGGTTTCTTGGAGGACGAGCCGCGGCCGTCGCTAGCACAGGTGCAGCGCTACCTTTGCCAGGCTGCCGATGCCCTGGCCTACGCGCACAAACGCGGCGTGATTCATCGAGACGTGAAGCCCGACAACATGCTGCTGGATGCAGAACGTGATAGCGTCATCCTCACGGACTTCGGTATCGCCAAGGCTCTGACCGCACGTACCACACTGACCACTCCAGGTGACATGCTCGGCACGCCACAGTACATGTCGCCGGAGCAAGGAGAAGGCGAAACCGACCTCGATGGGCGGGCCGACCAGTACTCGCTCGGCCTGCTCGGCTACGAGATGTTGGCCGGGCGTCGGCCTTTCGAGGCGAAGACGCTGGCCGAATTGATGTATAAGCACCGTTTCGAGGACCCCGAGAGCCTCGACGAACTGTGCCCCGACGTTCCGTTCGCCCTGCGCGTGGCCGTCACCCGCTCGATCGCAAAGGACCGAGAAGACCGCTACCCGGACATGAGTGCTTTTCTCGCGGCACTCGAGTCCTGCGTGATCGACGATTCCGAGCAGGAGATGACCGAGCCGATGCCTCGTCAGGGCAGCGGCGGCGATCCCACGCTCCGCGTCACCACGCCGGCTCGGCCGACAGACGCGCCGTCCGAAGGTTCGGAGGCATCGGGCGCGACCTACTATCCCGATTTCCTGAAGACACCTGCCTCGAGCCAAGCGGCCGCCGATTCGGCGGCCCAGACGGGGGACTCGGTCGCACGGCGCAGGAGTGTGGGTCGGATACTGCTGCCGGGTGGTGTGTTGGTGGCTCTGGCCACCGTCGTCGGGTTGTACTTCTTCGGCCCGCTCAAGCCGATTCTCCAGCAGGGCGAAGTCGCCGACCCGGCCGTGCCGGCCGCGGTCGATCCCGGGGCGACGGGCAGCGGTCCGGTCGATGCCGGCGATGCCGCGCCATCGGATGGGGAAGCCGTCGACGACGGCGTCACCACCGAGCCCATCGTCGCACAGGGCGAAGACGCGGACGAGGCGTCCGTCGAGCCGCCGATCGCCGAAAACCGCGACGAATCCCGTGATGCCGACGCCGAGGATGGAGGAGAACAACTGGCCGCGACCGAGAACGCGCACAGCGAAGCACTGGCTGCGCGACAGGCTGCGGTGACGGCGGGCGCCGACGTGATCTTCGGTACCGAGCTCGCGGCGCTGGACGTACGTCTCCGTGAGGTCGACGCGCTGTTGCAGTCCGAGGAGTACGGTGAAGCCACCACGGCTTTCTCTGACCTGATCAGCGAGTTCGCCCAGCTTGCCGCTCGATCGTCGGAAGCCGCCGACCAAGGCGCCATCCAGGCGGTACGCGCCCGGCGCGAGATGCAGCAGGAGCATGAGGCGGCCATCGGTGCCGGAGCCCGACAACGCGCTCGCGCCGGACTGATGCGTGCCGGGTTAATCGCGAACCAGGGGCGCGAGCAGTTCGACGCGGGCAACTACAGCGAGGCCGAGACCCTGTTTGGGCAGGCAGAGCAGGCCTATGCGGCGTTGGTGGCCGCGGACCCAGGCGGCGAGGATCCATCGTCGGAAACCGAAGAGCCGGCGCTCACGGCTGAAGAGGTCGTCGCTGGAATGATCGATCGTTTCGGTGAGTTGTTCGCTGGGGAGGACCTGCCGGGGATGGGAGTGGAGTTGTATCGTCGGGCGATTCCTGGAGATGACCGGAGTTTCCTGATTGCCGTTTTCGACCGCGCCGAGGATATCGAGGTCGTTCGGCTGCATCGAAGCCTGACGGTGGAGGGGACGTCAGCCAGGGCTGACGTCCGACTCCGAATTCGGTTCAATCAGTCCAGGACCGGTGCCTCGGGCGAGCGAGACGTCTCGTTTCGAATGGAGTTCGTTTCCGGCCTGGGCGGTTGGCGACTGGAAGCAGCCAACCCGCAGCGTTAGTTGCCTGGGGTGAGGAACCACTCCACGCCGACGACTACCAACAAATCGTTCTGCAATTTTGATCCGCCACCCTGAATCGCGAACGCACTGAGATTCTTCTCCTCGAACGAGGAGATATAGTCCCGCAGATCGAATCGAAGCCAGAGCGCCTTGGCTATCCCGTACTTGAAGCCCAGACCGATGACTCCCGCTATATCGCTCGAATCTTCGAAGTTCTTCCAGGCATCACCGCCTCGACTGACGATTCCCACACCGCCGGAAACGGTGATCGCCAACGGTTCGAGTGGCGGCCGTATCAGAGCGTAGACGAAGTTCAGGCTGCCGAGAAAGATGCTGCCGGACTCGGACCCCGATACCGGGACCAATCCACTGCCTGTGGCGACGATGAAGTCTCCTTCGACCTCGCTGCTGACGTAGGCCGCCTCTACCTCGATCCCGATCCGAGACGACGGCCACACGCCGATCCTGGCGCCGGCTGTCCATCCTGTCTTCTGTTTGAACTTCAGAGACGAAGGCCCGAATGTGTCTACCGGGACCACGCCATCGAACAGGTCGGCCGTGGGGAGATAGACACCACCGAAGGCGCTCAGGCCCACCGTAACCTGGCCTGTCAGAGTGGACGGCAGCGCCGCGAGCAGGAGCGCCAGGAATGCAGCACGGTAACCGCGCATGGGTTTCCTCCGTTAATGGAATCGCTGGGATCGTGGATCGGCAGGGGGGCGGGCCGGAACTCCAAAATACTAAATTCCGGGGTGAGGAGGAAGGCCTCGCTTGTCTAAGCGCTACTGGCTAGGTAACTTAGCTCGGCCTTCCCCTGCAAGGGCAGGATTCCTCTTGCCGAAAGCACGTCGCGCCAACTTATTTGAATTCGATGGCCATCTGCTCACAGTGTGACGCCGAACTTCCAGAAGACAGCTTCTTCTGTCCAAACTGCGGGACCCCCACCGAGGGCTTCGAGTTGGACGAGTTGCTCGCTTCCTCGGCCTCGGATCCCACGGGTTTCCTCGATCGATTGAGGAAGACTTTGGCCGGCGAGTTCGTCATCATCCGCGAGTTGGGCCGCGGTGGCATGGGGCGGGTGTATCTGGCGCACGAGATTGCGCTGAACCGGCGGGTGGCGATGAAAGTGCTACCGCCGGCTTTCGCGGATAACACCGACATCGTACAGCGGTTCCAACGCGAAGCCAGTACGGCGGGAAAGCTGACGCACCCCAACATAGTACCTGTCTTCCAGGTATCGGACCGTGAGGGCCTCTTCTTTTTCACGATGCCTTACGTGGCCGGTCCAAACTTGCGTCAGATCCTGCGGCAGACGCCGCAGCTGAGCTTCGATGTCGCGCGTCGCTACCTGCGCGATGCGGCAGACGCTCTCAACTATGCCCACGCGCAGGGCGTCATCCATCGCGACATCAAGCCGGAAAACATGATGATGGAGGGCAGCCGGGACGGTCGCCTGATGCTGACGGATTTCGGCATCGCCAAGGCGATGGGCACGGGCACCACGCTAACTCGGCCCGGCGACCTGATGGGCACGCCGTACTTCATGTCGCCGGAACAATGCGAGGAAAGGGAAGGGATCGACGGCCGCAGCGATCAGTATTCGTTGGGACTGGTGGGCTACGAAATGCTTGCGGGGCGGTTCCCGTTCACCGCCGATAGTCTGGCCGGGATCGTCTATAAGCACGTGCACGAGTATCCCGAACCCCTCGAAACAGTCAGACCCGAGGTGCCGGCCGACCTTGCGCAGATCATCGATCGGGCGATCCGAAAGGACCCAAGCGAGCGCTTTTCCAGCATGGCCGAGTTCCAGGCCGCGCTCGACAAGAGAGGGTCTCGATCCGTCGCGTTCGATCGGTCGCCTCTGAACTCCGCTGTTCCGGGGCGGCCGAGGAAGAACAGATGGGTCGCCGCGGCGGTAGTGGCCCTGTCAATCGCGGTGGGTGCGACCTTCGCATGGCGTCAGTGGGGAGTGTCTGCTGACCCCGGTGACTCGCAACTGGCCGAGCTCAGTACTCCCGGGGAAGGTGGCGGGCAACCGGAAGGCGGCGGGACGACGTTCGATGTAGTTCCGGCGGAGCCGGACAGTCTGGCGGCGCGTCAGACCCCCGACTCGAGCTTCGCAGGCAACCGGGATACCACGCCTGCTGCCACGCCAGAACCCGGGGGGCAGGAAGACGAGGGGATTCGTCGGCAGGCGGAGCAAGCGCAGACTCGGGCCGAGGGAGCGCGGGAGGCGGCTCGGGATGTCGGGGCTGATACGATTTTCCCGCAGAGATTCGAAGCCATCGACGAGGAGTTGGCGAGGGGTCGAAGTCTGCTGGGCGGCGGCGAGATCGTGGCAGCCGCAACGAGTTTCGGCGCTGCCACTCAGAGCTATACCGACCTGGGTCAGGAATCGTTGCAGTGGGCGGTGAACGCTGCGGCGGTGGCCGATAGTCTCGAGCGGGCCGCGCGGCAGGAGACGAACACAGCCGCTGAGGATTCGACGCCCGAGTTCTCCGAGCCCGAGGCTCTGCCGCCTCGTGCGGCGATCCAGGCGTTGCTGGAGACGTATAGGCAATCGCTGGAGGCCGAGGACATGGACCGCCTGACCCGGGATGTCTACCGGGGCCAGATTCCGGAAGCGGATCAAGTCTTCCTCAACCAGTTGTTCACGAACGCAAACGAGCTGGATGTCGTGCTCGAGGTCAGCAATCTCGAGATCACCGGCGATGAAGCGCAGGCTCGAGTCGAGCAGAAGATGCAGTATCGCCTGGCGCGGACTAACGAACCGAGGGACTTCGAACTGTCGCTTCGGATGTTCTTCGAGATGAACGACGGAAGGTGGCGATTGCGGAACTTCGAAAACTAGCGGGGGCTACTTCGACGGTGTGAGCGAAATTTCCAGCCCGATCGTTGCCATCAAGTCGTTCTGCACCTTCGAGTCGAACTCGAATCCGCCCTGTGTGCTGGGGGTGAATGACGTGATGTAGTCGCGGATGTCGAAGCGAAGGAATGCTGCAGGACTCAACCCGTAGCGAAATCCACCACCGAGAGCCAGGCTGAAGGACGTCGTGCCGTTGTAAGGCTCGAAGAACTCGCCGCCCCTGGCGACAATTCCCAACCCGCCCGAAAGGTAGATGCTCAACGGGCTGAACGCCGCTCTGATGACGTCGTAGAGCGCGTTGACGCTGCCCAAAAAGACCGTCGCGTCGTTGTTGGCGCCCGCGTCCACGATTACGCTGGGGATGTCTAGGCTGCTGAGCGCGTAGCCGGCCTCGGCCTCCAGAGCTAGACGCGAGAAGCGCACGGTCAACCGCCCGCCGAAAACCAGACCGGGCTCGAGGCCGAGATTGAAGATGATCAGGCTGGATGTGTCGGGTCTGAGGCGGACCGAATCGAAGAGATCGTTGGTCGGAAGGAAGCCGCCGGCGAACGCGGAGAGGCCAACCCGAACCTGACCCTGCAAAGGGCTGACAGCTAGAGCCAAGAAGCCGACGACGAGCGTCGTTCTGCGAAGCATCAACGAGTATCCCGTCTGGCCTTGGAGCGCGCTCACCGCCGGAGCCTCACGGCTTGCCGAATAGATCGTAGCGGAAGTCACGGAGGAACGGCACGTGCCGGCGGATCTCTTCGATGCGCTCGAGGTCGATATCCGTGACGAGCAATTCCTCTTCGTCGCTGGTGCCCCGGGCGATCACCTGGCCGGCCGGATCGGCGATGAAGCTCTCGCCGAAGAACTGCAACTCGCCGTCGAGGCCGGCTCTGTTCGCCACGGCCACATAGATCTGGTTCGCCACAGCGGCCGCCTGAATCTCGATCTCCCAAACGTCTTTGAAGGCCTGCTCGGACATCGACGTGGCCGTTGGAACCACGACGATCTCAGCGCCCTGGAGGGCGAGTGCGCGGAAAACCTCCGGGTAGTGGCGATCGTAACAGATCGCAACTCCCACCCTCCCGGCCTGCGTCGGGTGGACGGGCGAACCGCCGTCGCCGGGCCAGTAGTAGAACTTCTCGTTGTAGCCCGGCTCTTCGGCGATATGGAGCATCCGGCTGACCCCGACGAGCGTACCGTCGGCGTCGATCACGGGAGAAGCATCGTAGTAGCGCCCCGGCGCCGCCCTCTCGAACACGTTGATGATCGTGACCAGTCCGAGCTCGGCCGCAGCCGCCTGAAAGCGCTCGGTCGTCGGTCCCGGGATCGGCTCCGACCAGTCGAAGTAGCGAGCGTCGGCGCGTACCTGCGGAAAGAAGAAGTCAAAAGCCAGCTCGGGAAAGACGATGAGGTCGGCGCCTTTATCCTTCGCCTGATTCATCCAGTCGAGCGCCTTCCGGATGCTCGTTTCTCGGTCGGCTTCGTTTTTGAACTGCGCGCACGCCACCCGCATACCCTGGTTCCTCCGGTTGATCACGATCTGACGGTTGGGAATATCGAACAATAGAATAATAGAGCAATAGAACAATAGAACCGCGAAGTTTAGCACCGTGCGCACTTCCTAATTCGAATGCTCTAGTGGTCCAATGTTCCAATGCTCGAGATTCCCAAAGGGACTCTTGACACTCTCTGCCAACCACGGCAGGTTCCTGTCGATTGCCGCGTGCCGGGCGCCCCGGGAGTGTATCCGAGGGCGCCCCGGTTTTTTGGACACGAACATCACAACACGAGAACAGAGGCGAGAAGTGAGCGCGGACAAACTGAAGCTGGTTCTACCAGACGGTTCCCAGGTAGAGGTCGAGCACGGTATCTCGGCCCGGGACCTGGCAGAGCAGCTCGATGGCGGCGGTGTGGCCCAGCAGGCCATCGCGGCCAAGCTGGACGACGAGATCATCGATCTTTCCCGGCCCATCGAGCGCTCGGGTGAGATCAAGTTCTTGACCCAAGACGATGGAGACGTGGACTCGTTGTATGTGCTTCGGCATTCGGCGGCGCACGTAATGGCCACCGCCGTAAGAAGCCTCTGGCCCGACGCCGGGATCGGCTTCGGACCCCCGATCGCGGATGGGTTCTATTACGATTTCGATGTCGAGCAACCGTTCACGCCGGATGACCTGGCCCGTATCGAAGAGAAGATGGGTGAGGTCGTCGCCGCTGACGACGCCTTCGAAAGGAAAGAGGTCGAGCGTGACGAGGCGCAGGAACTGTTCTCGGACGATTCGTACAAGTTAGAACGGCTCGGCGAGATAGAAGAGGGCGACGTCATTTCGGTCTATCGCGACGGTCCGTTCCTCGATCTCTGCCGTGGTCCGCACCTGCCTTCGACGGGCGGCGTCAAGAACTTCAAGGTGCTGCATGCGGCGGGGGCGTATTGGCGCGGCGACGAGCGGCGCACGATGCTCCAGCGCATTTACGCCACCAGCTTCTTCGAGAAAGAACACCTCGACGAGCACCTCCACCGGCTGGAGGAAGCTCGGCGGCGCGACCACCGTGTCATCGGAAAGGAATTGGACCTGTTCAGCATCCAGGACGATGTGGGTCCGGGTCTGATCCATTGGCATCCGAAGGGTGCGATGATTCAGTTCCTGCTTCGGCGCTTTCTCGAGGACGAGTTGCTGCGTCGCGGCTACGACTTCGTCTACACGCCACACATCGCCCGCGAGACGCTGTTCCGCCGCTCAGGTCACTTGCAGGCCTACTCGGAGGTGATGTTCCCGGCGATGGAGATGGATGGGGAGAAGGAAAGCTATCGGGTCAAGCCGATGAATTGCCCTTCCCACATGGAGATCTATGCCTCGCGACAGCGGAGCTACCGCGACCTGCCGCAGCGTTACGCCGAGATTGCCAGCGACTACCGCAACGAGAAGTCCGGCACGCTGCACGGCATGCTTCGCGTTCGCGGATTGACCATGGACGATGCCCACATCTTTTGTCGACCGGACCAGATCGAGGACGAGATCTACGGAATGCTCGACCTCGTCGACTTCATCTATGGAACGTTCGGACTGCGATACCGGCTGGACTTCGCCACTCGACCTCAGAAGCGCATCGGCTCTGATGAGGTCTGGGACCATGCCGAGGAAGCGCTGAGAGCGGCCATCGAAAGGAAGGAGCTGACCTACTCGGAGGACCCGGGGGGAGGCGCCTTCTACGGACCTAAGATCGACGTCAAGTTCCTGGATGCCATCGGGCGCGAGTGGCAGGGCTCGACCATCCAGCTCGACTTTGTTCTACCCGAGCGCTTCGACCTCAACTTCGTGGGTGCAGACAACGCGCAGCACCGGCCGGTGATGGTCCACCGAGCCATTTTCGGCACTTTCGAGCGCTTCGTCGGCGGATTGATCGAGCACTTCGCTGGTGCGTTCCCGGTCTGGCTGTCTCCGGTTCAGGTACGATTGCTACCGATATCGGACGACCTGACGAACGCCGCCGAGGTCGTAGCGGAGGCTCTGCGGGCCGAAGAGCTTCGCGTCGAAGTCGATGACCGTGCCGAGACTCTATCGTACCGAATCCGCGACGGCGAGATGCAAAAGACCCCGTACATCGGGGTGATCGGCAAGCGCGAAGCGGAGGCTGGGACGGTGGCGGTTCGGAAACGCGGGGCGGATGAGAAGCAGATCGTGTTGCCCGTCGCGGACTTCGTCGCGCAGGTCGTGGAAGAGGATCGCTCCCGCTCCCTGACGTAGTCGTTCGCGGAGATCGTCTCGGTGGTTGCGTTGTTGCGTTGTTGCGCGGTCGGGGACGGCGTGGAGCAACCTCTCGCTCCCGGTCGCGCGGCTCGGGCATCGATCCTTTACGGGCCTTGGCGCTCCAACGTCCGCTCGGAGGTTCTCCACGCCGCCCCCTCCCAGGCATGACGGTTTAGCGGGCGAGACTCTCTCGGCTCACTCCTTTCGGGTGGTGACCACCGTGGGACCGTTGTGGAACTCCGGTTTGCCGTTCAACCGAGGAATCGCCACCGTCGCTTCTCAACCGCGGGGTGACTCGGTTCAGGAGACCTGGCGGGGGAGGGGCGCCG
>JBDHGH010000118.1:0-11425 GCA_039589995.1 Gemmatimonadota bacterium | reverse complement strand
GGTCGATCGCGAGACGTCAAGGATTTCGTGAACAGGCCAATACTGTAACGAAGATTACAGACTAATCGCCCAGCCCGGGTACGTTTCGGGCACCGGGGACTAGCAGGCGCTGACCGGCCAACAGCCGGGATGGGTCGAGATCCGGGTTAGCCGCGCGGATGGCCGATATCCGGGTCCCATAACGCCGGGCGATTCGCTCCAGGGTTTCGCCTCTCCGCACGAGGTGCACGACGGAGCGTACCCGTTCGGATGGCGGCACATGTGCGTAGGATTCCGTGAAAATGCGAGCCGTCCCCGGGGGTAGGCGAACCGGGAAGCGCAGACCGGGTGGAGTCACGCCGTGGATCAGGTGCGGGTTGAGCGCCAGGATCTCCTCGATGGGAACGTCAGCGGCTTCGGCCACAACATCGAGGCTCGTGGCGTCAGGGACATAGGCGATGTCGAACGTCCCGTTGGGTTGAGACCGCCTGCGGAGGCCGTACCGTTCCGGCTGCTTTGCGATCAGAGCGGCGGCGATGAGTTTCGGGACGTAGTCGCGGGTCTCACGCGTCAGAGCGCGACGCTCGGAAATCGCCCAGTAGTCCCGGCTCCCCGCCTTGCGAATCGCTTTATGCACACGACCCGGTCCTGCGTTGTAGGCGGCCAGGGTCAGATACCAGTCACGGAACTCGCGCTGCAGGTCTCCCAAGTAGTCCACCGCGGCGACCGTCGAAGCGATCGGGTCGAGGCGCTCGTCCACCCAGTAGGTCATCTCGAGCTTGTAGATCCGCGCCGTGTTGGGCACGAACTGCCACAAGCCCATCGCCCGCGCCCGGCTGTAGGCGGTGGCTCTGAATCCGCTCTCGACCAACGGAACGTAAACGAGATCCTCGGGTAGGCCGGCCTCGCGAAAAGTTTCGCGCATGAGCGCTTCATAGCGGCCCGCACGTGATAGGCTGATCTGGAAACTCTTGCGACCTTCGTTCTGATAGTAGTTGAGCCAGCGGGCGACTGCTTCGTTGACCACGATGGGGATGTCCCACTGGACGGTTTCGGGCGGAAGCGCCTTTGTCTCGGTCGCGCGCTCGTCTTCGGCGGGAACGCAGCCGATAAGGGCGGTCGTGGCGAGCAGTATGTACCCAGCGTATTGAGGTCGCATAGAGGTGGTCCAAAAGGTGACCGAGACAGCGGGGATTTGACTGAAGGAAAACGGCCAGGGAGGAGTAATAACGCTAATAGAGATGACGGCTGGGGTCAAATCCGGGTTGGCTGCGATGGTTGCTATATCTATGTGGTATAAGGCCTTGCGGCTGTCACTTCTGATCGTACTCGAAAGCGTAATTCGTGGAGTCGAGTACGATTACGAGTAGGAGTGGGATGCGGAAAGACGGGCGCGGTTTTTGCAAATTTACCGGTTTGTAATTATCACGTTCTGACAGTCCCCAGCCAGTCTCCTTCCTCAGGAGCCTTTGATGGACGCCCACATCTACCTGGACAACGCGGCTACCAGCTTTCCCAAGCCCGATAGCGTGCATGACACGGTTCGGGACTTTTACAGCAAAACGGGGGTCAACCCGGGCCGGACGGGGTGCGACCTGGCTTTGAGCGCCGAAGCGATGATCCACGGTACACGGAAGCGTTTGTCCGAGTTCTTTAATCGTAGCTTGGTGGAAGCCGGCGTTGAGAAGGACCCGAATCGCCTGGTCTTCACGATGAACGCCACGATGAGCCTCAACCTCGTCATCAACGGCACGGTGGGCCCGGGTGACCATGTCGTGACGACTCTGCTCGAGCACAATTCGGTCATCCGACCGGTGAACCACAAGGTGAAGGAGCGCGCGGAGGCGACGTTCGTCGCCCCCAACGGTGCAGGCTACCTCGACCCCGAAGAGATCCGCAAAGCCATTCAGAAGAACACGACGGTCGTCATCGTCAACCACGGTTCAAACGTCACGGGTGTGGTTCAGGACCTAAAGGCGATCGGCGCCGTGTGCGAGGAAGAGGGTGTTCCGTTGGCGGTCGACGCAGCGCAGACAGCGGGCGTGCTGCCCATCGACATGAAAGAATGCAATATCGACTTTCTGTCCTTCACGGGTCACAAGGGCCTGCTCGCACCGACGGGGACGGGCGGAATATGCGTAGCTGACGATGCCAACATCAGGGGCAGCCTTTTCGGGGGCACGGGAGTTCGCAGCGCTCATCCCTACCACCTCGAGGAGTACCCCTATCGACTTGAAGCCGGGACGTTGAACCTCGCCGGCATCGCCGGCCTATCGGCGGGTCTCGACTGGATCGAGAAGACGGGTCTCGACTGCATCCACGAGCACGAGATCAAACTGCTGGGCATGCTACAGGACGGTTTCTCGCAAATCGATGGCGTGACGATGTATGGGGCGACGAACCTGGATCGACGTGTGGCGACGCTATCGATGACGGTAGAGGGCTACGACGCTTCGGACATCGGGACCATCCTCGACGTGGATTTCGGCATCCTGACGCGCACCGGGCTGCACTGCGCCCCGCTCATCCATGAGCATCATGGAACGACGCCGCGGGGCACGGTGCGTTTTTCGATGGGACCGTTCAATACCGAGGACCACGTCGAGGCCGCGATCGCTGCGGTCAGCGAAATCGATACGAAGTGGCGATAGCGCCCGACAAATGGCATCACGATCGGGGTGTTGGGATGGCTACGCCAACAGTCACACCGACGGTTCCACGTTCGGGTTCAACCTGAACAGGTTGTCCGGGTCATACGTGTTCTTGATCTGCACCAACCGATCGAAGTTGCCCCTGAAGTTGGCGTTGATTCTCGCGGCCGAGACGTCGAACTCCAGGTCGTTCGCGTAGAACCCCTGGGTGAAGGGCTCGATTCCCGTCCAGTAGCTCTTCAGCCACCCGATGTGTTCGGCTGGGTCTTCGCCGACGGCCCAGTCCACCGAGGCGCCCAGATTGCCCAACGCATCGCGGTGAGCGAACGCCGTGGCGTCGTTCGCCACGCGGGAGATCACGCCGCCGCTGGGCTGGATGAAGACAGTGGTGGCGCGTTGCGGGTCTCCTTCCCAACCCTCGACGACCGCCTTGACCAGGCCCGGGGGTAAATCGGGCACAAAGCCGCCCTTCAAGTACGTCGCGTGGGTCCTGACATCGTCGTAGTCGCCCGAGCGCTGCAGCGCCACATAGTCCATCGCCTGAATCCCATCGAATACCGGAGTACCCAGCTTGCGGATAGGCGACAGTGCACCCTCTGCCTGACTCTCGGGCCCCGAGTAGCACACTCCGAAACCGACGACGCCGCCCTGCCCTCCCGGTGATTCCGCCATGAAATAGACCAGGTCGAGCTCGGCCGGCGCCTGTGGAAGGTACTCGGCATACATGCTCATTACGTCGTGCGCTCGGGCGATGGGATACATGATCCTGCCGCCGAGGACCTGGCGTTGCATGGGATGCAGCTGGAACTCGAAGGAAGTCACGACACCGAAGTTGCCGCCGCCACCGCGGACGCCCCAGTACAGGTCAGAGTTCTCATCTTTGTCCGCATGACGGAACTGACCGTCGGCCGTAACCACGTCCACCGAGACGAGATTGTCGATGGACATACCGAAGTGGCGCGCGACTCGGCCGAACCCGCCGCCGGTGACCAGGCCACCGACTCCCGTGTGCGAAACGGTGCCCATGGGCACCACCAGGTCGTAGGCCATGGCCTCATGGTCCAGATGGCCCAGCAGGCTGCCACCCGTCACCCAAGCCCTGCGTGCGTTCGGATCGACTCGTACATCGCGGAACGGGGACAGGTCGATCATCATGCCAGCGTCGCAGGTCGATTTCCCCGAGAAGCTGTGTCCCCCGCATTTGACCGCAAGCAGCAGATTGTCGTTGTCCCTGGCGAAGTCCACGGCCGTCCGGACATCCGCCGTACCGGTGACCTGAGCGATGAGTGCGGGGTGTTTGTCGATACCCGGATTGAGGACCTGCCGAGCCTTATCGTAGCCCTCGTCTCCCGCCAGCAGCAGACGTCCATGCAGCTGGCCTTTCAGCTCGGCGATAGCCTTGCCGCTCAGCGTAACCTCTCTCCCAGCACCCGTGATGCTGGCCACGTCCGGTGGATCCTGAGGGGCGTCCTGGTAGAGGGCTGCCAGCGATTGCCGGCCGGGCACGGAAAGGGCCGCCGCGGCCGCGAAAGTGGATCGGACAAAAGCGCGTCGTTTCATCGGGGAGTCTCCCTGGGCTGGGTAAATGTCAGGGCCCGGGAATCATAGACTGGGCAAGGCCGGGAGCGGTGCGACGAGAACGATGCCCGGACGCCGGGGCACCGGTCGACGGCCGAGCGGCCGGCGTGTGTGAAGCAGAGCTGTCGCGTCGCACGAGTCCTGTCTACGAACCGTTGGGGCTAACAATTATCGTTACAATCTTACAGCGTGTCCCCGATCTTGCAAGCGCGTGCAAGGGAGTCAGCTATCGGACCGACTGCTCCTGGATATAGGCATCGATCCGATCCTCGAGCACGTCGAGTGGCACGGTGCCGTTGGCCAGCACTTGATCGTGGAACTCTCGAACATCGAACCGCTGGCCCAAAGATTCCTGCGCCCTCAGGCGCAACTCCTTGAGTTGCGAGCGGTTGATGGCGTTTAGCCTGTTGAGGAAGCCCTTGCTCGCCTCGTTACGCCTGGCCAGATCCTCGAACGACATGGCCGCCAGTCGATCGTTGAAGCGATGCACACCGACGAACGTGGCGTTCGTCGGGAACTCCTCGATGTTGTAAGCCCAAGCCTCGTCGAAAAGCTCGTGGAGCACAACCGCTGCAGCGTCGGGTGTCTGAGCCCGAGCCTGGCCAGGAGCAAGCGTGAAGCCGAATAGGATGATGGTCAAGAGTCGCATAGAACCACTTTGCCGAGGTTGCGCCGCGCGTGAAGGTAAGCATGCGCCTCGACCGCACCGGCGCGGTCGAAGGAGAAGACCCGGTCGACCACAGTTCGCAGCTCACCCGCGGCGATTGCGTGAAATACTTCGTCCAGCGCCGTACGGAGTATCGGCGCCTTGTGTCCCAGGCCGAAAAGGGCCACACCGAAGACACCCAAGTTCGGCTCGATGAGCGAGACCGGGTGGAAACGGGGCATCCGAAGATACGTTCGTAGCACCCGCAGCCTGCTCAGCTTGCTCTTGGGTATCGCGTCGCTCAGCCCGTACACAACCAGGCGTCCTAGGGGCGCGAGCAGTCGGCGACAAGCCACCGTGGCCCGCCCCCCCACAGGGTCGAGGGCGAGGTCGACTCCGCTATCGCCGACGAACTCGCGTACTTCGGGCTCCCAATCGCCCCTGGAGCTGAAACACGCGTCGGCGCCCAGCTCCTCGATAACGAAGGTCCGCTTGCGGGGGTCACCCGCGGTGCCGATGGCCCGGACCCCGCCCCGCACGGCCAGCTGTACGGCCGCCGTACCCACGCCGCCTGCCGCACCGAGGATGAGGGCTGTCTCGCCTGGGCGCGCGCGGCCGGCCTCGAAAAGACAGACCCACGCGGTGAGGAAGACCAGCGGGACAGATGCCGCTTGCACCGGAGTGAGAGCATCGGGGTAACGATACACGAACTCGGCAGGGACCACGACGTCGCGAGCATAACCACCATTTCGGAGGATAGCGACGGCTCGATCTCCTTCGCGCCAACCTTCCACCTCGGGGCCGACCCGAGCTACGACGCCCGCCACCTCTAAGCCCGGGCTGAAAGGACGCGGCGGCATCCCAAGGTATAGCCCCGTCCGCATCAGCAGGTCCGCAAAGTTGACTCCGGCTGCCTCAACTCTGAGGTGCACCTGTCCGGGGCCGGGATCAGGCAGCGGCACTTCTCGCTCGATCAAGAGATCGGGCGGGCCATGGCGCCGGATCAGAATCGCCCTTGTGATCAGATCAGACATTTGATTGATACGTGTTGTGTTGAGTGACGAGGAGAACATCCAGCGACAAGATGACTCTTGCGGTACTCAGCGGCAATCGATGCCCAAACATGCGCAGTCAACGGGCACTCAGGGCCTGACCAGAATGAACAATCCCTGGTTGGCGGGGACGCGCACAGCAGAGAGGTCAACTGCTGTCGGCGACTGCAAGCCCTCGACGGCCGGCACGAGCGCAGACCAGTCGGACGGCATGTCCAACGCGGACGCGTCGACGATCAACCGCACGGTTTCATCGGTTTCCGACCAAGACGCCAGCGCGATCAGCACACCCTCTGATCGAACGTATGTGGTCGCGAGAACACGAGGATTGTCGGTCGTGACCGGCGCATCCTCGAGCCAGTAGCCCAGCATGCGACTTTCGGCGATTCCGAAGTCGTTCATCAGCTTCCAGACCGGACGAGGATCGACGTTTCCGTATTTGCGAGCGGTCATTCCGTACAGCATGCCACGATACGGATGCCCGCCGTCCTGGAGCATCTCTCCCATGAGACCGAACGGTAGGCCGGACACCTCGGTCAGCCAGTAGTCCGCATCCCGATCGTACTCGAAGTACTCTCCAAACCAGAGCCTGGTTATGTACGGTAAGTGCTCCATGTACAGCATCGCGCTGTTGATATGGCCATCGCGCTCGTTGAACTGATTAGCGGAGTGAAGATCGATGACGATGTCATCGCGCTCCTTATCCAGCACCGAGACCAGCCGTTTCACCGTCTCGCGGCTGAATGCGATGTCGTCGAGGGACAGTCCGTCGATACGCTGATTGGCCGCCAACCAGGAGAGTCCCTCTATATAGTAGTTCGTCCAGCGCGACGTGCCCTTGTTGAGCATGGCGGCATCATCGACCCGCCAGGCATGCCAGGCCGAATGGTAGTCGCTCTCGAGGTGCTCCTGCATCCACGAGTGGCCACCACCCTCGCCGTCGTTGAGAATCTCTTCGCCCAGACTGCGGAGTGCAAAAAGCTCATACGCCCGGTAGGTCAGCTCGCGGATGGTGTTGTAGAGTTTGACCTTGATTCCCCTCTCATGTGCTTCCTCGATATACGCTGATTGTAGTTCCAGGTTGAAGAAGGGGTAGTTGATATACGGATTGATTTCGTTGGCGTGATGGATGTTGACGACGGTGCCACCCCATGACCTCACCGAGTCGACCGGAACGTACTGGTGAACAAAGCGTGTATCGAAGTGCTCCCGGGTATCGATGCTTTTGAACGGCGTTATCAGGAACCGAACGTTGAAATGCAGCGTGTCGCCGGCAGCAAGGCTCCGGGCCCCCGAGTAATTGACGGCGGTAACCGCGTCGGGTTCCTCGTCGATTCGAATGCCACCACGCCCGCCGTTGAACCAGGATGGCGGCATATGGAGCGGCTGATTCTGGTAGAAGTTCGTGTTGAGCGGTCGCTCGTAGTTCTCATCTCTTAATACATACTGAAGCCCTTTGTGCACCCCACCGAGCCAGACGCCCTCCTGGTGGTTCTCGATCTTCCACTTCCAATCGACGCTTGCCGGACGAACACCGCCTCGGAATCCGAGGCCCAGCATATACTCCGCTCCATCCGGGAGCAGCGAAACGGGAAGGACGACGTCGTCCACATCCAGGTCGTGCAGGGCAACGAGGGTGATGCGGTAGTCCAGCATCCCGTCGTACTCCAGTGCGCCGTCAACCTGCATCGACAGCCGTTCCGACTCGCTCTCAGCGGTCCATCGCGCGCGCCCACGGGACTCTTGCTGAACCTCGTATTCGGTAGCCTGGAATATTTCCGCGCGTCCAGAGACGATGACCTCCAGGGTGAGCGGGCGAGCGAGCAGAGCATCGGGCTCGTCGGCGAGGTAGGTGAGCTCGGGAGTGAAGTAGCTCAAAATGCCGCCAGGCAGCCCCGATGCTGCGAGCTCGACTCTGCGCCCAAGGATCGCCAGCGAATGCCCATCAATCCGGACGGGCTCGAACGGTTCGATGATCAGATCAGGATCGGTGCCGGCGGTGGAGTTCAGCCAGGCAAGGCGCGTCATCAATTCCGGGTAGTCGTAGCCGGCGTTCCTTACCTGTCCGTCCTGCACTTGGAGGGAGATCCGTACGGTCTTGCTCCCGCTTTCCCCGGTGGAGACTGTGACGTCACCCTCGTACGTGCCAGCGCGCTGGTCTTCCGGCATCCGAAGTCCGACCCAAAGCGGTTGTACGACGCCGGCTGGAACCGACACGTCCTTCTCGAAGCGTTCGCCCTTCTCGTTCGTGCCGCCGCAATTGAAGCAGGTCAGGCTCTCGCGCCATTCCGCCGGGAAGCCATCGAACGTGACGCGGATATCGTTCAGCGGAGCGTCGCCCCCAACGATAACGATTTGGAATGTGAACGACTCGTCCCGCAGCACGCGGCTCTGAAGAACACCGGTCTCGGAGCGGTGCACCCAGTGCTGGGGTATGAAGCTCCGCATTCTCACCGGGTAATCACGGTGCTCGGGAACCAGCGCCCACCCTTCGGACGCCCGCGACATGAATTCCGCCGTTTCGCTCTCGCTGGCGATCACTTCCATAGGAAAGAAGCTGTGAAACTCGTTGACCGACTGGATGCGGGTCGTCCGTGCCCGGGGGAGGTCGGCCATGACTACGGTCCGGACCCAGCGCTCCCAAGAGGTGTCGGGCGTGGGAGCTTCGACCCGGTAGCTTATTCGTGGGTAGTATCCCCCGGTGGAACTCCAGGGCATGTAGTACACGTGGTAGACCGACGGACCCGGGTTTGGCTGGAAGATCACGTCACCCGACACGTTCTCGACGCGCAACGCCAAAACGTTGCGCAGTGTTTCGCCCGACGCAGCGTCGACGACTACGATGGACTTCGCGGCGGGGTCCGGGTCGTGACGGCGCCACGGAATGGTGACAAAGACTGCATCGGCGTCTTCAATCTGGTCGGTCACCACCACGGCCCGATGGTTACCCCACGATTCACCCTCGGCACCCGCTGCAAGGTGCGGCTCCCAATTGCCCGTCTCGAAAACGACACCATCCACGGTGTTTGGAATCGCCGGTGCGCGGTACGGCTCCTGTGTGTCCGTGGACGACTCGGCGCACGAGGCCACGATCAGAGATATCGACAGTACCCAACCTCTGTGTTTCGGTCGCATTAGGCTCGCTCCTAGATCGACAGCGCGCGAAGAAGGATACGGCCGTCCAGGTCGTCGAAGAGGTCCGGGTATTCCGCGGCGAGTCGTTGGATCACTGCGCCGGGATCATTCGGTCCATCGGCGAGAGCACGTGCCAACTCGCGGGTGAATCGACCGACCTCGGTGTCTGCGGTCACATCGGCAGCTATCGCCTGCAACTCGTCGGTTCGACCGAGAGCGTAGAGCGATGGAATCGTCGGCATGTCCTGCCTATCCACATCGCTCTCGAGACTGCCGGTCGCATCGATGACCGCCAGGAACTCACCGCGTGCTCGATCCGGACTTCCGAGCTCATCCTCGACCCGCCCGAGGAGGTAGCGAACCAGCCGCTCCTCCGGATAGTAGGGACGACCTTGCCCGAGATGTTCCGGCCACTCGAGCGCGGCGGCGAGGCTACGTTTCGCGTCGGCATACCGTCCGGACTCCACAGCATCCAGGGCCACCAGCGTGTGGGCCTGCTCGTAGAGTCGGTGGCTCTCGCGAGCGTTCTCGGAGGGGAGCACGTCGGTCGCGTCGAGCAGCACTGTAGCTTCGCGGCCGCGATCGGTGTTGATCAGCCCTCGAGCGTGGAGAAGGTCCAGGTTGAAATCCTCCGGGAACGACCGGCGACCCTGCTGGGACAGCGCCAGGGCGTCCGCCCAACGGTCTTGCTCCTGTTCGTGGCGGATCAGTTGGATGAGGATCAGCCGGTCGTCGGGTGCCAGCGCCACCGCTCTTCGCAGGTCTGCCGTGGGGTCGATTTCGAGCACACGGTTCAGAAGGTACGCACGCGCAACGTAAAAAGGCGCGAAGTCCGGCGCGTCGCCGAGGCCATCCAGCAACGAAGCCGCCTCGGCCTCACGATCCACGGCCCAAAGATTGAGCGCAAGCAAGTACTTCCAAGACCAGTCGCTGCTTTGGCGCGTGGCCCACTCGAGCACCGCCAGCGACTCGCGTCGGAAGGGGAAGACGAATGCCAGGTCACTCTCGGTCAGCAGCGAGGAATCGTCCTCGAGCCATGCGCGCCAGGCGTGAATCAAGTGGCTCTCTTCATTGGCGAGCCGCAGAAGCGCCGCCGCATCGTCCCGTAGTCCGCGGTTGGCGTAGTCGACAGACAGTTCGAGAATCGTCTGATCCGGATATTCACTGCGCAACGCGTCGGTCATAACGCCTGCGGACTCGGGTGACCGCGCGGTCAGGTATGCTTCCGCTGCCGTGAAGTGATGCAGTGGGTCGATCTCGCGCAGTCGTTCGGCTGCTTCAGTTGCCTGCACGCCGCCCGCTACTTCACCGGTCACTCGGCCGACTATGGCCAGTACTTGCCATGCGGGCACGTTGTAGCGGTCGTAGTCGATGGCGAGTCGTGCGTAGCGAGTCGCTTCCGCCAGTTGGCCATCACGGAGCATCAATTCGGCCAGTTGAGCGTACGCGGCCGACCGATACGCCATGGAGCGCGCAGCCCAGCCAAACGCGTCATGGGCATCCGCGGTGCGCTTCAGTGCCCGATACAGGTTTCCGGCAACGAAGTTGGCCTCGGCATCATAGGCGTCGAGTTGCAGGACCCGATTCACGTAACCGAGGCCAGTTTCGTATTGTGCTCGTCTATAGGACAGGTCGGCCAGGCCGAGCAACGCTTTCCGATGCCAGGGTTCTTCCGCTATCGCCGCCTCGAAGAGCGGCCGAGCGGCGGAGTACCGTCTCCCTTTGACCAGCTCCCTGCCCTCGAATACCCAGCGATCGACTTCCGGGATCTGCGACCAAGCCTCAGGGTCGGTAGCGAACGGCTTGGAAAGCAACCGCTCTTGTGGATCGGAGTCATGGTTCAACCCGAGCGCGGGGAGTTCGATGCGAAACTCTCCATCCGTAGGGAGATCAACGACCGTCTTGAACGGAACTAGCGCCGAGAACTCGACGGGCTGCGACACGATGACGCGACCTTCCGATGAAACGGTCAGCGTATCGCTCAGGTCGCCGAACGCGTTGACGCCGATGGTCACTCGGCCGTCCTCGACGTCGACGTTCATGGCGCCGTCGCGTGACGCGTCGGTCAGGCCACCGATCCCCTCCACGGGGAACCACGTCTCGGTCCAACGGCTGGCGGACACGGGATCGAATCCGACCTGGGTGATGGGACTCACCGACGAGCCGGGCGAGTATTGTACGAACAGTCGCCCGGCCTGGAACTCGACGTACTGACCGTCCGAGTCGGTGAGCAGCTCTTCCCACACGCCGCCCTGCCGAGACAGCGCCCACAGCCAAAGTTTCTGGCCGGGCATGTCCTCGTAGCGTGCCCAGTGTCCGAAGCCATAGTCGTCGTCGGCATAGTAGCCACCGAAGAAGTCATTCAGCTCGCCGACGACGTGGTA
>JBDHGH010000117.1:0-14026 GCA_039589995.1 Gemmatimonadota bacterium | reverse complement strand
GAAGGGTCACAACCATCAGGAGACCAACTTTTGTTCGACGCGTTGATAGCCGTCGGTGCTGCAGCCGGTGTATCGGTGTCGGCGTGGCGCTTGGGAGCGCTCAGCAGAAGCGGTGCGATCGCCGGAACGATCGTGGGCGCGACGGTATTCGAGTTCGGCGGATTCGGTGCCGCGCTGGTGCTGGTTCTGTTCTTCGTCAGCTCCAGCGGGCTGTCCCTTCTGCCTCCCGCCGGCGAGCGGAGCGCAAGAGATGCGCGTCAGGTGTTGGCGAACGGGTTGGTAGCCGCAGGTGCGGCGGCCGTGACGGGTTGGATTCCGCAAGCCAGCGTTGCGCTCCTCGGCGCCGTCGCTGCGGCCACGGCTGATACCTGGGCGACGGAGATCGGAGTTCGGCTCGGGAAGACTCCGCGGTCGATTCTCACGCTGAGAAAACAAGCCCCGGGTACTTCGGGAGCGGTCTCGTTTCCGGGTACCCTGGCCGCGGCGGCAGGCGCGTCGGCGGTCGCAGGTGCCGGGTACGTGTTGATCCCGGGGACTACGGTCGACGGCACTGTCGCCGTGGCCGTTGCCGGTCTATTGGGCTCGATCATCGACTCGGTGCTGGGCGCCGCCGTTCAAGCTCGGTACCGATGCGCGGAGTGCCGGGCCGCTCCGGAGGTGGTGAGACACGCGGGGTGCGAGGTACGCGCGGAGAGAGTATCGGGGATGCCGGGTCTCGACAATGATGCCGTGAACCTGCTAGCGACGGTCACGGGAGCGTTGGCAGCGCTTGTGCTTTGTGGAGCCCTCTAAACGTGGCCGGAGTTACTTGACCGCTTTTGGATCAGGTGTTCTCTTAGAATCGTTATTCCGTCCTACCCGCATAACAGGCAGCGATGTCGCGAACCGGAGGTTGGATGGCTCCGTCGCCCGAACGGGCTCGTGAGGCTGTATTCGGCAAGGCCGCTAGAGCCCTGGATCTGGATACTCAAAAGCTGGCGTCCGACTGGGCTGACGCTTTCCGTCGCCGCGTATCCGAGCGCGGCGAGCCGTTCCCGGCGGGTCACCTGGAGAAGGACGTCGAGGCGCTGGTCAAAGGCGTAGCGCTCGTTCTCGAGGACCCCTGGAGCTACCGTAGTTTCCTGGGGGTGGGTGACAACCAGCAGATCGGCCGAGGCATCGCCGAGAAGCACGTCGGGGCCGGCGGTTCGCTGACCAGCGCGTTGGAAGCCTATATGCGACTGCGCCAGGCGATGATCCTCGCCTCCCGCGATGTCTTCCGCGACAGCGACCGTCCCTTCTTCGACCTGATGACGCGGTTGAACCGCTGTATCGACCGGGTGCTGTTCGCCATCGCGGAAGGATACTTCGATGCCTTCCAGGCCGAGATCGAGAAGCAGGCGCTGACCGATGCGCTCACCGGTCTGGGCAACTCACGTCGCTTCAGGGAGGCGCTGGCCGCCGAACTCAAACGCAGCGAACGGTCGGGTCGTCCGTTTTCAATCGTCTTCGTCGATGTCGACGACTTCAAGGACATCAACGATCGAATTGGCCACGTGCAGGCCGACTACACTCTTGCGGCCATAGGTCGTGCGCTGGCGACCGAGTTGAGGGGAAGTGACCTGATCTGCCGCTGGGGCGGCGATGAGTTCATCATCCTGCTGCCGGAAACCGAGCGGAAGGCTGCGGGGATCCTGGCGGAGCGGTTGAGGAAGGCGGTGGCTGAGTGCGACAAGTGCGCCGGAGCAACCATCTCGCTGGGGCTGGCGTGCTACCCTCTAGACGGAAAAGACTACGACGGCCTCGTGGCCAACGCCGACCGGGCGCTCTACGCATCCAAGCATCACGGCAAGAACATGGTCACGCAGAGCGCCGAAGGGGCCGTGTCCTAACCGGCTGCGAAACTCCCGCTATCCGATCCTAGAAACGTGTCGGCCTTCCCGGGCCGGTTGGGTCTTTTCTCCGAGCCAACCGCCCAAGAGGGCGAGCAGCACGCTCGCGAACATGGCGATGAGGATCCCCTGCAGCGAAGGCATGCGCTCTAGCCAGAGGACTACGAAGGCCGAGTCGAGGAGGACCATCAATCCTGCGGCGATCGCCGGCTCGACGATGGTCACACCGAGCGAGAAGAAACCGACGATCCAGCCCGTTAGCAGGAAGCTTGCGGCAAACACAGCCAACGTGGCCACAGGCCCCAAATCGAAAAGCGCTTTCCCAAGAAATATGAGATAGGCGCTCAGCGTGAACCCGATGATCACGCTCACAAAGACCCAGGGCCAGTCGACGGCCTTGTCGTCGTAGGCCTCGTCGAGAGTGCCCTGCAGCAGCTCGCCTACCCAGCCGCCGGCCATGGCCAATGTTGCGGCGTATAACGGGCTCAGAAGCCAGACAATGATCGGAATCCGGACTCCCAGAAAAGCGGATAGGACTCCGGCTGTCAGAATTGCGAGTATCACGCCGACGATGGCTGTCTCGCGTATCGTCTCTCCAGGCGAGCGGTAGCCCACCAAGATCCCGGTGAGGATCAATGTGAGTGTGACTAGAAGCGCGGTGGCGGCCTGTTCTTGCAGCTGCGGATCGACCAGATAAACGAACACTCCGATGAGCACCGAGCCCACCACGACTCCGGCAACCACCCACGCCCAGCGAATCGGCTCGGTGGTTGGTGGTTCCTTGCCGACGGCTGGATCTAAATCCACTGTGACTCTCCTCTACTGGTTCTGCTGTTGTTCGGCCGGGTCGACCACCGTAACGCCGTTCTGAGGGAACAGCTGATTCTTCAAACGATACTCGAACTGCAGCATCAGTTGATATCCCGGATGACTCGTCGGGATGAAGCGGTCATACTGCTGGCTTCGCGCCGCCGGCGTGCCCGAGGGTCGCGTGGGTTGGTACCAACCGCCGATCTGCAGGATACCCACGTCTCCCCGGTCCTGGGCCGTGATGACGTAGACGACCTGGCGTTCTGGGAGCGGCAGCTCGCTGGCCTGGGTGCCCAGGTTGAACGAGGCGATGTCGGACCAACGGGTCTCGACCATCCCCTGGGCCGGGACTACTTGATCGACGTTGATCGGGACATCGGAGGCCATCTGGGCGACGATGTTCGTCATGTCGGCAGCCGAGACCCCCGAGTAGGGGATGACGATCGGGTTGCGGGCGTCGGGCGACACGTCGAAGTGTCTAGGCACCGTTCCTCCTCCACCTGCGCCACCGCCACACCCCAGAATGAAAGCTGTTCCGAGCAGTGTCAACGAGAGCCTTGCAAGCATGAGCGGACCTCCGGGCTTGAAGCTTTGGTGAATTTTGTCGACGGGTCGAATCTAGAGTAGCCAAGGCTTTCTGGAAATAGGACCCAGCTCCGAATACGTCAGATGGAAAAAGCGAGGCCGGAAGCAGCTTTGCTGCCTCCGGCCTCTTCGGTTCTGAAGTCAGTTGGTGTCGTCCTACGGAAGACTGAAAATACTATCCGCGTACGCGATAGCGTTGTCGAGCAAGGATTCCGCGTACGTCATGTTGTGGAGACCCAAGGTGCCGTCGTCGTAGATGAAGAAGGCCGCGTAGGCCGCTTCCCTCTGCCACACGGTGACAGCTGGATCGGTGCTGTCCCAGTTCTCCTCCATGGCGTGGAAGTCGACGTAACCAAACAGCACAGCCAGAGAATCCAGCTTGGCCTGGATGTTTGTCTGCGCGCCGTTCACGTCAAAGTCCGTAATACCGGTGTGGCACGGCACGCAATTGTCGGTAGTGGGCTCCCACGTGTGGAACGGGTGCTCCTGAATCTCGCCGTGAAGTTCCGTTTCACGTGTCATGTGGCAATTCACACAGCCGGTGTCGTTGATCTGGTGTGAGTGATCACGGTCGTAGGTCCTGCCGGCAATCTCGTAGGAACCCGCACCGATGAACATGTCCATCTGGTTGCTGCGGTGAGGCCCGAAGTAGGGATACCCGTTCTGGATTTGGTTCAGCACGTTGTCGCTGTCGCGCCGGGCATGATGGCACTGGACGCACGTCTGCGCTGGACCATAGCCATCCATCGTGGGAACATCGGGATCGCCTGGCTGATACGGGTACGTGAACTGGACTTCTTGCTCGCTGATGTTTCTCAGCTGCGCGTAGTTGCCGCCGCTGGCGTCGCCCTTATGCGGGTCGTGGCAGGTCGGACAGCCTATCTGGTGGTACACATCGCCGAATTCGTACGTTCCGTACCGCGGGTCGTTATTCGCGACGAACCCTTCGGAAGTATGGCAACCCCAGCAGGACGACCGGCCGAAATGATCGGTCAACGCCTCCGGGTCTCCGCCCTCTGCGTTGGCGTGCCCGGACGTCACCCATTCGTTGATTTGAGTCGTATGACATTTGTAGCAAAGCGATTCCGAGGTGCCCGCGACGGTGTCGGTGTAGGTCGAGAACGAGACATCGGGCTTGTGAGCATTGAAGCTCGGCCCCATAGCCCCGTGGCACGACTCGCACTGCACACCCTCGAGTGCCAGACGACGCTCGGCCGCTTCCTCGGTGTCCACGCCGACATAATCGTCGTAGCCGTCCGGATCCGGGCCGCGGTTCTCATCCGCGATGGCCGTGTCGCCATACTCTACGTAGGAATCGAAGCCGGTCGTATGGCACTGGGCGCAGTACAAGTTGCTCTGACTGTCGCCCAGGTCATCGAACGCCCCTGTGTGCTTCGTCGCCAGTACGTTGTCTACGTTGTTGACGTGGCAGTGATTGCACGCCTCACCGTTGCTTCCCTGGTACGTGTACTCGCTGAAGCCATCTCCTGGCGGTCCCTCCGGGCCCTCAGGCCCCTGCTCGCCCTGGTCGCCAGTACAGGCAGCCAGGCTTACGGCAATGATGACCGCAAACCAATTACGTCTCATGATAGATACCCCCTTCAGGTACCGGTTAGCCCGCCGTGAGCGTCGGCGGCGTGGAGCCAGGGTAGGAACCACGATTGCCTAACTATTAGCAATAGCCGTTCCAACAACAGCTAAGCGTGATGCGTAGAACGAAGCGAACAGGTAGCTCCCTATAGGGCAATTAAATGGGGATGTTTATGGGGACCCCCCCGGGGGGTCTCTTCTCTTCCTGTCGGCGTAGTCACGCTGCAGAGCGCTTTTTCAAGAATTATTCTCGTCGATAGCGCTCGATGTGGGGCGATTTGTCAATTATCAGACACCATGAACTGTGATCATTTGTCCCCGTTCACCCAAGCAGGGTGGCGGCTTAGGAATCTGAGGAGACCGTCAAGGGGTCGCCGAGTAGTATTGCGTTCATCGGTCTGGATCGTTAAATAAGAAAAAGTCAGAATCAGTGTTGAGAACGAGCCCTCGATTAGCCCCACTATGTGACGATGTGAGTCATGCCGATCCCGTCATGATGACGTTCGTGGCATGCAAGTCGTTGTTTTACAAATAGTTGATGTCATGACTTACGCGGCCCGAAAGATGCAAATCGGACCGCAGAACCGGTGCAGTTTGAAGTGGTTCTCTGTAACCAGTATCTCTGGAGGCGGCTGTGATGAAAAGAGCTACAAACCTAGGCAGGTTCGGCCGAGCACTGCCGGTAGCCCTGGTTCTCGGCCTGGTAGCGAGTGCCTGTACCGACACGGAAAGCGTTTTCGTGGACAGGCCCCCATTCGATCAGCCCTCGGACCAGGTGAACAACTACCTGGGCTACTTGACGGTAGACCCGACCCTTCCGCCGGAGGAGACGAAGGCCACCTCCTGCGGTAACTGCCACGCCACGTTCCAGTCAGGCTGGTCGACGACCGGCCATTACGATGCGTGGGAGACCCTGCAGTCGAGTGGCCACGCGCAAGACTTCTGCACGCCGTGTCACACCGTATCGGGTCTGGGGGGTTCGACGCCCCCACCGGGCGGGTACACGACGACGCAGGATACGCGCTACGTAGACGTCCAGTGCGAGAGTTGCCATGGTTCGGGCTGGGACCACGTAAACGCGCCGACCACCACGCAGCCGCTGGCCTCGGTCGCGGTGGACACAACCAACACCAACGGTTGTGACGGATGCCATGTGGGTACGCACCATCCGTTCGTCGAGGAGTGGTTGAACTCGCGCCATGCAAACACATCCGTAGCCGAGTTTGGCAGGCCGGACTGTAACGAGTGTCACGAGGGCCGGACGGCCATGGAGGTCAAGTTCCACAACCTGAACGACTACGTGGAGAAGTTCGAGCCGGATTCCATCCAGCCGATTGTCTGCGTAGTCTGCCATAACCCACACGGCTCGGACTTCCAGGCGAACTTGCGGGCTCCCATCGAGATCGGCACGCTGAGCCACCTGTGCGTAAGGTGTCACTCGCGACGGGGAACGCCGCCGTCGAGTCGCGGTCCGCACGCCGCACAAGGGCTTCTGGTTTTGAACGAGGACGTCGGCTGGATCCCCGCTGGTACGAGCATCCCGACGGCTAACGCTCACAGCAGTCCGACGAATCAGAAACTCTGCGTAACGTGCCACGTCAACATGTACGAAGTCACTGACGATGCAACCGGCGAGTTCGTCGTCAACGTGGTCGGGCACAGGTTCGAGGCTATTCCTTGCTTGGACGCCCAAGGGATACCGACCGATGGTCCCTGCGCCGACAGCGAACGCGATTTCAGTGCCTGCGCGGATTGCCATGGTAGTGAATCGGCGGCGCTACAGGCATTCGAGGGCAACCGCGCGGAGCTGGACTCGCTGCTCGACGTTTTGTGGTTCGACAGCGATTCGAACGCCGTGATCGATGTCACAGATGCCGGCCTGTTGCCGTTGGTCGTTGCGCAAGGTGATACGGTAGAGTTGGATCCGACAGATGATCTAGTGACGGTGGCCGAAGGCGCGGTGTGGAACGCGCAGTTGAGCTACACCTCGCTGCGGCCCTATTGGAGCGATTTTAGGGCATTCGGGATTAGAATCAGAGCCCACAAAGCGAGCGGCGACGGAGTGCATAATCCGAGGTTGCTCGAGTCGTTGATGGAATCGTCGATTGATGCCGTGATCGTGCGGTACGGCCTCTTGCCGTAGCTGCCGTTGACGTTGCTCGGTTCGCACACGTGGTGAGCGAACCGAGCACTATCGGCCGGGTTGCCGGTCGAGATAATAAATAAAGGCGGCAGGGTTTGACGTGGGGGTGGCCTTCACAATCGGCAGGAATCGGCGCGGCGAGGATGTGCCCCGCCCTTGCGCGGCGTCGAGCTTGCCCGAGTTCTCACTCCCAACACTCATTCTGTTCCGGGAGGATAAAGTGAAGGTCTCAGGCCTAACACAGTTGGGTGCTGGGAATGGACTTCGAGGCTGGCGTACAGGTTCTGCGCTCCTTGCACTTGCCTTTGTGTGGGGTGGTTGGGGTGCCGACAGCCTACAGGCGCAGCAATGGCGATCGCGCATCTCCTCGCGCGTGCAGTACGTCGAAGCCCAGACGCTACGCCTCGACAGTATCCCTTCCAGCGCAACAAGCTTCTCGAATGGTCGGACCGTAGTCGGCGACACGGTGGTCACCTGCACGACGGGTGCGGACTACTGCTACTTCTATCGTGGTGGGCCCGTAATCCACAACTCACCGACGACTTTGGACGCCGACCTCAACGTGTTCGGATTTGGGGTCGAGGGGCTGCGGTTGTATGTGAACACCCGCTTCATGTGGAATTTCGGCGGGAGCCCCGACTTCTGGCCGCTGGTCAACCAGAACTTCCAACTGCTGAATGCCTACCTGGAGTTGAACCGGGAGGTGTTCCGAATCCGCGTGGGCCGCGATTACAACGTCAGCGGTCTGGGTTTCTACGGCTACGATGGCGGCTCGGCTCTGTTCCGCATCAATCCCGCCAGTATTGAATTGGAAGCCTATGGCGGTTGGGGGTTGGCCCGGGGTGTCCCGTTCCCAGTCAACTCGAGCCTGTTCGATCCTCTGGGGACATTCAAGCCGCAGGACCGGAACTACCTCTGGGGAATTCGAGGATCTGCACGGCCGTCGCTGAATTCAGCGATCGAGGTCATCTACCAGCGCGAGCTACCCACGAACCGCGCCGGAATCGCTACCGAACGACTGGCGTTCGAGGGCAGCTGGTACCCGATCCCGGCGGTCTCGTTCTTGGGCCACGCCGACTACGACATAGCCACGGGCTTGTGGGGTAAGGCGGGCATCACGGCAGGTTGGGACGCACACCGGATGCTCTATCTCGAGGGGAGCCTCTTCCGCTACAGGCCGGTCTTCAGCCTCCAGGAGATCTGGGTGGCGTTCAGTCCTGTCGCGTACAACGCCTGGAACGTGTCGCTGGGATTGAAGCCGCTGTACAACTTGTGGTTCAAGTTGTGGGGCGAGCGGCGTCAGTACGGCGAGACAGCGGCCGAAGTCTCGTATTTCGCAACGACGGACCGAGACTGGCGCGTCGGCGCGAAGGCGGGTTGGAACATCCGCGAATTCATAGGCGTCCCCTGGGACATCGAAGGCGGCTATTGGATCAATTGGGGGTTCGGCGCCGCCCTGAGCTCCGGGGACCTGAGGATTGGAATCCGCCCGCACGAACAGCTGTCGCTCGGTCTGCGGTTCGCGGCCTGGCAGCAGCTGTACGAGTTCCGCATCGATGACGGGCGTGTTTGGGGCCTGGGCGGAGATATTCGCTGGCGGACTCGCGGCGGAACGATATGGTTCTCGATGGACGGCTATGACCACCACCAGGCAAGCAACGCCGCTCTCGTGGACTGGACTCAGTTCAGGGGCGCGCTAGGCTTCTCATACTATTTAGGTTCGGAACCGGGGAGGGCACCGTGAGGTACCGTGCAGCTTTCGGGGCGTTGCTGGTCGCCCTGCTAGTCGCGACCACCGCCAACTATGGGCTGGCGCAGACCGGAGAGATGCCCAAGCCGGGGGATCATGACGTATCCGATTTCCTTCTGCAGCATGGGCAGCGCGCCAACTCCGATGTCACCCTGTGCGCCGTGTGTCACGCCCGGGAATACTGCAGCAGCTGTCACGTCAACGCCTTCGACGTGCCGGCCATCCAGGCGCTGCCCTCCGACGAGCGTGTCGCCGAATACGCGGCGACCTTGGTGCGGGAGCCGCCGGCGAGTCACACGCCCTTCTGGCAGGAGAATCACAAAGCCACCGCCGCCTCGGCAACGGCGAGGTGTGCAACGTGTCACGTGGCGGAGCAGAAGTGCCAGGTCTGCCATTTGGGTGCAAAGACCATCGAGCTGCCGAAGAAAGACGTGGCGCTTTATCATCCGCTCAACTTCATGCAGCAGCATTCGGCGAACGCGTGGAATCGGGAGACCGAGTGCGCGACCTGTCATAACACGGTGGCTTACTGCCAGGAATGTCACGCACAGTTGGGCTACGGGACTCCCACGGGAACGATGGGGCGAACGGATACCGGCTATCACAACTCGGATCCAGGCTTCCTTTACGGCCATGGCCAAGCCGCACGGCAGGGTCTGGAGAGCTGCGCTTCGTGCCACTACCAGCAGGATTGCTTGCAATGCCATTCGGCGAAGATGGGCCGAAACGTAAATCCGCATGGCCCGGGCTTCGATGCGCAGCGTTTGGCTGATAAGAACCCGCAGCTGTGCCTAGTCTGCCACTTCACTGTGCCGGGAGGCTCGAACTAGGGCTTTTGGCCAGTCAGCTTTCCGTCGCCGGGTGCGCTGTCGTGCCCGGCGACGTTTTTCTTGTGGGTACGGCAGAAACGCTGGACCTCCGCCAGAACGTGCCCTAACTTTACACAAGCACACCTCACCAGACTTAGCTCCACGGCGGCAGGGCCAATCAGGCCCCGAGTCCATGCCGTCATGACGCGGAGGGCGACCATGATCTTCAGGCTCTTTCGCAGGATCAACTCGGGCAGTCCACTGGGGATTGGCATGGTCTGGGGTGCTGCAACCTTCCTTCTGTTCGCTCCTCGATCGGCCTCTGCTCAGGAAGCGACCGAACCGGCCCAGGATCCTCTGGCGGGCTCGGAGGTCTTTACGTCCAAGGGTTGTATCGAGTGCCATGCGGTTAACGGAATCGGAGGGAACGTAGGACCTGACCTCGCCTACATCCCCCGACGACGGTCGTTTTACGAACTGGCGTCTACGCTCTGGAACCACGTTCCGATCATGGGTGAGGGCATGGAGAAGCACGGGATCGAGGACCCGGAGATGGATGCTCACGACGCCGCCGACCTGATCGGCTTTCTGTTCACGCTCGACTACTTCGATCCTCCGGGAGACGTCGAAGCAGGGAAGCACCTATTTACCGAGAAGAGTTGCATCGTCTGTCACCGCGTCGGCAGCTACGGGGGCGAGGTGGGGCCGAGCCTCGACTTCGTGGGTCGATACGGGTCACCGATCCTGGTTGCTGCCGCAATGTGGAATCACGGCGCCGCGATGGCCGATTCCATGAAGGCGAAAGGCGTCGAGCGTCCGACTTTCGAGGGGACGGAGTTGGTGGACCTGATCGCGTTTCTCGAGTCCGCTGCCCCGCAGCCCGTTGAAGGGCGCGTTTATGTGCTGCCGGGACGAGCGGAGGCCGGGCGTGTGGTCTTCGTCGAGAAGCGCTGCCGAGATTGTCATAGCGTTCAGGGCGTTGGCGGACGTATCGGACCGGACCTGGCTGCCATGGGCCGACGCTGGAGCCTCACCGAGTTTGCGGCGGCGATGTGGAACAAGGCGCCGGCGATGATGGAGGCACAGAAAGCGAAAGGCATTCGTACGCCGTCGCTGGGTGCCGTGGAGATGGCCGACCTCGTCGCCTACCTGTACGCCATCGAGTACTTTGCCGAAGTGGGTGACCCGGAAATGGGCGAACAGCACTTGACCGACAGTGGCTGCCTGGGTTGTCATTCGATTGGTGGCACAGGCGGCAATATCGCCAAGGACTTCTACCTGATGCGCGAGTTGGTGTCGCCCGCCGAGGTGTCGGCAGCACTGTGGAACCACTCAATCTTGATCGGCTCTGGTGCTGAGGTCATGCAGGGGCCGTGGCCCAAACTTAGCCCAGGGGAACTTGCAGATATTATGGCGTACCTGCAGACGCCGCCTCCTGATCGCTAGCTCCTGAAGTCTCGCTGATCGGACTCCGCGCCTTCCAGTCTCATCGCCGCGCTTCGCGGCCTAGCCGGGGACCCAGTCGGGTTATATGTTCGGCTAGCCCAATCTCAGGATAGCCTCGCGAGCAGGTGCACGCGCGGCCGGGCAGTCCACCGTGCGACCCAACCACGCAGGGGGCGACGATGAACGGCGAGCAATCACGCGCGTGCTTATCGGGAGCTGGCAAGCGAGCCTGCGTAGCTCTTTTCGTTCTTCTCTCGGCTTCGCCGGCCTACGGCCAGGAACGCATTGGATTGACCCAGAACCCACTGGCGGGCTCGCAGGTCTTTGGTTCCACAGGATGCGTCAAGTGCCATTCGGTTAATGGACTTGGCGGCACGATAGGACCTGAGTTGGGACGGATCGCGCGGCGAAGGTCGTTCTACGATCTCGCGGCCACGATGTGGAATCACCTTCCCATCATGGGTCAGCAGATGAAAGCGCTTGGCATCGAGCGGACGGTGATGGATGAGCGCGAGGCCGTGCGCCGGGCGATGTGGATGTGGGCAAGCGGCTGTTCGTGGATAAGAAGTGTGTTGTGTGCCACCAGGTTGGCGTGTACGGTGGCGTTATGGGGCCCAGCCTGGACCATCTGGGTCAGTACGGATCGCCCATCCTGGTCGCTGCTGCGATGTGGAATCATGGGCCCGGCATGGAGGCACTGATGGAGGCGCGGGGGGTGACGCGTCCTACCTTTTTGGGCTCGGAGTTGACCGACTTGATCTCGTACCTGGAATCTGTATCGCCGCCGCCCTTAGGTGGACCTTTGTACGTACTGCCGGGAGATTCCGAAGCGGGTCGTGTGATATTCTCGGAGAAGAGTTGCATCGAATGCCACAGCGTTCAGGGTGTCGGCGGGCGCGTGGGGCCGGACCTGGCAAGCCGCGGCGTCCACTGGGGCCTGACCGAGTTTGCGGCGGCGATGTGGAACAAAGCGCCGGCGATGACTGCGGCGATGAACACCCGCGGCGTCGATGTGCCCCAGCTCGGCTCGGGAGAGATGGCCGACCTGGTGGCGTTCTTATATTCGGTTCAGTATTTCGCGGAAACGGGTGACCCCGAAGAAGGCCGACGGCTTCTTGGACGGAAGGGATGTCTCGACTGTCATTCGCTCGGCGGCCAGGGTGGCAACGGGGCGCCCGATCTGTTGAGCGCCACGAACGTCAGCTCACCGGCGCAAGTGATAGCAGAGATGTGGAGCCACTCGGACCTCATGGAAGCTGCGGGTATAACCGGGGAGTCATGGCCACGGCTCACCGCCGGAGAATTGGCCAACATAGCCGCGTTCCTGCAAACCACACTTCAGAACTGATGATGATATCGCGCAGACTCGACTCAATCGTACTGCTGGCCAGTCTTTGTTTGGTGGCAACGCCGTCGCTCGCGAGCGCGCAGGCACCGGAGGAAGGCTGTGTGACGTGTCACTCCGCCTTCGGCGACTCACGTCTGGGTAGCCCAGTACAAAGCTTTGCCGAGGACATTCACTCGGCGCAAGGGTTCGGCTGCGTAGCTTGCCACGGCGGCGATGCGGCGGATCCGGGTATGCCAGCGATGGACCCGGCCGAAGGCTACATCGGGGTTCCGGAGCCGCACGAGATACCGCTACTCTGTGGGCGCTGCCACGCCGACGCTGAATTCATGCGGCGTTACAATCCCTCCATCCGCGTGGACCAGCTGGCCGAGTATCGAACATCGGTTCATGGTCATCAGCTGTTGGAGCGGGGGGATACGAGTGTGGCGACCTGCTCGAGCTGTCATCGCGCGCACTCGATCAAACCCGCATCCGATCCCACCTCCAGCGTCCACCCGCTGAACGTCGTTGACACCTGCGCAAGCTGCCACGCTGATAGCGAACTGATGGAGCCGTACGGTATCCCGACGGACCAGCACGAGGCGTACTTGGAGAGCGTGCATTGGAGCATGCTTTCGGTCGAAGGCGACATGTCCGCTCCCACATGCAACGACTGCCACGGAAACCACGGGGCGGCCCCACCTGGCGTGTCGTGGGTCGGCAACGTATGCGGCCAGTGCCACATGGTCATGGGTCAACTCTTCGATGGGAGTTTCCATTCTCAGATCTTCGCTATGCTTGGGACTCCTGGCTGCGCGACCTGTCACGATAATCACGCGATCGTGGAAGCCGGAGACGAGATGCTGGGGATCGGCGAAGGCGCCGCCTGTGCACAATGCCACGCAGAAGATTCCGGTGGTGGCCAGGTCGCCGCGGGAATGCGCGGCTTGATCGATTCGTTGAGGGCCGGTTACGTGGTGGCCGACTCGATACTCCTGCTGGCACAACACGCGGGCATGGAAGTGAGCCAGGCGCAATTCGATCTCAATTCGGCAACAACGGCGCTTATCAGTGCTCGCGCCGCGGTCCACAGTTTCTCGGTCGATGCTGTAGGCGCGGAAGTCGACGGGGGGTTGGAGATCACCGCGCAGGCCCTTGAGCTCGGTGAGCGAGCGCTCGCGGAGCTACAGTTCCGTCGCATGGGCCTGGCCGTATCGGTGGTTATCATCTTGATGCTCATCTTCGGGCTTGTGATGAAGATCCGGCAACTCGAGTCGAAGAACTAGAACGGCTCAACGAATGAATTCTTCGGGAGGCGCATTCGATGGCAAGTAACGTGGGCGGGGCACGACAGAGCCGTCGTGGTTTCATCAACTGGATTCTCGGTACCAGCCTGGGTGGGCTAATTCTAGCGGTGCTGTATCCCGTGAGTCGTTACCTCATCCCGCCGGTCGCTGGCGAGTCGACGGCGGCGACCGTCACTCTATCGATGAAGCCCGAGGATATTCCGGCTAACACCGGTCAAATCTTCAAGTTTGGAAACCAGCCCGGGATCTTGGTGCGCACTCCGTCGGGGGAATTGCGCGCATTTTCGGCGGCCTGCACGCACCTCGCCTGTATCGTTCAGTATCGTGAGGACCTCAGCCGTATGTGGTGCGCCTGTCACAATGGACATTTCGACCTCAACGGTCGGAA
>JBDHGH010000116.1:0-25359 GCA_039589995.1 Gemmatimonadota bacterium | reverse complement strand
CGGCGGCTGTGCCCCATATAACGGCTGATCGAGTCGGTTCAACGCACCGACCAACGGACGCGTGTCGCGTACCGGTACGTCGAGACCCCGAACTCCGGTGGCCACCCACTCCAGGGGTGTCTTCACCTTGGATCGATAGGCCTCTCGACTGAAGAACTCGGGCGAGGTGACGATAGTCCGAACCACCGCCTCGATGTCACCGTCGGTGGCCGTGAATACCGCAGCAGCGCGCTCGACCAGCGGTTCCGGTGGGTCGTCGCTGACGAAGCGCCGCGCGAGTTTTACTGAGATGAAACGTGCTGTAGAAGGATGCCGAGCCAGAAGATCGAGGACCTGTTCCCCGTCTGACATTGAACCCCCGCCCGCGATCTCCTGACCCAGCACCACCTTCGAATCTGCGTCGTGTAAGTCTGCTCTAAAAACGAATTCGCCCGTTCGAAGATCTATCGTCCAACCCGTGAATGCTCGAGCTACCTCGACCACATCGTCTTGCGTGTATCCACCATCCACCCCGAGGGTGTGCAGCTCGAGCAGTTCACGAGCGTAGTTTTCGTTCAAGCCTTTCGACTGCCCGGGCCTCGGACCGCCCGGCATCTGGCCACGCCTCCGTCGCGGTGTTTGACGGGCCACGTTGGCTCCATCCGAAGCGGTGCTCATCCAGTTATCCAGATAGAAGAGCATCGCGGGGCTTTGAGCCACGGCCTCCAACAACTCCCTGAATTTTCCCAACGCGTGCGACCGAATCACCTCACGCTCGTACTCCGCCAGGAACAGCCTGACCGGCCCTTTGCGAGCGAAGACGTTGAAGTGATTGAACCAGAAATCGACCATCACTTCCTGCAGCTGTCGTTCGCTGTGGACTGCCCGGGCGAGACGCGCCTGGCTGAGCTCAGCCAGAGGGGTGAACGACTTGCGTGCCGCCATCCGATACTCGGCGCTGTCCAGTTCCTCGCCTCTGCGGCGCGCCATCGCTTGCAGCCGCTGAGGAGGTGGGTACTCGAGAAAGAGCTGCGTCGTCGGCATCGTCAGCGTCTCATACTCCGCCAACCAACGTTCCAACTGTGGGTTCTCCTGGATCGAGGCGGGCTTCAGCTGCGCGTCGATGAAGGCGAGGGTTCCCATCTCCACTACGCGCTCCACGTCGCCCGGCCGCGGGCCATAGCCCAGCCGGTTGAGAACGTGAACCGCTGCCTCTCGCTCAGTTAGTTCGCCGGGTGCTTCGGCCGCCTGCGATACAGCTGCAGCTCCACTCATGGGCCGAAGCAACCCGGCGAATAGAGCGATCGACGTGAGTAGAATCGCTCGTGCCATCGTAGCCTCGTTTTCCGGAGGAGGCGGCACAACCGCTTGCCGCACTTGCCTCTGTTGTTATAGATGCTTGAGTCCAGGGAAACGTTAAACTGGGGTTACGGTGGCCAGGGTAGCCGGCTGATATCCGCGCAGAAAGGTGATGGATGAGCCAAGACGGGATCGAAGCGCAGGAGCGGCGCGATCCGCCAAGAGCGGAGGCGGCCAAGGCTCGCACGCCCGGCATCGGCAGCGTCCTCGCTTCGCTCGCCGCCGGCTTTGCCCTGGCGACGTTACTGGGAGCCGCTGCGTCATTGCTGATCCCGGGCTCTCTGGCCGCGATCTTCTTCCTGGCGGAGGTGGGGCTGTTGGCCGGGGTGGTCCTTTATCTCAAGGCCAGCGGCCACGACGTGGCTACCGCGATGAAGACCGGGCCCGTTCCTACCGCCGTTTTCCCACTGGCGATCAGGCTGGGCGGCGCTCTTCTCCTGGCCAACATTGCCGCGTCGGCGCTGTTGGGACCGCCGGCTCGCGACCTGGAGATCATTAGCGGCTCGCACGGCGTCGTGGAGCGGATCGTTCTGGCTATCTCCGTGATACTCGCCGCTCCGGTCATCGAGGAGGCGCTGTTTCGCGGACTGCTTCAGGGTACGTTGGAAACCCGGATGCGCCCATGGTTCGCCATCATCGCAGCAGCTTTGCCGTTCGCCCTGCTGCATGGACCGAGGCCGGCTCTCTTCTTCTTCTTTTGGAGCCTGCCCGTCGGTTGGGTCACCTGGCGAACGAGTAGCATTCGTCCGGGAATCGTCGTGCATGCCATCAACAACCTGGTGGGACTAATCGGCTTGTTCGCTGCAGGCTCGCTCGAGACCGAGCCGGTGGAGCAAAGCGTCGGTGCTATCGTGGTTTCGACTGCGGTGCTGGCCTTGGCTGCGATGTGGACCGTAAGACTCTGCGGGCGGATCGCCGACGTCGCGAAACCAAACCGTGAACCTCTCCGTACTGATCGCTAACGGGCGACCCTGTGGATTCGAAGTGCGTTGCCCTTGAATAGTAGCGGGCAGGTGTGGACGGCGAACCCTGAAGGTCGAATATTGAAGTATGCAGGAAATCAATAAGAGACGTCTCCGATTTCTGGCGGGGTTCGCCGTTTACTTCGCTATTCTCTGGTTCCTTTGGGACACTCCCGCCGTCTATCCCTTGAAGATCTTCGTCGTGCTGCTACACGAGATCAGCCATGGCGTGATGGCGGTTCTGACGGGCGGTGCGATCGAGAAGATAATCATCACCTCGAACGAAGGTGGGTTGTGTGCGTGCCCGGGCGGGAATCATTTTCTGACGCTGTCCGCGGGCTATCTGGGCAGTCTGCTGTGGGGTGCGGCAATCCTCGTTGCGGCGCGCGGCAAAGGCAAGATTCCGCAGATCGCCGCCGCGGTCGTAGGCGTCATCGTTATCGCCGTGACGATTCTGTACGTTCGTAACGCGTTCGGCCTGCTGTTCGGCGTCGCGTTTGGCGGCGGACTGATGGCCGTCGCGTACTACTTGCCTTCGGAAGGAATTTCGGCACTTCTCACGGCGCTGGGCCTCACCAGCTGCCTCTACGCCATTCTCGACATCAAGAGTGACATCCTCGATCGCCCCGAAGTGCTGTCCGATGCGCGCATGCTGGCCGAGCACACCGGCATTCCCACCTTGGCCTGGGGCATCCTCTGGATCGGCATCGCGCTGGCGTTCAGCGCGTGGTTGTTCCGGAAGGCTCTGCAGCACGCCGAGAAACAGCCGGGCCCGGAGAAGGACGCGTTCAAGGCGTAGTTTCTGGGAGTGCAGAGTAAACCAGTAATAGATTTGCTCCATTGCTCATTTTACTTACACCTCCCGATCAATACCCCGGCCAGCCTTCTCTCCGCCCGACCACCCGAACGACTGCCTCTGCGAGGTCCGACCCATTGTCGCTATTGGTCATGACCACGACGCCGTATCCTTGGCTGAGGTGCGCGACCATTGTGCTCCGAAAGCCGTCGTTAGCGCCGCCGTGTCCAAAGTAGGGCTGGGTCCGGTCAGACCATCGCGCAAAACCCAGGGCATAACCGTTCATGACCTCTGTCAGTAGCCCCTCGGTGTTCTCCCTGCTGAGCACTCGGTTGGACTCGCCTCGAAGCGACAGCTGCACTTCAATAAGGAAGCGAGCCAGGTCGGTAGGGGTTGTCCACAGTGCTGCGGCGGCGGTCTCGGGATAGATGTGGTGACGGCCCGGGACGGCAGTGCCGTTGGCGTAGTAACCGGATGCTGCGGAGTCGAATAATGAATCTGGCAGAGGCTGCTCGAAGGTGCTGTTCTCCATGCCGATCGGCTCCAGCACCTTCTCCCGGATGAAGTTGGGAAACGTGGTCCCCGTGACGTCCCTTACCGCCAGTTCCATGACGACGTAGCCACCCCCCGAGTATCGCCATTCGCTACCCGGGACGAAATCGACCACGATTGGCGCCGAGTTGGCGGGTGGCTGGCCCTTGAGTATCTGGATCGTCGTTGGTACGGACTCGGTGTAGCGGTAGCCGCGAAAACCATGCACGGTCGTACCTGCCGTGTGGCTCATGAGCCTCCGCAATGTGACCTTCTCGGTGTTCTGATAGGAGTTGTTGGGAATCTGCCAGGATGTGAGGTAGCTGTTGACGTTTGTATCAAGAGAGACCGTGCTTTCCTGCGCGAGCCTCACCACACCCGCCGAGGACACGGACTTGCTGATCGACGCCGCTTGAAACAGGGTCTGAGCCGTTACCGGCTCCTGCGTCGACCGGCTCTTCACGCCGTGGACCTCCACGTAGTCGAGCTCGAAATCCCTTATTACGGCGACACTGACGCCGGGTACGTCGTGGAAGTCCATCCACGACGCGATACTGCTCGAATCTTCAGGTCCCAGCGAATCATCGCCGCAGCCCGGGGCACCCAGGGCGAGCACCACCGCTGTGGCAGGAGTAATCCATCTCCTGATCATCTTGTGGTTCGCCTCCCTTCCGACACTACGCACGGCTTGGGGGAAGGATTCGTAGGTTCCCAAAGCTAAAAAAACGCGTTGAGGGCAACGAACAATGTAAAGGGCGAGATTCCGTACTCCGAAGGAATCGGCGTCGCCACAGTCGGCGTACCATCCCCGAAACCGAAGAACATCCCCCCCTGTAGTCTCACCTCGTTCGAGAGCGAATAGGAGGCGCCGGGTACCAGCTGGGCGCTCCCGTCGTTCAGGTTCCACAGCAACAGCAGGCTGGTATTCCACAGCGGGTGGATTTGCCACGAGGCCTGGCCCAGCAGTTCGTCCTGGCCGAGTACTTGGAGCTCGCCTCGGGCGAAGGGTGCGGAGGTGACGACGTCGGTGTATTGCTCGGGGCTCGACCCGCCGAAGCCATCGTGCTGATACTCCAGCACGATGTAGAGGTCGCGGCCCATGAGCATGAAAAGGCGGTCGATATCGACGGTGGCACGCAGCACGACGTTGTCTTCCTTCTCCCTTAGGCTGGCCTCGCCCCGCAGCGCAAACGCACCGACGGAGCCCACCGCACCGAGGGCCATGCCGGGCTCGTCGTAGATCATGCCCAGCCACGCCGAGACTTCCCAGGTGCTCCAGACTGTGCGGCCGCGGCCGAGCACGGTCAGCTCTTCGACCTCGGTCCCGCTGAGCGTGTTGTTCTTCGTGGGCCGTGCCACGAGGTCGAAGTCGGTGAGAGGTCCGGTATAGACTTGCACGCGAGCGGCGTCGACGCCCGCACGGTATTCGCGAAACGGGTCGGACGGGTTGAAGGGCGAGAACGGGTCGGCCGGCGTGAGCAGAAGGGTCGTGGCCCACGATATCGCCTGGCGGCCGACGGTCATGTCCAGGACCTGGTTGGGTTGCCAACGGATGTTGAGTCGGTCGAAGCGATGGCCCCAGGTCACGTGATCGGTTTCCTTGATCGTCCACTGAAGGTCGAGCCACTCGCCTCCGCTGGGGAGCAGCGAGCCGGCTGCAGGGTTCAACGCCTGTCTCGGTCGCTGCGATAGCGAAAGGAATTGCTCGTAGGCGATCTGAAGGGAGAAGCGACCGAGGCTGGGCTCGGTCATGAAGCGCAACCGATTGAAGTCGCTGAATCCGCCATTCGCGAACGTGGTCGAGTCGCTCCACAGGGGAACGTTCTGGTAGTAACCGCGGATGGTTGGCAGTTGGGCCGTGCTGCTGGTCGCCGCCAGCAATAGGAGAAGGAGCGCGAGGCGAGCTGACCGAATCACTGGAGCGGTTTGGCTATCGTCGTTCGTCGGTCGATATGGAGCCATCCACGAGCCGGATGAGTCTGGTGGCCCGCTCCATAACTCGAGGGTCGTGGGTGGCGAAGACAAACGTCGTTCCGAGATCGCGATTCAGCTCCTCCATCATTTCGAGAAGAGCATCGCTAGCGGCGGAGTCGAGGTTTGCGGTCGGCTCATCCGCCAGTACCAGGGCCGGCTCGCCGACCACCGCGCGAATGACCGCGACTCGCTGCTGTTGACCGCCCGACAACTTGCCCGGACGCCGGTCCTCCAGGCCTTCAAGTTGTCGACGCCTTGAAGCAGCAGCGGGAACTCGGCGTTCTCCGCTGCTGTCAGCACCGGGAGCAGGTTATAGGCCTGAAAGATGAAGCCGATCTGGTCGAGCCGCATGCGAGCCAGGTTGCGATTCGACATCGTCGTCAGGTCTTGGCCCGCGACCCAAACCCCGCCACGTGTCGAGCGTGTGAGCCCACCGATGAGATTCAGCAGGGTCGTCTTCCCCGAGCCCGACGGACCAGCCATGGCGGTGAACTCGCCCGGTTCGATGGTCAACGAGACTCCCCGGACGGCCTGAACCTCCTCGGCCTCTTGCTCGAATATCTTCCAGACTTCCTCGGTTCGAACGGCCGCTGCATTGTGCTCGTTCATATCTATCTCTTCGTCATCGTTCGAACTTCATCGCCTCGGCGACATCGATGCGCGTCGCCCGATACGCGGGATACAGAGATGCTAGAGTCCCGATGGCCAATATGAAGACCAGTGACTGGAGGACCCTTCGGGCGCTGAACATCGGGATGATAATCGGATCGACCGCTATTCCTCCGAAACTCCAGTCTTCATCCCACGTGAAGGAAAAATCGAGTCCTTCACGGAAAAAGAACCAGGTCAAGAACAGACCCAGCGCGATCCCGAAGAGGCCGCTGATGGCGGTGAGTACGACGCCTTCTGTGATGACCAGGCTTCCCGTCTGGCGCGGTGTAAAGCCGAGCGCTTGCAGCAGACCGAACTCGCGCTTCCGGTACATCACCGACATCAACACGGTGTTGACGATTCCAAGCGCGATGATGCCGAACATAATGCCCTGCCAGACGTAGTTTCCCAGATCGTCGATTCGCACGGCGGCATCAAGCTCGGGCGAAGCTTCGCGCCATGTGAGCACATCCATCTGGCCGGTCTCAATCTCGTCGAATAGCTCGCGCCGTAACACTCGTGTCACGGGGGGCACTGCTCGACTTCGATCGACGAGCACGGCGATGGTCGTGACGTCCTCCCCCGAGCCGAGCCACGATCCCGCCGTCGCGAAGGGCATGTGGATCAGCGCTTGATCGATCTCGGGCACACCGGAGCGGAAAACGCCGACGACGCGGACAAGCTGGCCGGAGATCTCACCATCGGCGTCTTGTGCCGTGAGCACGAAGCGCGAACCGAGCCGCAAGTCGAGGGCTTCCAGCATGCCGGCACCGATGTACGCGGCCAGCCGATCATCGGGCTCCAGGTAGCGGCCTTCGACGAGCTTGTCATCCAACATCGAGAACTCGGCTTCGGCGATGGGATCGACGCCGATGATCTGCGCGGGTCGCGCCCCCGTGGTCGAGCTAGCCAGTCCGCCGATGGCCAACTGCGGGACAACCGCGACGATATGCTCGACGACGCCGGCCTGCTGTAGGGCGGTCTCGGCCGCAGCGCGGGCCGCGCTCGAGAGGCGGTCTTCAATTTTGCGGGTGGTTTTGAATCCGGGCCCTTGTATCGATATGTGCCCCGACCCCATGCGCGCACCCGACTTGATCCAATCCTCGTGTCCACCATCGCCGATGGACAGCGAAAAGATCATCAGGGCGCCGCCCACGATCATCGCGGCGGCGGTGAGCGCGCTGCGCCGTGCGTAGCGCCTCAAGTTGCGTAGGGCGAGTCGGACGATCGAGGTCTCGCGTGACAACATATCACAGACCCGATAACGTATCGGCAGGTGGCACTCTAGCCGCGCGCGCCGCGGGGTAGAGCGCCGCCACCACCGCAGTGATCAACAGTGCCGCACCGGTCCATGCCCACATCTCGGGATTCAGCTCAACGCGCAGGTGAGGACGGATCAGCGCTCCGAGGAACGTGTAGTCGCCGTACGCCCAGCTCAGGTCGGGCGGTGCGTTGTAAAACCAGGCCATCAACGGGAACGTGATCGCGGCGCCGAGCAGCAAGCTGATCGCTCCCAGACTCAGCGCTTCGGCCAACACCGAGCGGACGATGGCGAAGGGCGAGGTGCCGAGTGCGAGCATGACGGCGAATTCGCGACGGCGCTCGTAGGTCGCCATGAGCATGGTGTTGGCCACGCCGAAAATCGCGATGGCGAATATGATGAAGATGATGATGCCGTTCCAAGCCTGTGCCAGCTGCGCGTAATCCAGCATCTCGGGGCGCAGCCGCGTCCACGGCTCGACCTCGATCTCCAACTCCGCGACCGCCAGGCGCGAGGCGATCCGATCCGCTGCCTCGGGTGCCATCCAGGGATCGCTGACGGACGCGGCGATCTCGTGCACTCGGCCGGGATCGAGGGCCATGAGCGTTTGCAGAGTCCCGATGGACAACATCGCGTAGGACGCGTCGAGTTCGGTCAGTCCGCTGTGGAAGATGCCTGACACGTGGTACAGGTCGTTGCCCATCGAGCCGTCGGCTGCTGGGACCACGAGGATCACCTCGTCCCCGATACGCGCCGCCAGCTGGCGTGCCATCTCCGAGCCGATAACGATGTCGTTGGTGCCGACGGCCGGCGGCCGTCCCTCGACTATCGCGCGCAGGATTACGCTGACGCCCACTTCGAGTTCCGGGTCGACTCCCATGAGCAGTCCGGCTACCGTCGCTTCGCCCGAGCTGACGAGACCGCCGGCGTAGACTCGAGGCGCTGCCGCCTCGACCAGCGGGTCGGCCGCCACCTCGCGTACGAGGGCGTCGATGTCGGCGCCCTCGCGGCCGCCGATGGTGTCATAGATCTTGCGTTCGGGCCGGTAGTCGAGGTCGTGGACCTGCAGCTGCCCCGACAGCGTGCTGGTGGCGCTCTCGATCATCTCGGCGGTGAGACCCTCCATCCAACCGACCAGGAGCACCACGGCCAGGTAGCCGAATGCCAGCCCGGCCATGGTGATCAGTGTACGTCGCCGGTTACGGCCGAGGTTACGCCAGCCGATCTTCCACCAGGGACCGGCGCGCATGCTATCGACCTCCCGATCGCAGGGCCCGCAGGGAGAAGAAGTCCCGGTCGATGTCGACGTCGAATTCCAATTCGGTGTAGCGGACGCTGGTTCGCTCGCCGGGCTTGTCCTCGGGAAGAACGTCCATGGCGGCCGGAACGAGGCGACCGCCCATTACCCGGAAATCGCTGAAAGTCATCGTCCGGACGAGGTTGCCGTCTTCGTCGAAGTAACGTGCCCAAAGCGGCATCAGATCATCTTTACGGACCCGATATCCAATGCTCCCCCAGACGACTGGGGCCTCGGGTCTCGGCGTCAGCTCGAACTCCCAAACCTCGACACCTTCTCGGTCGCCCTCGAAGGCGATCTCGATGTCGTAGTCCTCGATCAGGCGGCTCTCCTTGACCAGGTCATCGTTCGTGAAGTGCGAGCCCATCCAGGCGCCCATCATCATCGATGCAGGGATCTTGATGGTACGATCCACCCGGGGCAGGTAATTCCAGATGTCCTCTTCCGCCTTCAGCGTGGCGGTGCCTTCCTCGCTCTTGGGAGCCGTGATGCGGATCAGCGAGTAGTCTGTGCCCAGCGACCACATCTCCATGGTCATGCTGCGTTCCCAGTTCTCGGTCACGACCTCCATCGTGGCCGTGCCGCGACTGGATTCGCCACGCATGATACGGTCGACGCGGTCGATGATCTCGGCCGCGGATTCCTGGCACCAGGCACCTTGGGGCAGTGAAGCAAGAAGCAAGGGCGCTAAGAGAAGTGTGTAAGCGCGTTTCATAGGGTGTACCTCGAATGACGCCGCTTGGCGACGCCCGGCTCCCACAGGGAGTTTCTATTGACAGGTTCTAATACTTCTAGCGGATGCGCTTCACGTCAGCAAGGGGTCGGTCAACATGAATACGCGGTTAAAGGAGTCCGTGGGATTGCTCGAGAGGATCGGAGTTCCCAAATCGCGGCAGAGTCACTAGCGGCTTCGCGAGGATGGATTTGAAGCGCTTTTGAGCATTCGCATCAAGGGAGCCAAGGAAGCTCTCGACATAGCCGAACAGGGCCTGCGCATCCTTTCGTCCGCCGAGCCGGTGCGGAAAGAACGCCTTGAGCACAAGCGGGACTTCTACGCCCTTATGGTCAGCGAGCTGGAGGTGCTCCTTAAGCACTGGCAGGAGCACAAGGGCGGAAACCCGTGGCCCGGTGAGGTCAGGATTGGTCCTTCGATCTTCCTTCCGATACCTACTCTGGCTCGGGGCTATGTAGCGATCGGATTCGCCCGGTCTCCTGAATGTCCACCACGAACCCCTGAACTACATCCGGTATCCTCTCTGCCAGCTCCGGGGTCTTGTTGATCACCAGCACGCGGATGCATTGCTCGCCGTCGCATTCGCCGATGGCAGTACCTACGACTCCGGGAATCGACATCCACTCACGCGTATGTTCCTGCAAGACCTGTTCGATGCTCTTTTGGGTCATCTCTCTCCTTGCTCGGCTTCGCTCGCTCGCTTCGTTGTTGGAGCAGTATAGTAAGACGCCGCTCGTCAGCGTCAGCATGATACCTCGGCCGATCTGGCGGCGTTTCGTATTCGGGCTGCATCGCGTGGTAGACATCCTAGTGGCTGTAGTCGGAGCATGCGTCGCTACGGGCCGAAACGAAACAAAGGGGGGGCACTGCCCCCCCCAAAGTACTCCCCGAAAGGCCAATATCGCTACGGCTTTGGCACCGTGATGCTCGTTCCATCACTGTCCCCATCGTCGTCGTGGTTCCCACCCGGCTGGTAAGTCTGCGATGTATAAACGACGTTGTTCACCGAAAAGATCACGCTGGAGTTGCGCTTACGGATTAACGTCTTCAGCATCAGGCATTCTCCCGCGTAGTCCGTAGTGCACTCGTCGCTTCCGAGACCGCTTCCAGTCCACGACCCGTAAACTGTGGCGTTCGGCAAGGGATTGTGCGAGCCGTCGTGCACGGTCACGATGACGTAAGCACTCCAGGTCCGGCCCTCATTCGTGCTCATCTTCCAGAGATTACCGACGTGCATACCCTCAACAGGCGGTGGAGGCGGTGGCGCCATATCGTTCACGGTCACGACCGTACTCCGCGAGTCGTTGCCCGCATTTTCGTCTACGGAGAGCTGACTGGCAGTAAGCGTGTGATCCCCGATCGACTCTCCCGATGTGTCCCAGTTATACGTCAACGTCGTCGAGGTGCCGGGTCTGAGCCCCCCGGCGATCGTCTGGGTTCCGATCAGACCACCGTCGGCCTCGTCAGTCAGCGTGACCTCGATGTCATCCGTAACATCTTCGTTCCCCACGTTAAGGACAGTGACCTCCACATTCACGGCATTGCCTTGTGTGACGGACTCCGGCGCGCTGATGTCCGTGAGTCCGATGTCGGTGACGGAAACGGGGGCATCCCCGTCGACGATCACGCCGAAATTCTTGAGCACCAGGTCGATGCGGTTGGCGAACGTGCGCGTCGAGCTCCCAGCAAAGAGGAGACCCACAGGCTTGTTGCCGAGAAGGTCGACGATCAGCGAACCCGAGTCGCCTCCATCGCTAAACTGGCCGGGACCGATTCCGAGCTGATCTACGAAGATCGCGGATTTCAGGCAGAAGATGCCGTAGAGTGCCTCGTAGCACACGCTTATCGTCGCGTTGATCTCCGTCACAGTTCCCTGAGTGAGCTTGGTCGTTCGCCCGTACTTCTGAACGGCAAGATTAAGCAGATCGCTCTTGTTGTCGAAGTAGCCATCGCCATCGCCGTCACCGTAGATCGTGGAGCTCGGTGTGCCGTAGCCGTCGTCGGCAGGCGTCGAGTTACCCAGGTCGGCCGTGGAGGAAATCGCGATGGCGGCATCCATCGTGTTGTTGCCGCCGTTGAAATCGATCCATTCGAAAGAGTCCAGTTGGCCGACTACATCGCCGGGGCTCTGCCCGCCGTCGTATGCGCCAGGCTGCACGATCGGGTCACCCAAGTTGGCGTCGTTCGCATCAGCCAGGACATGGTTGTTGCTAAGGATGTAGACGTTGCCAAGCACGTCCTTGACGCGCGCGGCGATGGTACCGGCGGTTATGGCCGGATGCCCGATCGAAACTCCCGTCGGTACAGGCCTCGGCTGTCTGACCGTCGGGTCGGTCCGCGCCATTATCAATCCGGTAACCTCCACTTCGACCAGAAAGCCGTCGAGACGATCGGGCAGACCTGCGACATCGGGACCCGTTGTCATGATCTTTACGACGGGATCCCCAGCGCCCGTGAGGCCGACAGCAGTGCCCACGACTCCCGGCAGCTCCATCAGCTCGGGTGTGTGTCGCTCCTGCACCTGCATCGCTGGCCTAAGCAGCTCCTGCAGAACGGCGAGGCGATCGTCTGGGGCCGTGAGGTCGGTGGAATCCGGCGAGCAGCCGACCCAAACGAGACCCGCGACGAACGCGATCGTGGTGGAGAGTAGGACGAGCCTCCATCGAGAAGCCATGTGTCCCTCCTGCAAGTGTGATCGTGAGTACAGGCTTCCATGCCTGGTCCACTCAACTAAGCCACCCAGCACCCTTGCCCGGTTATTTGGCTGTCTCAGGGAATTGGCGGGTCTTTTCCCGGTAGTACAGCTTACGTCGTTTTACAGATCCTAATCTGCAGCAAGATTCGTTCTAGGTTTCAGACGCCGGCGAGAACAGCTTTCTGGTGGTGTATTGCGGCTGGAAGTGTAAGAACTGTTCGACTCAAGCACAACATTTCAGTGCTCTTCGGGTGCTACCAGCTCCGCGAGAGATTCGCGCCGCCTCACGATCTTAAAGTGCTCGCCCTGGACCAGCACCTCCGCTGCCCGCGGACGTGAGTTGTAGTTCGAGCTCATGACAGAGCCGTAGGCGCCGGCGAAGAAGACGGCGAGCAAGTCGCCTTCGCGCAGATCGGGCAGGGAGCGTTTGTGCCCGAGGAAATCTCCAGACTCGCAGACCGGCCCGACCACCTCCGCCACCATCGTCGCAGGGCTGCTCTTGACAGCTTCAATTGGATGAAAGGCGCCGTAGTAACTGGGTCGCATGAAGTCGTTCACACCGGTGTCGGTTACGCAGTAAGTCTGCTCTCCCACCGTCTTCACGTATAGAACTTGGGCCAGCAGCACGCCTGCAGGCGAAACCAGCCAGCGACCGGGTTCGAGGATACAGGTCAGGTCGAACTCTTCCGCAGCCTGGCCGGCGGCTTCCGCGACGGCGTGCAGGTCGATCTCAAGGCCGCCGTCGTGTCGAACCCCGAAACCGCCTCCGATGTCGATGTAGCGAAGTTCGAGACCAGTCCCGGCGAGCTTGCGAATGAGACCTGATAGGCGCTGCAGCGTTTCACGGTAAGGCTCCGGTGTGTGAATCTGTGAGCCGATGTGCGCAGCGATGCCCACGACCTTGATGTTGTCTAGACCGTTGGCGTGAGCGATGAGCGCTTCAGCATCTTCCAGGGCGACGCCGAACTTCGTACGGTAGTGGCCAGTCTGTGTGTAATCGTGTGTGCTTGCCTCTACCCCGGGATTCACTCGCAGTGTGACTTTGGCTTGCACCCCTAAGGCCGCAGCCGATTTTCTGATGAGACGCAACTCCCCACCGGACTCCGCGTTGATCAGGAACACGCCAGCGGAGAGCGCCGCCTCGATCTCGTCTTTCGTCTTTCCAACGCCGCCGAAAATGATGTCCGGTCCCCCGAAACCAGCGAGCCGCGCCCGGTGCAGTTCACCTGCCGATACGACATCGGCGCCGGCGCCGAGGCTCTTGATCAAGCGCAATACTGCGAGGTTGTGATTCGCCTTCGCCGAGTAGAAGATACGCGCCGGCACATCGTCGAACGTGCTGGCGAGAGCGGCGTAACGGGAACGGATCGCTGTATCGCTGTATACGTAGCAGGGTGTGCCTATATCGTCAGCAATGCGAGACAAAGGAACACTCTCGCACCACAGCTCGCCCGCATGCTCGTGAAAGAACTCGGAAACGGCGTTCGGGATGTGTGTTTCCATCGTCGTCCTCAGTCGGCGAGCTCACGCATGCCGGCCAGCGGAGTCCGGCGCACGACATCTCGGCTGTTGGCCAGGCCGATGATCGTGGTCAGGACCGCAGTTCCGATCCAAAATCCGAGGAGCGGGATCCCCGGCAAATGAAAGGTCATCTCGAACATGAATTTGACCGCGATCCAGGCTCCTATCGTAGCCAAGGCGACCCCGGCCAGGCCCGCGAAGGAACCGAGGGCGAAGTATTCGGTGGCCAGAATGCGGCGAATCGTCGTGGACCTAGCCCCGAGGGTCTTCAACAGGATGGACTCGCGTGTCCGCTGGTAGCGCGATGTGGCGATGGCACCGATCAGGATGACCAGCCCGCTGCCTATGCTGAAGAGCGCCATGAATCGGATAGCCAACGCGACCTTGCCGAGGATTGCATCCACGGCCTCGATGATCGTAGTCAGGTCGATGACCGATACGTTGGGGTATCCCACAACCAGATCCCGCTGCAGCTCCGCTCGCCGGGTTGCGTCGTCCATCCGCGATAGCACGATGGTGGATTGAGGGGCCTCTTCCAGCACCCCCGACTCGAAGACGACGAAGAACCAGGGCTCGAAACGCGCCCAATCGACGGAGCGGATGCTGGCAATCTCGGTCTCGAGCGGTACGCCCTGAACCTCGAAGGTGATGCGGTCTCCGATCTCGACTCGCAGATCTCCGGCTATCTGTTGCTCGATGGATATGCGGGCGACCGACGCCGTGTCCTCACCGGCGGCGCGCTCGTCGAACCACTCGCCTTCGACCAGTTGCTCGTTTCCCGCCAGTGTGTCGCGATACGTGTGGCGGTACTCTCGCTGCAGCGCCCAACGCTCGGGCCGCGGCCCGCTGGTGTCCGCCAGGATTTCCTCGACGCTGCGGCCCTTCAGATGGGTCAGTCGGGCGGGGACGATGGGTGTCCGCTGCAAGACGGGCGCCCCGCGCTCTTCCAGCAAGTCGGCGACGCCTTCGACCTGGTCGGGCTGAACGTCGAATAGCAGCATGTTCGGCCGGTCCGGTCGCGTTTCCATGGTGAACTGGTCGAGAAGATTCCGTTGCACGACGTAGAGCAGAGCGATGAGAAACACCCCGGACCCGATGGACAGCGTGACCGCCATGGTCTGATTGTGTGGCCTGAAGAGGTTGGCCATCCCCTGGCGTACCGCGAAGCGCGCCCGCTTTGGAAAGAACTTTCGCGTCAGCCACATCAAGACGAAAGCCGTAAGACCCAGGGCCCCCGCAGTGACGATCGCCGCGACTGCGAACGCGACTCCGGCGACAGGTTGCGGCGCCTGCCAAACCGTCAACACCAGAAGGCTTGCCACCAACGCCAAGTACGTCCCCCACCGCCACGGATCGAAGCGACGACCGGACTTCTCGTAGTCGCGACGTAGCGCCCGAAGTGGGGCCACGTCCTTGACGCGAAGAAGCGGTAGGAGCGCGAAGAGCAGGGCGACCCATACACCCACACCGAGACCTGCGGCTACCGCCGGCCACTCGATCCGGAAGGGCACATCCAACGGCAGAAAGTCTTGTAGCACTCCCGGGATCACAGCCTGCACGATGAGGCCGAGGGCAACGCCGAAGACGGCGCCGGTGAGGCCCATGGCGCAGGCCTGCAGGAGGTAGATCGCGAAGGTCTGCTTCTGTCGCGCGCCCAGGCAACGCAGTACGGCTGCGGTGTCGAGTTTTTCGTTGACAAAGACGTGCACCCCGCTCGCCACGCCGACTCCGCCCAGCAGAAGTGCGACCAGGCCGACCAGGGCTAGGAAGCTGCTCATGTCCTCGAGACCGGACGTGAGGTTCTCTTCGTACTCGTCGACCGTCGTGTACCAGACGCGGTTCGCCTCGAAGAGCGAATCACGCGCCTCCATCATCTCGTCGAGCGACTCGGTTTCGTCGAGTCTGATATACGTCTGCTGGAACGATATACTGCCGAAGCGAAGCAGGCCCGTCTCGTCGACGTAGGACTCGGGGATGTAGACGCGCGGGCCGAACAACGAGCGCAGACTGACATCGCCAGGGATCTTGGTGACGGTGCCGGCGATCACGAAGCGCGCCTGTCCGATGGCCAGCGTGTCGCCGATTGCAGCATCGAGTTGCACCAGCAGTGCGGGGTCGACCAGTGCCTGACGCGACGATCGGAACTCGTGCCAAAGCCCGGGCGGTTCGGTGGTCAGTTCGCCGTAGAAGGGATAGCCGCCGGACGGCGCCTGGATCTCTACCAGTCGTGTCAAACCGGAGCGTGTGGCCAACGCCATCGACGAAAAAGAGAGAACCCGCGAGACGTCCGCACTATCGACGACGAGGGAGTCGACGAACGCTTCGATGTCTTCCGTGAGCCCCCAGCGGCTGCCGAGCTGTAGATCGGCGCCCATCAGATCTCGCGCCTGGCCGCTGACCGCCGACGTGACGTTGGCCTTGAAGGAGTTGATGGAGACTAGGGCGGCAACGCCCAAGGTGATGGCGACGATGTACAGAGCCAGGCGCCGGCGCGTCGCTCGCGCTTCCCTCCGCGCCATGGCCAGCGTGAATCGAAGGCTCACGCGCTTGCCACCGCTTCGTCGCTGACGACGCGACCACCGGACAGTCGGACGATCCTGTGCGCTTTCGACGCGAGCTCGGTGTCGTGCGTCACCAGGACCAGGGTCGTCCCCTCTTCCCGGTTCAGGTTGACCATGAGGTCTATCACGGTGTGGCCGGTATCCGCGTCCAAGTTGCCGGTAGGCTCGTCGGCCATGAGGATCTTCGGTCGGTTTGCGAAGGCCCGCGCCAGCCCGACCCTCTGTTGTTCGCCGCCCGAAAGCTGGGCGGGGTAGTGGTGTTCGCGGTCGCCCAAACCGACGCGGGTGAGCAGGTCGCGAGCTCGTGCGTCTGCATCCGCAGCGTCTGCTGCCGCCATTCCGGTCTGCAGCTCGATGGGGACGAGGACGTTCTCCAGCGCGGTCAGCGTAGGGATCAACTGGAAACTCTGGAAGACGAAGCCTAGTTTCTCAGCGCGCAGGGCGGCGCGCTCGTCTTCGGACAGATCGCCCAGATTCTGGCCGTCCAGGGTGACGGAGCCGGCGGACGGCAGATCGAGCCCGGCGAGCAGGCCTAGAAGCGTCGTCTTTCCGGAGCCCGAGGGGCCGACGATGGCGATGGCGCTGCGCGCCTCGATCTCCAGGTCGATGTCCGTGAGGACCGTAAGCGGCCGACCGCCGCTCGTATATGTTTGCTCGAGTGCTTTAGTGATGATCATCATGGGACGAAAGATACTCGTCTGTGGGCTCCTCGCACTGGCTGCCGCCTGCGGGCGCGAGCAACAGCGGCCGGCGGAGCGCGCATCGGAAACGGAAGCTTCGCCTCCCGATACGAGCCAGCCTGTGGTTCTGTTTCTGGGCACGAGCCTCACCGCCGGGATGGGCGTCTCGCCCGAGCAAGCGTATCCCGCGCTGATCCAGACCAAAATCGACTCGGCGGGCTTCGGGTTCCGAGTAGTGAACGCGGGAAATAGCGGCGAGACATCGGCCGGCGGCCTAAGGCGCACCGATTGGCTGCTGAGGCAACCGTTGGCGGTGCTAGTCGTGGAACTGGGCGCCAACGACATGTTGCGCGGCCAGGACGTGGCCGAGGAGATCAGTGACGGGAATCGGGCCGCACAGCCGGAAGCGCGAAGCGGCATAGCGGGAATGCAGGCGGCCCCCAATCTGGGCGAGCCTTATGCTGGCGAGTTCGCGAGGACGTTTGTGGAGCTGGCGGAGCAGAACGACGCGGTGTTAATCCCCTTCTTGCTGGATGGCGTGGCAGGTATTCCCGAGCTCAACCAGCCGGATGGAACCCATCCGACCGCCGAGGGCCAGGTGATCGTGGCTGAAAACGTGTGGGTCGTGCTCGAGCCGCTGCTCCGCGAGTCGGGCTAGCGGTCGTGCAAAAGAAACGGGCCCGCATTCCTGCGGGCCCGTGCCTCAAACGGAGTCAGTTAGGAATCAGCCGATTCCAAACCCGATGCCGATCAACCCCATCCAGCTGTTCCACTTGATGTCCTCGCCGTCTTCATCGAGGACGTTGCTCAGTCCAAGGTTGTAGCGGATGTCGCCGTTGAGGCGGACCGGTCCGAGCGCAACATCGAGCCCGCCGCCGAAGACGGCGCTCCAGACGGCGCTCTTCGTGGATATGTCCACGTCGCTGCAACTCGCAGACACGCTCATAATCGTAATGTCACACGATGCCTCGAACGATGCCATGCCGCCAGCATACAAGACCGGCTGGAACATACCGTGCAGCAGGCGCGCACCCAGGTACACCGGAACATCGATGTAAGCTTGCTTGAAGCTTCCGGTTTCGCCTGTATCTGTGATATCGACCTTGCTCTCGGCGTACATGCCTTCCACGCCAATGAACAGCAGGCTGTGGAACTGGATGTCGACAAAGGCACCCACGACAAAGCTGCCCTTGTCTCCCACTTCTTCGATGTCGGTGGGTACGTCGGACAGCTGCGCGTAGTTGTACCCGCCCTGGACACCGAGCGTGATGCCCTGCGCCGCTGCGTCACTGGTCCCGGCCAAGCCGAACGCCAAGGCTACCGCCACGCCTAACAGTGCTTTCTTCATCTTCCCTCTCTTGTGATGTGGTCTTGTTCCGATGTGCTCAACTCTCCACGGGTACGCTTGGACGGCGAAAACCATCCTTCGCTGTGTTCTAGGAGCCGGCACTACGAGCGAGGTGATCTCTTGGGAGGCCCAACCTATTGTACGGCTGGGGGATAGGCGGGGTTACCTGGGCAAAAATATAGACGGTCGGGGGCCCGATGGCAAGTGATGTTTCTAACACATACCTCCCCCGAGAGCATTTAAATGTACACTGCCCTACATCTCGTTGCTCAGAAAGGGCCACTAACACCCTCGAGCTTTTCTCTTCTTCTTCTTCTTCTAGACCGCGGGCTTGCGCCGACCCCGCATCGGCGGCAGCGTGAATGGGTTCTTGAGATAAGCAGAACAAGCTATGGAGGATCGAGGATGCCGGATCTCGAGGGGAAGGTCGCGGTTGTCACGGGCGCCAGCAAAGGAATCGGCCGAGCCATCGCGGTCGGCCTCTGCGAGGCTGGAGCCGATGTCGCAGTGTGTTCGCGAAACGCGGATGAAGCCACTGCAACCGCCGAGGAAATCGACTATGGCGGAGAGGGACGGGCCATGGGCGTCGAGACGGACGTTCGTGAAATGACCGACGTCAGGCGAATGATCGATGCCACGGTGAGGGAGTTTGGCAAGCTCGACATCCTGGTAGCCAACGCCGGCATCGGCGGCGGGTTCGGCTCCATCGAAGAGATCGGACCCGACGACTGGAGCCAGGTGATCGACACGAACCTGACCGGCGTTTACAACTGCTGTCACGTGGCCGTGCCGGAGATGAGGAAACGAGGCGGCGGTTGGATCATCACCATCGGCAGTCTGGCCGGTCGCTACGCCTTCGCGGGGGGTACTGCCTACAACGCCTCGAAGTTCGGGCTGATCGGCTTCAGCGAAGCGCTGATGCTCGACGTGCGCGAGCACGGGATCCGCGTCAGTTGCGTCATGCCCGGCTCGGTGGACACCTACTTCAACGATACCGAACCGATGGGCGATACCTGGAAGCTCTCCTCGGAGGATGTGGCGAAGTCCGTGCTCCAGCTTCTCGACTATGACGACCGTGCGCTTCCCAGTCGTGTCGAGTTGAGGCCATCGCGACCAAGGCCCAGCGACCGTTGACCCTAGCGGACAAGACTATACTATGGATCAGCAGCCCTGAAGTAGACGCAGCAGGAGAGGTTCCGCATGAAGACCCGGGAGAGTCTTGTGGTCGGGCTCCTCGCTACCGCCCTAGCTTGCAGTGCTACAAGCCGGCCCGATGCGTCCCAGCCCGACCCCAACCCGAGTCCGAAGCCGGGGGAAATCCCGGCGGCGGGACAACCACCGCCGATCAACGATGTTTCACCGAGCACCGACGTGCACGATGAGCAGATCGTGGTGGACATGTCGAATTGGCTGGAGCGGTTTCGCCAACAGCAGCTGCTCTTCGCCACGGAAGAATTGCGCTATGCGGAGGATGTCACCGTGGGCGGCAAGGTGAAGCCGCTGCCAAAGTCGTACGAAACCGAGTACCTGGTTCACCAAATAGGACGCAACTACTCGATCACGGTTCGGCATCCCTCGACCAACCAGCGGTGCTACCTGCAGGACGGTGAGTTCCTGCCGGGCCAGTCGGTCGACAACGCTGGCCGCATCATCTGTGGTCGATACTGACGACGTTCGAGAGTTTTTCTACACCGCGCGGTTGAGCTACTATAGAGGCCATGACTGCGCGGTATTTCATCGGCACCCAGGGCTGGTCGTATCCCGACTGGGTCGGCCCTTTCTTTCCCGACGGGACTCCTGCCTCCCGGTACCTGAACGTCTACGCGAAGGCGTTCCACGCCGTGGAGGTCGACAGTTCGTTCTACGCAATACCGCCGGCCTCGCACTTTCTGGGTTGGCATGACCGAACCCCCGACACTTTCCGTTTCTCACTGAAAATTCCGGGCGAAGTGACGCACGAGCGGCGTTTGCGGGGCGGCGATGAGGTGGTGAAGACGTTCTGCAAACGCGCCGAACTTTTGGGCGAGAAACTGGGCGTGATACTCGTGCAGCTACCCCCGGACTTCTCGCCATCCGATCGCTCGGTGCTCGAGGCCTTCGTCAAGCGATTGCCATCGGGTTTTCGCTTCGCCGTCGAGTTTCGTCACCCGGGCTGGCTGGAGGGAGATGTTCCGGAGTTGCTACGCTCGGTTGGGGTCGGGCTCGCGCTTCCGGATGGGCCGTGGATTCCACGCGATCGCCTGATGGAGACGGCTCGCGAGCCGACGGCCGACTTCTCCTACTTCCGTTGGCTGGGCGAGCGGCCCCACCTCGAGGACTACTCGCAGCAGTTATTCGATCGATCGGCGGAGATCGGCGGTTGGGCGGACGTTCTGAAGGAGTTGTCGAGCCAGGTGCGCGAGATCTACGGCTTCTTCAACAACCACTACGAGGGTCACTCACCTGCCAGCGCGCGCAGTCTGCTGAGACGGTTAGGCCAGCCCGTGACCGAGCCGGATGAACTGGACCCCCAGCTCTCCCTCTTTTGATCAAGTTTCTGCGGGGTCGTCCGACGAGTGTAGGTGGACGAGTTTCCAGTTTTCGCCGCGCTTCTCGTAGATCTCTGTCCAGCGCCCGCAGCGTCGATGCACACCCACGCCTCGGCGAGCCTCGGCCTCGTATCGCGAGGTAATCCAACCGAAGCGGTCATCCTGGCTTTCATCCACACGAATCAATCGATCGAAGGTTCGTAATTTGAAGCGCGAGAACACCTGCAGCCTCGGGGTCAGGTGCTCCAAGAATTCCCGTAGCGACTGGAAGGCGGGTGGCGGGATCGTGTCGAAAATGTAGCAATCGCGGTCGTAGATCTCCCCAAGAGCGCCCAGGTCGAAATCGTTCCAGGCCTTCACATGGGCCTCGTGCCTCTCGAGCAGGTGCGCGCGTTCCAGGTCTCCAGTGATCATCGCTATCCGTCCGTTTCCGTCCACAAAGCTGAGGCCATCGCTCGGCTGTTGAAGGGATAGCGCACCCAGTACTGGAAGGGCAAGGGGAGTCTGAGGTTCGGTCTAACGGATTGCGGGGGCAACGAATGGGCCGCATCTTCTCAGTCCACCCAGCATTCTTGAGCTGCTAACGGTTGCCCGGACCTATGGTATGAAGAATCCCAAACTTGGAGGGAACGAGTGCTCGCGCCTGGCGATAATGCTCCTGATTTCGAGCTACAGTCTGACGATGGAGAGACGGTACGGTTGTCCGAGTTGCGTGGTAAGAAGGTCATCCTGTACTTCTATCCCAAGGACAACACCTCCGGCTGCACGACGGAGGCATGTGACTTTCGCGATCGACTTCCGGACATAGAAGGCCGAGGAGCGGTGGTACTGGGTGTTAGCCCGGACAGCATCGCATCGCACCAGGGGTTCAAGGCCAAGTTCGATCTTCCGTTCGCTCTTTTGTCGGACCCCGACCACAAGGTTGCCGAGGTCTACGGCGCTTGGGGCGAAAAGAAGAACTACGGGAAGACCTATCAGGGTTTGATACGCTCGACCTTCGTGATCGATGAGAGCGGTGTCATCGCGGAGGCCTTTCGGAAGGTGAAGGCAAAGGGCCACGCCGATCGTGTAGTGAGCATTCTGTGACTGCCCACTCTGTCTGAATTCTAGGCCGGAGTGTCCTCCAACACTCGCTGGACGGTAGCGGCGTCTGTGTCGGAGTATCCGTACAATACGATCTCTTCGATTTGGCTCTGCGTTTCCGCCAGGTAGGCGCGGAAAACGGCGAGCATGATGCGCGTCGCTTCGTCCAGCGGGAATCCTGCGACTCCCGAGGCCAGGATGGGGAAGGCGATCGTCTTTACGTCGTGTCCGTCGGCCAGCTCGAGAGACTGACGGGTCGATCCCTCTATGGAGACCTGGCTGGCCGGCTGATCCCCCATCGCCGCCGCATGAATGACATAACGTGACGGCAGTTGGCCCGCCCCGGTAATGGCTGCCTCTCCGACCCGGATCGGCCCGTGTGCGTTGCATTCCTCCTGGATGCTCGGGCCGCCTTTGCGCTTAATCGCTCCGGCGACTCCGGCTCCGAGCCACAGCTGGTTGTTCGCCGCATTCACGATGGCGTCACCGCCGAACTCGGTGATGTCGCCCTGCTCGACACGGATCGTCGTCCGAGATACCATGGTCTATCTCTTTGCGGCGGTTGACGTTGCGGCCGGCTGCGGCCCGTCCGAACCCTGCTATATTACGGGAGTCCAAACACGTTGAACCGGCGGCGGCCTGGCCGCCGATAATAAGTTGTTACGGAGGCAATTGAAAATGCTGACCATTACCGATAAAGCGCGAGACCGGGTTCTGGAATTCATCGGGGAAGAGAGCAACCCCGTCGCGCTTAGGGTCGCCGCCCAGCCTGGCAGTCCGCTGGCTCCACAGTACGAGCTGATGCTCGTCGACGTGTCGGACGAGCGTGCCGGGGATACCGTGATCGATGCAGGCGACTTCAAGGTCTACGTGGACGAGGTAAGTGCCGAGCGGATGGATGGCGCGACTGTCGATTGGGTCGAGACCGTCCACGGCGGTGGCTTTCAGGTCGAGAATCCAAACTACAAGCCCGTCGGCTCCGAGCCGCCCAGCGGTGAACTGGCTCAGCAGGTGGCCCAGGTCATCGAGACACGAATCAACCCCGCGGTAGCCTCGCACGGCGGTCGGGTCGCCCTGATCGATGTGCGAGACAACGTCGTGTACGTCGAGCTAGCCGGCGGCTGCCAGGGCTGTGGCATGGCGGCGGTCACACTGAAGCAGGGGATCGAGCGGATGATCAAGGAGGTCTTCCCACAGGTCGTCGATGTCGTGGATGTCACGAATCACGGTGCCGGCGCGAACCCCTACTACCAATCGTGAAGAGCGGTGACTGAGGACGTCAGTCGACGCAAGTTCCTGAAGACGGCGGCGGCCGTGATACCGGTCGCCGCCGTCATCAAACCCACCACAGTGTTCGCGGGGATGTCAAATCCTGCATCGGCGGACAGCCTCTTCAAGATTTCGCTGGCCGAGTGGTCGCTACACAGAACGCTCTATGCTGGCGAGCTGGACAACCTCGACTTTCCCAAGACTGCGAGAGTTGACTACGGACTGGACGCCATCGAGTACGTCAACTCGTTCTTCAAGGACAAGGCGGAGGACAGCGGTTACTTGAAGGAGTTGAAGGCACGGGCGGACGATCACGGTGTCAGCAGTCTTCTCATCATGTGCGACGGTGAGGGTGCCATCGGGGACCCGGACGGCGCGGCGCGTACGACAGCGGTTGAGAACCACTATCGTTGGGTGGAGGCGGCGAAATTCCTCGGCTGCCACTCGATACGGGTCAACGCGCAAAGCGATGGGAGCCCGGCGGAACAACGCCAACTCGCCGCCGACGGGTTGCGTCGATTGACGGAGTTTGCCGTGGCTCGTGACATCAACGTCATCGTCGAAAACCACGGCGGTCTTTCTTCCAACGGGGCATGGCTATCCAGCGTCATCGAAGCGGTAGGCAGCCCGCGCTGCGGCACGTTGCCCGACTTCGGCAACTTCCGGCTACAGGATGACGAGTCGTACGACCGTTACGTCGGCGTCGCCGAGTTGATGCCGTTCGCGAAAGCGGTGAGCGCGAAGTCCAATGACTTCGATGAGGACGGCAACGAGCGGCACACCGACTACGCGCGGATGCTACGGGTCGTTCTCGATGCCGGATATCGCGGCTACATCGGCATCGAATACGAGGGGAGCGCGCTGAGCGAGCCCGACGGAATACGCGCCACCCTGGCGCTGCTCGAGCGGACGCGGGAAATGCTCTCCGAGGAGTACAGCTAGCCCAGGGTCGCCCGCGGCTGATATATTGCCCCTCGTCCTCGAACAGCCCGAGACCCTGAGATCCGCATGCAAGAAGCTTCTCGCATCGCCAGAAAGCTCTCTGCCCTGGTGGATTTGGGCTTGGAGCGGGTGGACGAATCCCCCGTCTCCACCGAATCGGTACGCCTGGACCGGAAGACCCACAAGGTCACAAGCAGTCGACCGGCGATGGGAACGCTGGTCTCGATCTCGGCATTGGGCCGGTCGCAGGAGAGAGCCCAGGAGGCGATAGGGCGGGCGTTCGAGGAGATGGACCGCCTGGTCCGACTGCTCAGTCGGTTCGAGGGCGCGTCCGCCGTCAGCTCGCTCAACAGCGTAGGTCGAATCGATGGATCGCCGCCCGAGTTGTCCCAGGTAGTATCGAATTCCCTCCACTATCATGGTCTGAGTCGTGGCGCCTTCGATATCACGGTGGAGCCGGTCGTTGACCTATTCCGAAAACGAGACGACGGCTTAGCGCCGCTGGCGCCGACCTCTCCCGAGATCATGGAAGCCCTGGACCTGGTCGACTCTCGGAATATCGAGGTGTCGACGGGAAGGGTCGCCTTCAAGAAGTCGGGTATGGGCGTCACTCTCGACGGTATAGCGAAGGGTTACATCGTCGACGCTATGGCCAGGGTGCTCAATCGGCACAAGGTGAAGAGTTACCTGATCAACGCAGGCGGTGACATCAGAACGGCAGGGACGAAGGAGAAAAGGTTGCCCTGGACGGTTGCCGTCCAGGATCCCACGAAGCAGGGCGATTACCCCGATTCCATACATCTGAAGGACGCTGCCGTAGCCACATCCGGCAGCTACGAGATCTACTTCGATCGCGACAAGCTCTTCCATCACATTGTCAACGCGGAGGCAGGTGGATCGCCGAACCTCAGTTCGAGTGTTTCGGTGGTCGCGCCATCGACGATGACGGCGGATGCGCTGGCCACCAGCGTCTTCGTCATGACGCCCTCCGAAGGTGTGCGGTTCATCAACTCGTTGCCCCGCTGCGAGTGCCTGATTCTCGACAGAGAGGGTCGCGAGCTGAGATCGGCGGGCTGGAAGAGCGCGGCTCCCGTTCAACATAAGGCGGTGCCATGATGCAAGTAGGCGTGAATACCGGCGGTGTTGCTGCCAACTACAGTAACTTCCAAGTAACGGCCCTCGTTGCGCT
>JBDHGH010000115.1:0-21157 GCA_039589995.1 Gemmatimonadota bacterium | reverse complement strand
CCTTCGGAGCGCACGGCCTCCGAAACCGGCTTACCTCGGACATGCTGGAGATCTGGGAGACGGCCGTCCGCTACCAGCTGTATCACGCGCTGGCGCTGTTGGCGGTGGCCTGGGCTTTGACACGCTGGCCGAGTGCAGTGGCGACGGCCGCCGGCTGGCTGTTCCTCGCAGGGACTTTGATCTTCTCCGGCAGCCTCTACGCACTGAGCCTTTCAGGAGTCCGTTGGCTCGGCGCCATCACACCCATCGGCGGCGTCGCCTTCATCGCCGGCTAAGATCCCCGGCGCCACGACCGGACACCGGGGATCTCGAGCTTTGATGCGCGTGACGGCCTTACTTGCTTCCGACCGGCATCATGATGTGCGCGTAGGGTGTGCCCTGGAACATAACATAGGGCCCGCCACTGTTGGGATCATTCGGCAAGGCATCGAGGGATGACGGGTCGGGCACGATGATCATGACGTGAGGACCCGTGATGATCCAGTCCTCGCCCGCAGCCGGCTCGGTTGCGAACGGGTCGGTGTTGCTGGCGTCCTTGCTGCCGGCGAGCATGTAGGCCATACCGAGCTTCTTGACCTCGGGCGTCGTGTGGCCGACCCAGGCGGTGGCCCAGTTTAGCCACTCTTCATCGAGGCACATGGGCCCATTGCCGCCATCGGGCAGGCAGACCCATCCGTTGCTACCCTCGCGCAGCATGGTCTGGTCCCAATCCACGACCGTGGCGCCCATGGCAATTTCGGCGGGTGCCGCTGACAAGGCGTTCTTGACCTTGCTCTTGGCGTCTTCGGAGTGCTGGGCGCTGGCCTGACCTGGGTTGGACACGAGGACCAGAGCGACCAGCACGGATAGAACTGGGATCCGTTGCATGGTTCCCTCCTTGATGGTTGTGGTACGGGCTAAACCGAAGCTCGAGAGATAATCGGCCGCACGAAAAACACAAACGGTTTCCACACCCTGCCTTCTCGACTATTCTCCGGCAGCCATGAACCAGTTTCCAGACGCAAGACGACCCTGGAGTAACTCGCTCCTCGGCGCGGTAAGGGCACCGATCGGGACTCTTCGGGGACTTCATAGCGGCCTTCGGCAGACCGAACGCCTCTATATGGTCCTGGTGGCGGTCGTCCTCGGGCTGCTCGGCGGACTTGGCGCGGTGGCGTTCCGTCGCTTCATCGAATGGGTCAACCTGATTGCCTGGCAACAGGGACCGGTGACGCTGGGACAGATCGCAGGACTGCCCTGGTGGTGGAAGGTTCTCGCCCCGGCGGCGGGCGGCCTGATCGTCGGCTTTATCACCTACCACTTCGCCAAGGAAGCCAAGGGCCACGGGGTGCCTGAGGTGATGGAAGCCGTGGCCCTGAGAGGCGGGCGAATCAGACCACGAGTCGTGCTCGCCAAACTGTTGGCTTCAGGGATCACGATAGGTTCGGGCGGCTCGGTGGGGCGAGAGGGGCCGATCGTGCAGATCGGTTCGTCGTTGGGCTCGACCATCGGACAGTGGTTGAAACTCGACCCGCGTCGCATGCGGACGCTCGTGGGCTGCGGCGCCGCCGCGGGAATAGCTGCGACCTTCAACGCGCCGGTCGCCGGTGCTCTCTTTGCACTCGAGATCATCCTCGGCGACTTCGGCGTCGCCTACTTCTCGCCCATCGTCATTTCTTCCGTGGCGGCGACCGTCGTCAGCCGCGGAATACTCGGTGACGTGCCGGCTTTCGAGGTCCCGACCTACAGCTTGGAGCACCCGTCCGAGCTTTTCGCCTACGCGGGCCTCGGCATTATGGCCGGGCTCGTTGCGCTGGCGTTCATCCGCAGCATTTACATGTCGGAACGGCTTTTTGAAAAGCTGCGCACCCCGGGTCCACTAAAGGCCGTCATCGGCGGTGCCGCCGTCGGACTCATTGGGATCAGTGCACCGCAGGTATTCGGCGTGGGCTATGAGGCCATCACCGAGGCCCTGACCGGAAGCATGATCTGGCAGTTCATGCTTGCCCTGGTTGTGCTGAAGATTCTCGCGGTCTCATTGACGCTCGGCTCGGGCGGTTCAGGCGGCGTGTTCGCGCCCTCGCTGTTCATCGGTGCCATGCTGGGCGGTGGTGTCGGGACGCTGGTGCAAATTCTCTGGCCCACGAGCACTGCGGGGGTGGGCGCCTACGCCCTGGTTGGCATGGGGGCGGTGGTGGCCGCCGGTACCCACGCCCCGATCACCGCGATCATCATCATCTTTGAGCTAACGGGCGATTACAAGATCATCCTTCCGCTGATGATCAGCTGCATCATCGCGACGTTGCTGGCTACGCGCCTACAGTACGCCTCCATCTACACTATGCGCTTGCTCCAGCGCGGAATCGACCTACAACGCGGCAAAGTGGCGAACGTCCTCCAGCACGTAACCGTGCGCGAGGTCATGCGCCCGGACGTCGCCACGGTATCGGCTCGAGACGGCTTGTTGACCTTGATATCCAGGTTCATCGATTACCCGGGTAGTACGCTCTTCGTCACTGATGAGGACGGTGCCTTAGAAGGGATCGTCACCGCCGACCAGATCCGACCGATCATGAAGGACCCCTCCTCCATGGAGGCTTTGATCATAGCAGAGGACGTGATGGTCGAAGGACAGTTCCCCACGGTCGCGCCGGACGACTCGTTGGCGGACGTGATGCGGTTCCTAGGCAAATACAGAGGCGAGATGCCGGTGATCGAGGAGGGGCGCGTGGCGGGGGTCATCTGGCCCGAAGACGTGATCCAGCGTTACAACACCGAGGTCTTCAAACGCGACATGGTGGGCAGCATGGTCTCGGCCGTTTCGCCCGAGCCCGGCGTCGGCCCAGTGCCGACTGCCAGCGATGCGGTGGTGGCCGAGATTCCCGTGCCCGCAGCGTTCGTCGGCAAGACGATCGGCGAGTTGAACATACGCCAGCGGTTCCACTCCAGCGTGCTGATGATCAAGCAGACGGAAACCGGCGGCGACGATGAACTGAATACTGCGCCCGAAGCCGACTACACCTTCCGGCAAGGCGACGTCATGCTGGTGCTCGGGCCGACGGACGAGCTTCCCGCCTTGAGGAGAGGCGTGCCGAGGAAAGTGTGATCTGTAGGGAAGTGGAGCCGAGGGGATTTGAACCCCTGACCTCCGCATTGCGAACGCGGCGCTCTCCCAACTGAGCTACGGCCCCAAACTAATCACTACTTACTTCTTACTAATCACTTCTGCACAATGGGGACGACAGGACTTGAACCTGTGGCCTCCACGATGTCAACGTGGCGCTCTAGCCAACTGAGCTACGCCCCCGAAACGGCGCCGGAATCTATCCACGGCATTCTGGAGGGTCAACCGGAGGTTTTGGGGCCTGTAGAGGCAGCAATCTCATCGTGTCGAGAACTTGTAGATCGTCGTCGTCGCGTACTGTTCGCCGGGCCGCAGCACCGTTGAGGGAAACCCCGATTGATTGGGTGAGTCAGGAAAATGCTGAGTCTCGAGACACAACCCGGACCGGCGCCGGTAGGGCGTGCCGCCTTTTCCGACATTGCTACCGTCAAGGAAGTTACCCGAGTAAAACTGGATCCCCGGCTGTGTCGTGTGAACTTCCATCACGCGTCCGCTCGTCGGCTCGTACACCCGCGCCGCCAACCGCAATGACCCGTCGTAGTCGCTCAGCACGAAGTTGTGGTCGTAGCCGCTTCCGAAGCGAAGTTGCTCGTCGTGCCCACCGATCCGCGCACCAATTGCGGTCGACTGGCTGAAGTCCAACGACGTACCTGCGACGCTGCGGATCTCGCCCGTCGGAATCAGCCCTGCGTCGATGGGCGTGAAGGCGTCAGCGTACAACTCCAACTCGTGGTCCAGGATGTCGCCGGAGGCATGGCCCGCCAGGTTGAAGTATCCGTGATGCGTCAGGTTGATCACAGTCGGCCCGGCGGTCTCGGCGAAGTACTCGATGCGCAGCTCGTCCGACTCGGTGAGAGCGTACGTCACTCGCACCTGTAGCTGACCGGGATACCCTTCCTCACCATCCGCACTCACATATGAGAGCCTCAGCCCAGCTTCACGTGGTGTCGTGTAGGGCTCGGCATCCCATACGACCTTGTCGAAACCCTTCAAGCCTCCGTGGAGGTGGTTCTCGCCGTTGTTCGTGGCGAGCGTGTACTCGACGCCGTCCAGGGTGAAGCGACCGTGGGCGATGCGGTTGCCGTAGCGCCCGACGATGGCACCGAAGTACGGAGTGTCCCGCTCGTAGTCCGCGAGCGAGTCATAGCCGAGAACGATGTCCTCGGAGCTTCCGTTGCGGTCCGGGACGGCAAAACGGGTGACGATACCGCCATAGTTGGTAACGGAGAGCGACAAACCGTTGGAGTTCGACAGCGTGTAGAGGTCGACCTCGACCCCATCGGCTGTGACGCCAAACAAGTGGGCTTCGAGAGATGGCATCGTGGCGTTCTCCGGCATATCGTCCTGCGCGCGACACGCAACGACAGTTGCGATAATCATGATGAAGAGTGGGCGCATCGGAGTTCTCCGCTAGGATCTCAACCGGAGGTTTCGTCTTCCGCCTCACCTATATAAGCAGCTTCACGCTTGAGTATCTGGTCACCGGAGAATGTGCTCAAGGTGTAGACCACGGGAGAGCCGGCACGCCGGACGTAGTAGCCGACCCCCTGCTCGTCTTCTCGCTTCATGAACAACAGCTCGCCCAAAACGATATCGCCCGGGCCCAGCACGCGCAGCTCGGCTGTCAGCGAATCCCAGCCCAGCGTGGGGATGACCGAGTCGGCGGCGAAACCGATGGCCCGCAGGCCGGCCAGCTGGGACAACGTGCTGTTCACAAAGGACGGGTCGGCCGTGGCTCCGGAAGGCTCGATCGTCCAACCCGTCGGTGCTAGCTCCAAAGCGAACGACTCGTCGGGGTAGTCGTACTCCAGCCGTTGTATGTCCTCGCGGGCTGACTGCAGAATACTCTTGTCGCGCCAGTCATCGGGACCGCGACCCACCAGCGTAACCAGCGAACCCTGCAGCGTGTAGACCTCATCCTCGTCGGGTCGACGCACGTAGGACTGATTGAGTACTTGCGTCTGCCCGCCCACGATGAATGGAACGGGCGATCCGCCTCTCGGGTAGACCGTCACCGTTCGGCCCGCCTCGTCGGTGACGCCGAGCCGCGCATGGTTCTCCGGGTTGCGCCCCACCAGGTTGCCGATGCGCGACTGCCCGAGCGCTCGCGTAAGAGTCTCCCCGGCCTCAGTGGTGGCATCGTAGCCGTTCACCGTCCACGCTTCACCGGCCACCAGATGTACCATACCTTCGGAAGAGACTATGACTACACTGTCGATCTCCGCCTCGGATAGAGAAGCGAGCTCGAACTCGGCGCTCTCCGCTTCACCGCCTAGACTCGCAATGAGCCGGGCGCCCAGCCAGGCAACGATCAACACTGCAAGCGCGCCGACCAGAACCTTGAGTATGCGATCGCTCATGCTGCGTACGCCCTCCGGGTAAGTCGCCGTCGTCGTAACAGTCGGATCACCCCGAACAGGACGAAGGCCAGCGGCACACCAATCAAGTTGAGATACTTGATCGCCTGCATCTCGAAGTTCGACTCGAACACCAGCGGCCGCGGCGTCGGCTGTTTCGAACGGATACCGAGCAGCGCGTCCGCCTGGGTTAACCAGTCAATCGAATTGAGGGCGAAGACCGCGCCTTCCGGCGAATTGCGTAGGAACTGATCCATCAAGAAGTCCGAGTCACCCACGACGACCACACGGCCGCGCGGCGGCCCGCTGAAAGCCTCTCGACCGATCGGCCGCGCGGACAGCTCGCCCGAGGCGCTGTCCGACTGCGCCGTATCCGAGGCTCCGGATGAAATCGGCGAGGCCGTGGTCTCTGCCATGGGCTCGCCAGCGACGCCGGCGCTCACAGCTCCCTGCACCGCCACCGCCAGCACGTACTGCTGCAATTGCGCGGGATCGTAGGCCAGGTCGACATCCGGTCGAATCTCGAAGTTGCCCCGTTGCAGGCCCGCGTACGGGCTGGTAGTCAGCAACGGCGTGAGCTCGCGATCGCCCTGCGTTCCCAGCGTGTCCAGCGAACTGGCCCACGGCAGGAAGACGCTGTTTAGACTCTTCGTGATCGGGTGTTCCTGGGTGGGAAGAGCCCGCAGCCAGAACGGGTAGGCCACCACGTAGTTGAACACCTCGCCGGGCACCTGGATCGACTCGCTGGACCGCAGGTCGAACACCAGGTTCGGGTTCATGCGCACACCGAACGCTTCGCTGAAGTTGCGCGCGCTGTCCGGCACCTCGCTGGCGAACAGGTACTGCAGGTTCACGTTCGCACCTTCGCCCAGATAGAGCATACGGCCATCGCCGGCCAGGTAGTCCTCGAGCAACCGCCTGGCGCGCGCGCCCAACGCCTGATCGGGTCCAGCCACGATGATCGCGTCCAGGTCCATTCCCAACTCGGCGGAATCTGACGACAGGTCGACGCTGGTGACGTTGTACGTGCGTCGCAGCTCACGGGCGAAGGCGGCGTACTCGGCCAACCCTTTCTCACCATGGCCACTTGTGAACGCTACCGTGGGCGTTCCGCTCCGGGTCAACCGCCAGATGTTCGTCGCCAGCTGATATTCAAGCGACCGGTAGTCCCCGATGAAGGGAATGGCCTCTGAATCACCGGCATACTGGACCGCGACTCCTAGCCAACCTTGCTTAACCTGCAGCTCTTCCCTACGAACGACATTGAACTGCACGGGCTGGATCCCCAGCTGCTGCGCTTCCTGGGTCGCTTCCTCGCTCGCGTCCGGGTGCTTTCGGACAATCTGGATATTGCCGCGTCCGTAGCGCTTGAAGTCTCGTAGCACATCGCTGACATCACGCTCAACGGGTTGCACCTGCGGCGGCAGCTCGTTCGACACAAAGAGCGTGATAGTGACAACGTCGTTCAGGTCGGCCAGGATCGCCTTGGCGCCGTCAGAGAGCGTATAGAGGTTCTCCGAAGTCAGGTCGAGGCGACCCGGGATGTAGTTGCCGAACAGGTTGGCGACGACGGCGATGGCCACGATCGCCAGAGTGCCGAACCGCAGATTCCTGTACAGGTGCCCTTTCCGGCTCAGTCGATCTCTTAGCAACAGCCAATAGGCGAGCGCCAGGAAAGCGCCGCAGAGAGAAACGAAGTAGACCAGATCACGCAGGTCCAGAACTCCCCGGGCCACGTTGATGAATCGCGGCAGAATTCCCAGCTGCGCCACCAGGCCAGATAACCAGAAGGGCAAGCCGACTTGTAGAGTCTCGGTGCCTGCCAAGATCAACAGGAAGCAGACCGCGGTCGCCACGATGAAGGCCGTGATCTGGTTCCGCGTCAGTGCCGATGCGAACAACCCCACCGCTATCATGCCTGCGGCCAGCAGCAAGGCGCCGATGTACTGAGCGAAGACGACTCCCATGTCCGGCTTTCCACCAACTAGCAGCAACAGGGGCACGAGAAGCGTCGCTGCGAGCGCGATCGCCACGAACATCCAATTGCCCAGGAACTTTCCGAGCAAAAGCTCGTACTCTCGGATCGGCTGGCTCAGCGTGACTTCCAGCGTGCCGTGTCGGCGCTCCTCCGCCAGCGCCCCCATGGTCACCGCGGGGATGAAGAACAGGAATACCCACGGCAGCAGATCGAACATCGGCCGCAACGTCGCCTGGTTCATCAGGAAGACACCGCGGAAGTAGAAGAAGAAGTTGATGACCAGGAACACCACGACGAGGATGTAAGCCGTCGGGTGATCGAAATAACCGCGTAGCTCTTTGCGCGCGATCGTCAGTATGTTTCGCATCGCCGCCCTCACCCTAGCTGGTCAGCTGACTGAAAAGGTCCTGCAGGTTGCCCCCAGCACCTACCGCCAGGACCAGACGCGTCCGTCCCTCGCGCTCCTCGCTGTCCGCGACCTCTTCGATGCTCGGCAGCGCCGAAACAGCCGCTTCGACACCGCTCCCCTCTATCTCGACGACGATCGAGCGGGCGCCTTTCGCCCGGGCGAGCAGGTCTTCGGTGGAACCATCGGCGACGATCGCACCCTGATGGATGACGATGATGCGGCGGCACGTCTCCTCGACTTCTGGCAGCACGTGGGTGCTCAGCAGCACCGTATGCTCCCTGCCCACCTCGCGGATCAGCTTGCGGATTTCCTGCCGCTGGTTGGGATCGAGCCCTTCCGTCGGCTCGTCGAGGATCAAATAGTCGGGCCGGTGCAGGATCGCTGCCGCCAATCCCAGACGCTGCCGATAGCCCTTGGACAGCTCGCCGATGGGTCGGTAGAACACCTCGGCGATGCCGCCCGCCTGGACCGCGTCGTCCAGGGCGCTGCCCGGGCCGTTCCCGCTGACACCGCGCAGATCGCCGATGAACGCCAGGTACTCCGAGACCAGCATGTCCGAGTAGAGCGGGTTGTTCTCCGGCAGATAGCCGATCCGCCGTCGCGCCGCCACAGGGTCCTCGCGCACGTCGGTGCCGTCAACCAGCACGGCCCCCGATTCGGGCTCCAGATAGGTCGTGATCAGGCGCATCGTCGTGGACTTGCCCGCCCCGTTGGGGCCCAGGAAGCCAACCACTTCGCCACGATCCACGTTGAAGGAGACGTCGTCCACGGCCACCGTCGGGCCGAATGACTTGGTCACGTTTCTCAGCGTAATCAAGCCGACCTCCACACAGATGAATACGAGGATTTCGCCGAGAGACTCGGCCGAGATTGGGTACGAACTTACTATGGAAACGGGGCTGACGGGACTCGAACCCGCGACCTCCGGTGTGACAGACCGGCACTCTAACCGAACTGAGCTACAGCCCCACGGCCCTCCGAAACTTCGCTGTTGGGCGCGGCGAAAATCTATCTACATATAGAGGGGGGTCAAGACTGACTCTGGCAGGCTCGCAGCGCCCAGAGGGCCAGCGCCTCGTCATCCTCCAATACGTCTACCGGCACCTCGTAGTAGGTCCACAGCGTCTGCTTCTCGTTGGCATGGAACGGCCCCATCCCGCAGCGCTCGTATTCGCCCCGAGATTCCTCGTCGGTCTTGAAGTAAAGCCGGCCGTCAGCCACGATGCCGAAGAACACTTCTCCGCTGTACAGCCCATAGCCCCCAAACATGGCCCGGGCCCTGACCTCGTCCAGGCCGCGCAGCTGATCCAGCACATACTCCTTGAAGGAATCCTCGGCCAAGCCATCACCCTCTATCCGTCAGCCGCCCTCGGCCCGCGCGACCAGTCTCGGATCCTCGAGCGTTTCGCAGACCGCGGCAAAGTCTGGGGTCGGGCCCCTCCATTCGAGCTCGTCCACGCTCGAACTCACCGGCGCCTCCCGCACCAGTGTCGCGAGCCGGCGAAAGAGAAGTGCCAGCTCCTTCTCCTCCCGCAAAGTGGCGGCCAGTCGCGCGGCGCCACGCACCGAAACATCCCAGTCATACTCGCGCTCCGGAATCTCTTCTATATATAGGTATCGAGCCAGCACCGTCGACGCCGATTTCGCGCCCCAGCCCGACAGGCCCCAGATGAGGACCTGTCCCACCCGCTCGTCGGCCGCCGCCATCGCCGCACCCGCCGCGAGACCGTCATCGGCCTCGTACTCCACCATGGCCCAGACCGGCACGCCCAGCGCCCACACCGCATCCTCGACCAAGCCGAACTGTGAGAACAACTCGGGCTCGATGCCCGTCGCGTCCTTGTAGTCCGGCCACAACTCGTTGCGGAATGACTCGACGACGTGGTCTGTGGCTACGGCCACATGGGTAGCACCACCGGCGAGGAGCGAGAGGATCGAGGCCACCACACCGCGAGTCGCCGCGACCTCCTGCCCACCGGCGTTCACGTGACTGGGCAGCGCGTAGTAGTGGCGAAACAGCTCGTAGGTCCCGTCGACCAGGTGAACCTTCACGCTGCCGCCATTCCGTGATGCTTCACGCGGCCTGCAACGCCTCGATGACCTTCGCCAAGACCGCCTTGCGGCCCTTCAACATGTCCCTGAAATCCAGGGAATCGGTGTCGGCGATCTCCATCCGTAGATCGGACAGGTCATTCTCCAGCGTTTCCAGGAGCACTTCGCGCTCCTCCCGAGTGAGATCGAGCTCGATCATATTCGCCTCACCAGGTTCGCGGCCCCGCGCACTCCTCTCGATACCTCGATGTTAGGCCTATCCAGGCCTTATCTCAATGATCTTCGACCAACGAGGTCAGGAATCCAACTTTTCGGTAATGGGTTCCGGTCACGTTGACCGATATTATGTGTGATTGGTGGTCTATCTCCGGCGCCGCGGAATGCTAATCACTTGCAAGCGTTGCAGTTACGCCGTAACGAAACACTTCGGCACATCGATTGCCCCTGCATTACCCACCCCGCCAAAAACCGGCCTCCAGAGTGTAATATGCATTACGTGCGAAAAGACAACCTCGGGTTCACCCTGGTCGAGCTGATCATGGTGCTGATCATCGGTGCGGCGACCATGGCCATCGCGACACCGCCCATCGCCAGGGCATTTCGAAATACGGCCACTCAGTCCGCCGCCGACGAGTTTGTCACGACGCACGCTCTGGCCAAGTCTGCGGCGATCCGCTTCGGGCGCACAGCCGAGCTGCACATCGATACTTCGAAGGGCGAGTTTTTCGTGAAGGTCGACACGGCCGACACCGGTAATTCGGTCAGGATCTCGTTGATAAAGGACATGTCGAAGTACAGGGTTGAGATGACCAGCACGCGTTCAGTCATTTGCTTCGATGCCCGTGGGCTACCCACAAGCCGAGGGACCTGCGAAGCAGCTGACGCGACTCTGACCTTTACCGCTGGCGATGATTACGAGGAACTGTCGATCACCGCGTTGGGGAGGATCCTGCGTTGATGGCGACCTGGAGCCGAAGGCGCGATGAGCGGGGAGTCTCGCTTCTCGAGATCCTCATCGCGCTCTCCATCTTCAGCGTAGCGCTGCTCGGCCTGGCAGCGGCCGGCGGGGTGGCGGCGCGTCAGGTCCACGCCGGTCGAATCGATATGCATCGCTGGGCAGCGATCCAGCAGCAAGTCGAGAGCCTCGTCGCCCAAGGTTCCCTCAACGTCAGCGATGGCTCGGCGGTGGTTCAGGGATATTCGATGAGCTGGACAGTATCCGGGAAGAATCCCAAGCGCGTTGAGCTCATCGCGCAGCGCTACAACTTCGGTCATCAGCTGGTAGAGGACACCGTCTACGTGAGTCTCACGCCATGAGAGAGCCCGCTCGAATTCCGACGCATCGGCACAGTCAGGCTGGTTTCACACTGGTCGAGTTCATGGTCTACCTGCTGGTCTCGATCGTGGCGGTCACAGCCATCTTTCAGTTGGTCATCGGACAGAATCGACTGTACTCCAAGCAGCGCGAGCTGATGGACGTGCGAAGCACGATGCGCTCGGCTGGAGCATTTATCGCCTGGGAGCTACGCCAGCCTTCGGCCTCCGACGGCGACCTCTCCGAGATCGGCCCAAATTCGTTCGCCGTTCGTTCGATCCAGGGCACCGGGGTCATCTGTGGCGAGAGTAAGACCAGTCAACATTTCGGACTGGTGCAAGTCAGCGGCGAATTGAAAGCCACGCAAGACGACAGCGTCTTAGTCTTCTCCGCCGGCGAGGCAGGTACGGGCGATGACGAATGGAAGGTCGCCAAGCTCACGAAGTTCTTTGACGCGCCGGGCGGTGGGGTGGCCACCTGTTTCTGGGGCGACACGAATGTCGGTCGCGGAAGGACCGTGAAGAGCGAGAAAGGCCTCGACTGGACGGGAACGGTACCCCCCGACACCGTAATTGAAGTCCTGGGCGATGTAGACGCCGTTTATATCGGCGCTCCAATCAAGGTGTTTCGCAGGGTGGAATACGGGATCTACGAGGAAGACGGGCGCTGGTGGCTCGGGCGCAAGGTCGGCGAATCGAACACCTACGAAAGACTCACCGGGCCTCTCCGTCCACCGCAAGACAGCGGACTGGTCTTTACGTGGCTCGACGACCTGGGAAGCGTGACCAACAACGCGGCCGACGTCGCGTTGGTGGAGGTGATACTCCGTGGCGAAAGCCTGAAGGCGGTGCGTCAGGCGGGCGGCGCGCCAGTGACTCAGCAAGACACGATGACGTTCAGGGTCGCGCTCCGCGGATAGCGGGTGCGTGAGTCCCGGTCATCGCAACCAAGCGAGTACAAGATGGACGGCGTTCTGAAAGAGCTCTTGGCTCCCATTAAGCAGCGCGACGGTTTCGTGCTGCCCGTAGTGATCTTCGCGCTACTGATCATGAGTACGGTCGTCGTCGCGGCGTTTCTGACTTCCGACGACGAGCAGCGCTCGGCCCGGGCGGTGCGCGAATCGAGCGAAGCTTTCTACGCGGCGGAGGCCGGCCTCAACGAAATCTGGCAGACGTGGAACCAGAGCGCGGTCTCCAGCTTGGCTCCGGGCCAGGCCCTCGACCTCGGCTCGCACACGCTCAACAATGGTGCCCGGTACCAGGCCGCCGTTCAGCGCATCGACAACGGCGGGCAGAAGATGTTCACCCTGACCGTGGCAGGCGAGGGTCGCGGAACCGGACCTGCCGGTGGCCGGCGCACCCTGAGCCTGACGCTGACGGAGAACAACTCGGCCATCACGTATCCCAGGACCGCCGCGATGGTCCGTGGGAATGTGGAGTTCGGTGCGGATAACCGCGCCTGGGGGCCTGGTTGCGGTTGGGGTTGCCGCAACAATGGCTTGCCGTGGATCGATGGGGGCGACGCGTTACCCGACAGCTGGGACATCGCAGCCTGCGGTCCCGACTACAATCCCGAGGACGGCAGCGCAATCATCTCAGACGACACCAGCAGCGTCGACATGAACGAAGGGAACGATGGCTTTCACGAGGAGCCCAACCCGGCTTCCGAGAGTATCGACGATCCGATCATCGAGAAGCCGCTGGGCGACGACGCGTTCTCGAATTTCGCGGGCAAAACCAAAGACGAGCTGGTTGCCATGGCCGATCACGTCTTTCCCGAGTGGGGTAGCTTTACGGAGCTCGAGAACAACAAGCAGACGACATATCCGACGGTGAACGCCGACGGGAGCTGCAACACCGATGACCCTTACAATTGGGGCTCACCGGACCCGACGCACCCTTGCTACAACTACCATCCCATTATCTATATGCCGGAGGGCGCCGAGATCCGAGGCACGGCACCCGGCGGCGGTTGCGGCTACGGACAGGCCATCGTCATCGCACACGGCCCGGTCAAGTTGGGCCATCACGACTGCGACGGCGGTGCCAGCGGATCCGACCCGGACCCCGAGCCCTACGAGTTCAACGGCGTGGCGATCGTCGAGGGCTGCCTCGAGCTCGTTTACTCGACACGGTTCCACGGCATGGCGATCGTCGATGACAACATGACGGGCGCCGTCAGCCCCGACTGCGATGTATCCGGCGACTTCGACGGCAACGGGCTGATCGGTAACATGAACACCATGTTCGAGTTCAGCTCATGCGCCATCGACAAGGCATTGAAGAACAACGGGCTCGGTGACGGCGCTGCGGGATTCACTCGCCTTACTTCACGCGCGTTCGGCGAGCCGCTGCGCTAGAAGTAGGCCTCCGCCGTACTCGAGGGGGCGTCGGAGATCAGTTTCCGACTCCCCTTCTTCTTTTGCACCGTGTCGTGTAGAGGGGGAATGCGGCTGGGACTCCCAGCTTCATGTCGCGTGGAGCGGAAGGTGCGGCCTCACGAAACAACCTGCCGACCCTAGTCTACCGGCATGCAATACACGCCAGCACCGCCCGTCTGCCCTGCCACCATGACATCATTGCTCGCCGGAGTCTCAGGCGAATTGTAGTAAACACCCGCGGAATACGCCGGGAAAAACTCCGACGGCGCCTGCGCCATCATCTGAAGTATGAAGCCTGCGATGCCTCGCATCGCGTTGCAGATGTCGGGAACGGCGGTGCCACCGTTGAACGGCGTATAGAATTCGATCTCGAGAAGATCTTCACCGCTCTTGATGTCGAAGCCGTTGAACAGCGCTTCGCCTTGAAAGTTCAGATTTTTCAGTTCGCTGTCGTAGTAGTCGGCTGTTTGCTCCCGCATCTCCGCCAGGAACTTCCCCTCCAACGCAGCCGGCATGACGAGGTGGTCGACTCGTAAGTAGCCCTCGGTCCCATCGCTACCGTTGTATCGGTACCAACGGCCCTGAAGATCGTGAACCTGAACGTGCTGGCCACGGCTGACCTGCCCGATCACGGTGCAGCCCGTAGAGCGACACTTCCGCACGTTCACCTGGTCGGCCATTACCATCATAGTACCTTCGTCCGGTCCCAGCGCGTCGAACGCTACGGTCCCGGTCGGGGTGTCACCGTGGTAGTAAGTGACCCGATTCGCGTCAGAGACGTCCCCGACATCAACGTGGACCGTATCGCCCAACTCCAGGCCGCCGGCGTCCCGCAACGCGAGCATCACGGTCAGCTCGGGCGCAGCAGGACCCTTGCTTTCGTCGCGCGTTTCTATGGCCGGCTGCATCTCGCTGGTCGTGCCCGTAGCACACGCTGCCAGTCCAATTCCCAATACCACCACCCACGCCGAACGTCGCCTCATCTTGTCCTATCCCTTCTCTGCGTACGATTTCCAGAAGAAGTTCCCGTAGTCAACAACACCACGCTCCTCTTGTCCAGAGGCAGATGCCGAGTGCGTAATAGGCTGACTTCCCGCGCCCGACTATCGCTCAAACGCCCTCCTACTCTTCCCGGGAGACCCAGAAATCGCGGGTCCGTCTGGCGAGCTGTTGCCCGAGTTTGTCGAAGACCCTGAGGGTGATCTCGTACTGCCCGGCCGGCGCTTTCTGCAAATCGAGGCTGTGATACTCGGTCGCCCGGTCGCGACCGGCCATCTGCAGTTCCCGACTGAACTGCAGCTCCAGACGATCCGATCCCACCGGCGTGAAACCCCAAGCATCGGCCAGATCGCCGATGACCGCCAGCGGGTTGCTGTCACCACCCAGAGCCGAGCCTTCGCGGTTCAACGCTGTCATCTTCACTGCCAGCGATACATCGTAGCTGGCGAAACGCTCGCTGTCTTGTTCCAGCCCGTACAATTCGTAGTAGATGACGACCGGTTGATCGGGAGAGTACGCGCGGGAAGGGTTGGCCGCGATGTCGAAGTCGGTGCGCCGAACCGGTTCTTCGGTCAGCGGTCTCAGTGCATCCGCCAGCAGGATGTCGCTGATGCTGAGCGTGTCCTCGGTGAAAAACTCGGCCACGAAAGTGTCACGCGCCGCCGCCGCTCTTCCTGTCGTCGCATCCCTAGCTTCGACAGCGGCCATCAATCTGCCCGCCGCCGGCAAGTGCAACCGCCAACTGCGCAGGGTGTTGATGCTCGATGCGTCCGCCCACTGGACGATCTCCGATACTGTGTCGCCGGTGATCCTATCAGCGGCGAAGTTCATAACAAACAGACCCGTCTCCAACTCCGTCTCCGCCAGATCCAGATCCTCCGCCATCGCCTCGAGAGGCAACTCCGCGTGAAATTCGACTGCGATGTCACGTTCAGAGTCGCCGCGGAAACGGGCGATCTGAAATGGCAGATCCAACAACATGGGAAGGGATGGAATGTTCGAGTAGTCGGACGGTCGGGCGTGACGATACTCGTCCGCGACGAACTGATAGTCACCTGCGAATTGCGCTTGCAGGAAGCCTGGCGTTTGGCGGAACATGAACACCGGACCATCTTCGTACATCCAAACGATTGTGCTGTTGGCGCCGCCTTGAACGTTCGCCGCAAAGCGGGCAACACGATGGGGCGGCCCGTAGCGAATGAAGGTTACGCCGCGGTCGGTCTGCCAGCCCCGCAAACCGGCGCTCGGTTCGGTGAACCGCAAGTCCGCGTACGCTATTCGCGCCCAGTGTTCCAGGCGACGCTCGTTCGCATCGGTCAAGTACAACGGATCGGTCATCCGCCAGAAAAGATCATCGTACCGACCTTGCGTATCCTTGTCGAGCCGACTGTATTCCGCTGCAGGACCCCGGCGTAGCACCGGCGACAGGTCGTAGAATGGAGCCTTGTCCTCTTCGCGCATACCGGCCAAAGCCGCATGGAAGGACGAGTCCGCTCGCTCCTCATAAGCCGCCAGGTGCAATCCCAACCCCAGGTAAAGCAATACGTCGGGGCGATCGGGATGATCCCGGACGAACCGCTCCGCCGCGATCACATAGTCCGTCACCCGGCCATCCTCCAGCAGCAGCGCCAGCATCCGCTTGGCCGCATAGTAGTGCTTCAGGTTGTGCTCGAGAGCCTTCCGATAGTGGGCTAGCGCCTCATCCCGCGTCTCTTCGCCGGATCCGGGGATCGGTTGTGCCATCTCCAGATACCACTCGACGTAGCGGGACGCCCAGATGCCGGCATAGGCGTTCGCGCTCATCGTGTAGGCTTCCGTGCTGATGGGCGTGCCCAACATCGGAGTGTGGTGCCGGTCGCGGAACCGTTCGTACTCCAGCTCCTTCCGGTACCCCAGCCCGAACTCGATATCCGCGAGGACCGAGTCGCCTTCGAAACCCTCCCTTTCCGCCATCGAGCGCGCCCTGTTCAGGATCAGCGCGCCCTCGACCTGGCGATGCTGTTTGATACGAAGTTCTCCGAATTCGGCGAGATACTCGGGGTTGCTGGGGTCGAGGTCGATGGCCAACAGCAATTCCCGCTGCGCGGCAAGCCGCTCCCTGAAATCGAACTCGTTGCCGCTGGCGTGACGAGCGAGCAGGCGGCCCAATTGGAAATGCGCCTCCGCCATCTCGGGAGCCGCGTCCACCGCTTTCTGCAACTCCGCCAATGCGGCGGCGGTATCTCCTGCGGCAGCCAGGCCCACGCCTTTTTCGATGTGTTGGCGGGCCACGTCTTCCTGTGCGTATCCGGTCGGGATTCCCAGCCAAAGCAAAGCCAGGACAGCCAGGACGGTGAGTCCCCTTATGTCGGCATGAATTCGTTTCATCGATCCAGAGCCAAGGTCACTCTATAACTTTTGACCAACATCATATACAGAACTAACCCCCGAGGGTACTCCGAGATCCCACACACGAGGCTCCGTGGGAACGCGCCCCAGAAAGCGCTCCGGGCTTGACCTGCCGGCGATTGCGCTGAGGCAGCGCCGGCATAGTTTGCGGACATGACTCCAAAGTACAGTGCCGCCGACCTGTCCAAGGCGAAGACCATTCCGTTCGCCGAACGGAAGAACAAGGTCTCCATCGATCAATTCGCCGAAGCGCCCGACTGGAACGCGATCACCGCCGACCCATTGGCCAACCTACCGGACGTGCTAGCGGCGCAGGACACGAGGACGGTGGTCGACGCCATCGTTTCGGCCCACCGAGAGGGCCGCGCCGTCCTCTTCATGTTGGGCGGCCACGTCGTCAAGACAGGATGCTCGCCGTTGCTCATCGACCTGATGCGACGGAAGGTGATCACCCACCTGGCGATGAACGGCGCCACCGCCATCCACGACTATGAAGTCGCGCGATTCGGGCAGACATCCGAGGACGTGGCCGAAAATCTCAAGGACGCGACGTTTGGGATGGTGGACGAGACGGGCCGCGAGATGAACGAGGCGTTCCAGCAGGGTCAGACGCACGGATGCGGTGCGGGAGAGGCACTGGCCCGAGCCCTCATCGACCGCGACGCCGCGAACGCCAACCACAGTTTGCTCGTCGCTGCCTTCGAGGCCGACGTGCCGGTTACCGTACACGTCGCCATCGGCGCCGAGATCATCCACCAACATCCATCGTGTCAGGGTGCAGCCCTCGGCGAGGCCTCGTACACCGACTTCAAGGTGCTGGTGGAATCTCTCGCTGGCCTGGGCGACGGTGGTGTGGTCGTCAACGTGGGATCGGCCGTCATCTTGCCGGAGGTCTTTCTGAAGGCGTTGACGCTTGCTCGTAACCTGGGCGCTGCAGTCAACAACTTCACCGCGGTGAACCTCGATATGATCCGTCACTATCGGCCCGAGGTGAATGTCATCGGCCGACCGGTTCAGGAGGGGGGCCGCGGAATCCACCTCACGGGACACCACGAGCTTCTCCTCCCACTGCTACATAGCGCAATCGCCTGGAGACTGAAGGACGCCTAACCCGCCGCTTCCTACTCGTACTCGTACTCGTACTCGTTATCGTACTCCATGGAGCGATGGGTGGCATCGATTACGATAACGAGTACGATCAGGATTGCGAGTAGGAGTAAGAAAGGCAGCGTCTACTCCTCACGCGCGCTGATGACAACCGCGGCCAACTCATTCACGATCACGCCCAGCGGCCGACCCAACGACCGGGGCACGCTGGTGTTCACCTGCACCGCGACAGCGAAACGATGCTCGGGATAGTACGCGACTTGAGTGAGATAGCCTGGAAAGAACCCGCTGTGGCCGTAGGTGGTCCCGAGCGGCGTCTCCTGAATGATGACACCGAGACCGTAGCTGCTGCCTGGCCCCAATTGCGCGGGGACTCCGTCCAACACCATCGGCAAGAGCTTGGGATCGAAGGCTCGACCTTCGTAGTCCGCCTTCGCCCATCGTGCAAGATCTTCCGTGGTCGAGGCGTAGCCCCCGCCCGCCCACTCAAGCTGTGGGTTGATGGCAAAGCGCCCATCGTCCAGCAGCATCTCGTCCGTCCCGGAAAATGGATTCCCAGCGCCGGCATACCCCTGAACCAGTCCGGGGACGACGCGCCCGTCCGCGGGGACCGTGTTGCGTAGCTGGAGCGGCTCGAGCAATCGGGTCTCCACCTCATCATATAACGCCCGGCCAGTCAGCGACTCGATGATCATCCCCAACAGGATGTAGTTGGTGTCCGAGTACTCCCAGCCCTCACCCGCCGCGAACTGCGGTTCCTCATCGAGCACATAGGCCACCCGCTCTTCGGGCGTCCAGTGCTTGTCCGGATCACTCTGCAAATCGATGAGGAACTGTTCCTTGAACTCGTAGCGCATCACACCGCTGGTGTGCGTCATGAGATTCCGAACCGTGATGTCGGATGCGTTGGGGATGCGAGAGTACCAGGAATGGTCACCGAGATAGGCCGACACCCGAGTATCGAGGTCGAGCCGGCCTTCGCCCACCAGTTGCATCGCCACAGCAGCGTAGTACGTCTTCCCTACACTGCCCTGGAGCATCCGATCTTCGGGTCGCATGCGAACATGACGCGTCGAGTCGGAGTAACCGACGGCCAGCGCAAGCGTAGAGCCATCCGGCATCGCGACAGCGGCGGTCGCGCCCGGGAAGTTCGCGGCATCGTAGATGGCCTGGAGCGTGGAGTCGAGCTCGTTACGAAGTGCTGTGAAGTCCGCACTTGCTACGGCTTGGCCGAACAGCGGGCTCGCATAACAAGCAGCGGCAAAAGCGAGAACGCTAACGATTCTCGATGGACGGGTTGCTCTCATCAGTGTATCCGCGGCAAAGGTTCAGAATGTGCGATCAGGGTCAATGTCGAGCCACGCTCCTGATGCAGTTGGAGTACGCTTCTTGCACTCTGAGGTCCGGTGTTGTCGGCTACATATGGAAGTCTGTAAGATTACAGAGGCCCGGACAAGTCGCCGGGTTGCCCTTCCATTCTGCACACTACCGCTGGACGAGTATGAACGGCGAAGCCTCGAGACCGGGGAGTTCTATGCCTTGTTGCGTCTGCGGCCGTTGCCAGAAGCAATGGACGGTCTGGCACGACTTCGTTGTCGATCCTGAGGTTCAGCTACTCGGGCTGCAACTCGTTCAAAGGTTGGCTGACGGAAATCTGTTGGTCTTCGACCACATCTGTGGCACGTCGATTTCCGTCCTGGCCCGGCAACTTCGGTCTTCCGTGCGAGAATTGGAAGACGTAGACGACGCGGACCCGCCCGGCTCGGTTAGCACCGAGGACTGCACACGGCTCTGCCTCGACATCGAGCATCTCGTCGCGTGCGACCGACCCTGTCCCAGAGCGCACGACCGCCGCCTGGCTCAGGCAATCATCGATCTGCGGCAAAGCAAGGGATAAAGTCCGGGGCTACTCCTCTTCTTCCACCACCTCGGAGCCATCCGGGGCCGCAACGATCTCGTACCCGTCCGACACCTGCTTGAAGAACACCGCGTCGAGCTGGAAGTAGGTCTCGCCGCCTTCCTGAATGACCGTGGCGCCTTCCGGCAGCTCGGCAGAGATGCCACCCAACGGCGGCTCCGACATCACGTAGCCCTCATCCTCACCTTCCATGTAGGTAGCATTGTCGGTGTAGTAGTACGTAACCTCGTCCACCTTGAACTTCACCGCGTCGGAAGGCATCTCGTCGAGCTCTTCCTCAGCCGGTTTCGGTTCGACGTTGTACTTGCCCGAATTCTCCTCCGAATCGGTGAAGAACGTTTCATCGTACTGGTAAACCTTCTCGTCGCCCTCGTCATGCTCCTCAACATCGGCCGGGATCGACGACACCTCGACGCCAGCGGGCGCTTCCACCACCACGTACACGTCCTGGCCGTCGCTTTGTCTCTTTTCGTAGAAGGCACCGTTGGCGTAGTAGTAGGTGCGGTCATCCACCTGGATCGTTTCAGCGCCCTCCGGCAAGGTATCGACCTGGAGACCCACCGGCGCGGAAACGATTACGTAAGTCGTCTCGTCCTCCTGGATCGCTTCCTTGTAGTAAACACCCTCGTGCTGGTAGTAGGTGTTGTCATAGACGACGACCGTCGTAGGACGGGTCGCCCACGACATCCAGACAGTCCAACGCACGAACCGGCGACCCCACCAGAAGGCGCGGTACCAACTCCTTGCCCGCCAGTAACGATGGTGTGCCCAGCGGCCCCGGCGGTATCGACTGCGATGTGCGGTATGCCGACGCGCCGTGCGATGGTGGGTCGACCTGCGGGCTGTGCTGGTGCGGGCCGAGGTCGATCGTGCAGCGCTACTGCGATTCCGACTGCTCTGGGTGGCCGATCCCCGCGACGCCGAGCCATTCCGGTTCGCAGAGGTAGACCGGTTTGCGCTTCGCCCGCCGCCGCGTCCCCCACCTCCTCTGCGCTGCGCGTAAGCCTCCGCGATGGGGCTGAGGAGCGGCGCCGTCACGGCCAGCGCCATGACGATGATGAACCAGCGCCGGAGCCGCGGCAGGACTCCCTTGGAATGCATGCTCGTGGTCAGCATCAGTATTCCTCCTGCAGCGGCATGGCCGGCAAGAT
>JBDHGH010000114.1:20167-26339 GCA_039589995.1 Gemmatimonadota bacterium | reverse complement strand
GCCTGCTTCGCGTATCCATACGGGCACCCTCATTGTCTCTGGACTTTAGGGCATGAAGCGGCTCTGGCTGGATGGACCTGTCGACCAGCTAAGAAAGGAACGAGCTTTGGAGGTTTGGGCACTGTGGCGGCTCCCTAAGCGACTAGACTACGCACGACCGCCCCAGCCATCTCCCGGGATAGCTAACAACATGACATCAAATGCGGACCAAGGGAAAGACCGGTGGCCTCGGTGGCAACTCGCTGCTGATGGGTCTTGTCACTACTAATGACGCGCGGATCGAAGAGTCAGTCGGGGCGCCCGGATTCGCGTTGAAGGCGCCCCGCGGCACCTTGAAAGACAGGGCAAGGGTGCGGAAGGTCACGTCGGAAGGTCACGTGACGATTCCATCAAGGTCGGCCGGCCGGCCGAAAAACCTCGCGGTTATTAGTCGGGGCGCCCGGATTCGAACCGGGGACCTCCTGCTCCCAAAGCAGGCGCGCTACCGGACTGCGCCACGCCCCGTACGACATTCTCGTTGCTGGCCTTAGAAGCTAGCAGAGGAAGCCGCCGCGTCCAGAATGTGTCCGCTAGCGGTCGACTCGCCCGTCGTCCAACAGTAGATCCACGACGTCGAAGCCGATGTCAATGGGTGGCGGCATCGGGACGTCCTGCAAGGTTGAGGAGCGTTCCAAGGGCTCACGTACCAGCAAGGCCTCCGCTAGCCTGATGGGCATCAAGCGAGCTACCGGCTCTTTGCCATCGAGCAGCGTAAACTCGTGCCCGAGTCGAGCCCGCTCAACGTACTCCTTCAACCTGCTCTCGAATTCGACGATCGTGATCCTATTCGTTCTCAATTAATGGGTCCAGAGGTTGTAGGAACGGAAAGCGGTGAAAGTCTGTGTCTCGTGTGTCCCGGAGCACCTCACCCGCGACCGCATTGTGGCGCTCAGTAGGCGCGAGCACACCGAGCCCGGGCGATGCTAACAGAGCCTCGACGAAAGCCCAAGCCTGCGGAGCGGACCAGGGTCGGTCAAAGGCCCGTGGATTCGTCATCACGCTGAGGAATTCATAGACGATCCCCCATGTCAGATACCATGCCGAAGCTCTATCGCGCCAAGCTTCCAGCATCTCGCGGCACGGCGAGTGATGCGGCGAGTCGGCGTTGGCCGCGTAAACGAGAACATTCGTGTCGACCACAAACACGCTAGTCCCGCTCCATCAGATCGTAGAGAGCATCTCTGTCAGCAACGTCCACCCGTTCCGGTCCGCCATGAAACGTAGGCAATGGTGGAAGCTCGCGAGCCTCAGCCTGGGATTCGAACAGCTGACGGAGAGCGGTCTCGACCAGTTCAGACATGGTGCGACCCTGTAGCACCGATTCTCGTTTCAGACGCTTGAACACAGCGTCCGCTATGTTGAGCGTAGTTTTCATATGGCTAACCATATGGCTAGTATGGCTATCTGTCAAGCTGCCCTCCTCTGGTTCTCGCCTCGCTTCAAGCTGACCGGTCGGTATCAAGGAATGATCATCAACAGGGGGGCGCGATCTTGGCAGAAGGGCCGGCCCACGTGGGTGGGTCCGGCCCTTTGCGATCTATGGGGAGTCGATTCGACTAAGCCGCGACCTTCTCCACCTTCTTGATCGCGGCGTTTCGCACCAGCGCGTAACCCACGCTGTTGAAGTTGAACTCCGCGACCTCGGTGAACAGCTTGGTCGCCTGCTCGGTGAATCCCGCGCCCTCGAGGGCGACTGCGAGCATGTACTTATTATAGATGTTGTTGAGGTTGGACTGACGGTACTCCTCGACCGCCATCTGGTGATTCCCTTCCTGCAGCGCGGTCCAGCCCAGCACCGCGTGGTAGAACTCCATCTTTCTGGGGTTGTTCTGGGTCTCGACCAGGGTGGCGTATTCGCCGGCCGCTGCTCTTGCGGCCTCGTAATCGCCGGCCGTAGCGGCGCCCATTCCGTTCCAGGCGGCGATGTTGGCTTTCTGGCTGCGGGTGAACTCTTCGGTGCCGACGATCTCGGCGTTCTTCTTCACGAGCTCGTTGCGCTTCTCGACGGCCTTGGTCGCGATCTCGACCATCCCCTCGTGCATGGCGATCGTTGCGATGTTTGATAGAACGAAAACCTTGGCGCCGTTGATCTCATCCTCCGGGATACCCATTGCGTCGATCGATTCCAGGACCGTACCCAGCTCCTCGATCGCCGCCGTCGAATTGCCTTCGTACACGTGCACGTAGGCCTTGAAGTTCATCCAGGTGGCCTTCCCGCCGCCCTCGGCGAGGGCGCTGGCCCGATCGAAATCGCTGCGCGCTTCGTCGTAGTAGCCGAGGAACGAGTTGGGGTGGCCGCTCTTCGAAAACGCGACCGCACTGGTGGGATCGACCTCGGTGGCTCGACGATACGACTCACGGCAACCTATGAGGTCCTGCTGTGCGCGACGCAGGTCGCCCATGGCGATATGCGGACCCGCCTCTTGGGGCGCCAGGTCGATGGCGTGGTTGGTGTGCACTTCAGCCAACGCGAAATCCTTGGGATCGTTGAACAGGTAAGACCCGGCGAGGGCCGAGTGTCCCGCGATGAACGTGGGATCGAGTTCTACCGACTTGCCCATCGCGGTGCGGGCTTCCTCGTGCCGGTTCAGTCCGCCGAGAGTGAAACCCAGGTTCAGCCAAGCACGTGGGCTGGCGGGATACAGCTCGACCAGTCTCTCCGCGAGCCTCAGTGACTCATCGACGTCGTTGGTGAAGCCGGTCATGTTGATGTCGACGAGGATCTTCTCGCCGTCGCTCATCTCGTCTTTGGCGGCGACCGCCCTGTCCATCGCCGTCTTGTATTCCTCCAAGGAGTTGGCGGTGTTGGCGATGTAGAGGTATGCCGAGCCGAAGTCGGGGTCCTTTTCCGCCGCTGCCCTGAAGAGGTCGTTGGCATCGTTGAAGCGGCCCACGTCCATGGCGTACAACCCGGCCTCGAAGTCGGCCATCGCGATGTCGGTGGCGTCCATCACCGGGATCTCGGTCACCGCGCTGGCAGCGACCATCCCGGCCGGCGGCTCATCCTGGGTCTGCTGCTGTTCGGTCTGGCAGCCAGACATCAAGAGCAGGATGGGCAGGAACGGTAATAGATGAGACAATCTCTTCATGGCGGGGTCCTCCCTTTGGGGGATAGGGGATGCTCAGAGTTTGGTTGAGGTCGGACGGCGCAAGGGTGCTTTGCGCTGTCCGATGGACTGCTGAATGTTTGTACTAAGAACACCTGAGAGTCACCCCGGGGCTGAGGGTGTTTCGTGTTTAGTGGTTTCTGTCGGGTGACTACAATGTTTTCTGGGGTGGTTGCTGAGTCAAGGATTTGTTTTTCTTGGAGACGAACATCGAACATCCATCATCGATATTTGAAGTTTGAAGATGGAGACGAATATTGAAGATCGAACTTCCTACATCGAATGCGAAGGTTGAAGATTGTAGGTGGGTATTGAGAAGCTTGAGTGGAAGGGCTACCGTGGGGAGCGCTGTTGCCCAGCCACCGGTCCTCGGAATCTCAATTCGATTGGATACTCCATGATAATGCGTTCTTTCATGTCGTTCATTGTGGTCGTTGTTTTTGGGCTCGGTGGTTGTGTGTCAGGGGGCGAGGAGTTTCCCGTTTTGACGGGACATTACCCGGGACAAACGCGGCCGGGCACGACCGCCGAGTTGTTTGCGCCGGGGATCGTGTCCACGGGTATGTACACGCGCGATGTCGCCATGATGCCGGACGGGAGCGAGATCTACTTTGGCCGAGTCGCTGACTTTCGACTACTTGAAACGAGCGCACGTCACTGCGCCCAACGGCAATTCATCGGTCTACTGGATCGACGCGGAGTTTATCGAGGAATTGAGAGCGGAGGCGTGGGGCGGCGAGCGATAGCCTGCACCCTCACGAACCATCGCGGCCGGGCAGCGTCCACTCGAGGGCGTGCTCGGCCGTCGTTTCTTCATCTGCGTCCAGGGCCATGATGCGAGCTTGGAGGCTCCGCGGTTCTGCCGTGCGTTCGACGCACCAACCGGCGGAGAAATAAGGCGTGACGTTGAAGCGGCAGCCGGCCTGGAAGTCGAAGCAGGGCCAACGCCCGCCGTCGATCCCCACGTCTCGGCAGGCCGGGCAACTGTCGTCGTTCACGTCTACCCGCACGGGCGTTTGTCCGGGCTGACGCAACTCGGCGATGAAGTGGGTCGCATCGGGAACGCTGTCCCAGCGCAGGGTCAAGCAAGCCAGCGTATCCTGCGGTTCCGAAGTCACGCAAACGTCGCGAGTGCGCGTGCACTCGCCTGCGTCATTGCGACGTGTGCACTGTTCCCCCCACTCGAGACAGGTCGGGTTGCGGTACTGGGTGGTCTCGTGGACGAGGGCGATGTGAATCGCGCCGGCTTCGGGGATCGGCGGTGGTTGGGCCGGTATCACAAACTCGGTGCACACCTCGCCGGTAGACTTGCCGTCTAAGACCCGCACGCCCTCCAGGCAGAACTCGGCCTCTCGATCCGACTCGGGGAGTTCGACCTGAAAGACGACTTCGGTCTCGGAGGTGGTGTCGGCGAGTGCGGATTCGACATCGTCAGTGACGTGTTCGACATTGCGCCACGGAAAGACAAGGCCGGTATCGCGGGCCGACCATTTGACCGTCACGAGCGCTGAATCCGATCCGGCCCTTGTCGTGACTTCGGTTCTGACTCGATCGACGGGCGGTTCTTCGCCGCAGGCGCTGGCGAAGAAGACCGCCGCGATCAGGGATACCGAGGTACGCGCGTTCACTCGAGTCCGCCGCACACCTAGCGCGACTACTCCTCTTCCGTCTGTTCCCCTTCTTCCTTCTTCTGTTTGCGCTTCTGTACCAGCTCGTCGACACGCTTGTTGGCTTCCTGCAGCCCTTCGCTGAGCGACTCGCGTAGCTCGCCGAAGAGATCGGCGGACGCCGCCTTGGTGGCCTCCATGGTCTCTTTGGCGTGGGCCTTGGTCTCGGGCGCCTTGGCTTCCTCTACGACTTTGTCAGCCGCGCCTTCCATCTTCTCGCCCAGCTCGCGCAGCTTGTCCCGGAAGCGCTTGGCCTCTTCCTCGCTGACGGTCTCGGTATCCCAGCCTTCCTTGAAGGCGGTACCGAGGCGATCGCCGAGATCGACGACTTGCTTGCCGATTTCCTTCCATTGCGCCGCTATGTCTTTCCAGGCTTTGTCCTCGTCGGGCTGGTCGGATTTTACTGGCAGTTTCTCGTCCATTGGCTAGATCCTCTCGTTGGTCCGCATCTATCTCCGGAGACGTGTGAATAGTAATTAGTGGGCCCAAGTGTCATCGGGGTCCGGTCAGGTGTTTGGGCCTAACGACCACTGGACACTACTGCTATGGGCCTGCCGGTGTTTCAAGGGCTTAGTCGCTCTAGTAGCCAGTCTCGTGCGGCTCGGATCGCCTTGCCGCGGTGGCTGATCTCGTTCTTTTGGTCGAGCGTCAGTTCCGCCGTGGTGATGGCGCGGTCGGGGAGTAGGAATATGGGGTCGTAGCCGAAGCCTCCCTCGCCGCGTGGTTGTTCTAAGATAACGCCGTCGACGCGGCCGCCGAAAACCTTGGTTTCGTCTTCCAAGACGAGGGCGACCGAGCAGTGGAAGTGGGCGGTTCGTTTCTCTGGAGGTACACCGCGGAGTTGGCGAAGGAGGTGCATGTTGTTGGCACGGTCGGTGCCGAATTCCGCCTGCATTTCCTGTGGCGCGTAGCGTTTGCTTTTGGGTCCGGGCTCGCCATTTAGGACGTCTACGACGATGCCAGAGTCTTCGGCCATCATGGGGAGGCCGGTGCGGTCGTGGAAGTACTGGGCCTTCGCCAGCGCGTTGCGGCTGAAACTGGGGTGAACCTCCAGCTCGTCCTCTTCGGGTTTCTGAGCCACTCCCAGATCGGCGAGGCTGGCCAGGCGGATCGGGGTGTCGCGGAAGAGTGGCTCGATCTCGCGGAGTTTGCCCTGGTTGCGGGTTGCGACGGCCAGCTTCACGGTTGCGCCTTTATCGCGTCCTGCTGCATCGCGATAAGATCGCGAACGCCGTTCTCGGCCATGACGAGCATAGCGTCGAGCTCGACGCGTTCGAAGGGCGCGCCCTCGGCGGTACCCTGCAACTCGACGATCCGACCATCCTCGAGGGCGGCGAAGTTCATATCGACGTCGGCGCG
>JBDHGH010000114.1:0-20162 GCA_039589995.1 Gemmatimonadota bacterium | reverse complement strand
TCTGCGCGCACATCTTCGGTGTAGTCGAGGTCGAGAACTGCAGCGCCGTCGACGATTCCTACGCTGATCGCCGCCACCAGCTGTTGAACGGGGTTGGCCTCGAGGGCGCCAGACGTGACGAGTCGGGACGCCGCCTGCCAGAGTGCAAGGCAGCCGCCGGTTATGGCGGCGGTGCGCGTACCGCCATCCGCGCTAAGCACGTCGCAGTCGACGATGATGGTGCGCGGACCCAGCGCCTCCAAGTCGGTGGTGGCGCGCAAGGCACGTCCGATGAGCCGTTGGATCTCCTGTGTACGAGCCCGGGGGCCCGAACGCTCGCGGGGCGTTCGCTGGCTGGTCGATCGCGGGAGCATGGCATACTCGCCGGTGACCCAACCGCCGGCACCCTCGCGCCAGGGTGGAACGCCATCCTGGACCGATGCGGTGCAGAGCACTCGGGTCGAGCCCATGGAGATGAGGCACGAGCCCTCGGCTTGCGGTGCCGCGCCGAGTTGAAGTGTCACGGTGCGAAGATCGTCGGGGCTACGGCCGGACGGGCGTACGACTTTGATCACCCTTTGTTCTCCATCTCTCTAAAGGTCGCGACGATGGCGTCGCCGCCTCGCGCGAGAAGATCCTCGGCTACGGTTTCGCCGAGCTGGATCGCCCGCTCGACCGGCCCACGCCCCTCACCGCGTACCACCTCAGACCCGTCCGGGCGAGCGACCAGCGCCTGCAACACGATTTCATCGCCGTCGACAACGGCGCGCGCGCCCACCGGGACCTGACATCCGCCCTGCAGCGTGTGCAACAGAGTGCGCTCGGCATCGGTCTCGGCGCGGGCGAATCGATCGTCTATCGATAGAAGCAGCTGGTCTGTTGCTGCATCGTCGGCGCGGCTTTCGACGGCGACGGCACCCTGCCCCGGCGCCGACAGCCAGTCGGGCGGTTCCAAGTAAGTCGTGATGCGGTGTGCGAGGCCGAGGCGGATCAAGCCTGCGGCTGCCATGACCAACGCGTCGTATTGACCCTCGTCCGCCTTGCGAAGTCGTGTCTCGACGTTGCCGCGCACCGATCGCGCCTCGAGGTCGGGGCGCGCCAACGCCAGCAGCGCCCGTCGACGTTCCGAGCTGGTACCGATGACGGCTCCCGGCGCGGCCGAAACGATATCGGTCGGGCCACCCGCGGGAGCGACCCAAGCATCGCGCGGATCCTCCCGCGGACAGACTGCACCGACCTTCAGGCCGGCGGCGAGATCGGTTGGCAGGTCTTTGAGGGAGTGGACGGCGACGTCGACGTAGCCGTCGCGCAGGGCCGCCTCGAGTTCCTCGGTGAATAGGCCCTTGCCGCCGATCTCGGGCAGCGGTCTGTCGAGCACTCGGTCGCCCTTGGTGTCGATATTGACGATCTGGAAGGTCCGATCGGGCCACGCAGCGGAAAGCAGCTTGCTCACCCATTCCGATTGAGCCATGGCCAGTCGACTGCTGCGGGACGCGATGCGAACCACGTCGGTCATGTGGCGCCCTCTTCCGGAATGACAGGCGCGGGAATCGGCCCGGACCGCCCTTCCTCGTGACCATCGCGTTGGAAGATGACTTTCAGGAGCGGCGGCGTGATGAACGTGGTGGCCATCACCATGATGAGGATCGCGCTGAAAACACCTTCCGACAGCATTCCGCTGCGGCGGCCGATATCGGCAAAGATGAGCCCGACCTCACCGCGTGGGATCATCCCAACACCCACCGCCAGGCGGTTCATCTTCTCCCAAGGCACAGCCCAGCCGGAGACGATCTTACCGACGACGGCGATGGCTGTGAGTACGCCGCCGATGACCAGCACGCTCGAGCTGAACTGACTGCTCCAGGGCAAGAAGAGTTGAACGTTCACGGCGGCGCCAACGGAGACGAAGAAGATCGGGGTAAAAACGTCGGCTACGGGCTCGATGCGCTCGACCACCAGGTCGAACTGGTTGGTCGACGAGAGGATGATACCGGCGGCGAAGCTGCCGATGATCATGGCCGAGTCTGAAATGTCGGCCAGTGCCGCCAGCAGCAGGGCGAAGGCGAACGCCGAGACGAGCAGCATGCCGCGCACGCGGAGGCGATCGATGAAGTCGAAGAGGTGCGGGCCCAGGTAGTTGCCGATGAGCACCGCCAGGATCAGGAAGCCCACCGCTTTCGCGAAAGTCCAGGCGATGACTCCCACCGTCACCGCCGAACCGGCGGCGAGCCCCACGACCACCGCCAGCATCACGAGACCCAGCACGTCATCGATGACGGCGGCACCGATGATGGTGCGGGCCTCGCGGGTATGCATGCGATGGAGGTCGGTGAGCACACGAGCGGTGATGCCCACTGATGTCGCCGTGAGCGTGGCGCCGACAAATATCGCGACCTTCGTCAGGGTCACGCCTTCGGGCAGGGCGCCCAGGTCGGGGTTGGCGAGATACCAGTAACCGGCGCCCAGCAGGAACGGAACGGTAACGCCGACGGTGGCAACCGCCGCGGCGGCCGGACCGACCCGGAACATCTCCTTCAGGTCGGTCTCCAGTCCGACCTCGAATAGGAGAATGACAACGCCGATCTCGGCGAAGAGGCGGACGGTTTCGGTCATCGGGTCGCCGATGGCCGTCGGTACGATGCCCAGCACGCTGCCACCCACGATGACGCCGCCCAGCAGCTCGCCCAACACCGCCGGCTGACCCAGGCGTTCCACCAGCTCCCCGCCCAGCTTCCCGACCATCAACATCGCGACCAGGATGAGGAAGAAGCGCGCGGTGGTGTGGGTTCCCGACTCGTGGCCGCCGGCCTCTTCGCCCTGCTCTTCCTGCGCGGATACGTCCGGGGTGAGTGAAGTGGGCGCGTCTAATGCCGAGGCGACCGGGCTATCGCCGGCTGGGGAGTCCGATGCCGACGTCGAATAGCCGGAGATACCGACGATGAACAGGCCGGCGACGACCCATAGCATCAGGCGGCGGCGCAGCGCCCGTCGTGAGGCTCGCGGCGACATCAGCGGCTCACCATTGCGATTGCGCGCCATCGATTATCGCCTGCACCAGGTTCTCGATGGCCATCTGGCGCCCGGCTAACTCGCTCTGCGAATCCGGGAGGTACTCTCCCGACGCGGTCAGCGACCTGGAGCTCCACAGCACCTGGTCCTCTACCACGTCGTAGATCTCCACGGTTATCGTGATGTCTACGCGCCTCTGGAAGGTGATCGGGCCTCCCGGCGTCTCCTGATAGTTCACGGCCCGCTCGGCGTAGCGCAGGATAGTACCCCGCAGCACGGAATTGGCCGTGGATTGATCCGCTGGCTTGAGACCGAGTCGGCCCGGGATCTCGTTGGATAGCGACTGGGTCAACTCCTGAGTCAGCGTAAACTGGGTCGTCTCGTTGTCGAACGGCATGATGGCGATGGATTCGATGTGCCCCGGTAAACCGCCGCCACCCGAGAACGAGTAGGGGCCGCACCCTGCGACGACAGCGCAGAGGCTAGCGCTCAGCAGCCTGGAAAATGCGGCTTTCGAACGGCTCATGGTCACGTGTCCCCACCACGTCGATCTGTATTTCCAGAAACTCTACCAGGTCGCGGTATCTTCCCTCGTTCGGCCAGCGGAACGTCTGAGCATCGTCTCCTGGATCGCCGGGCACCACCCTGATGGTCTGCACGGCGTCACCGTCACGCGTCAACTCGGCTTCCACGAGCAGCCCCTCGGCATCGAACAGGAACACCACGGATTCCCGGTTCGACATCCGATAAGTCAACTGCGAGTGCTCGCCGCGCCGGGCGCCTTGCGGCTCGATGCCTGCCGGGGGTCTGAAGATGCCCAGCATCGACCACATAAACGTGGGGGGCGGCAGGGTGATCTTCTGCTCCCCTATATATATGACCGCGTCGCCGACCAACACGGCGCTCTGGACCCCCGACCAGCCGGGGCCCAACAAATCGAGCCTCACGCTGTCCGGCGGGTTGATTCGCACTCCACCCTCGCCGGAGAACCGTCCCTCCCGGCCCCTGTAGCGCCACTTGAAGTCGATGAGGCGAGGCAGGTCCGGCGTGCCGGTCGACTCGAGCGTGCGCGCCAGCTCACCGGGCTGGGGGACGGGCACCGGGTCCGGCAGCCGCGGAGTGCACGCGGCAGCGGCCGCGGCGAGGATCGTAAGGGATATCGTAGCTCTCAAAGGGCCGAAGTTACCGGGCGTAGGGGGGAGCGTCAACTATGTTGACCGCGGACGCGGGGCGAGGACGCGGACGCGACGTCGACGTCGTCGAGGATGCCCGGAGGGATAGCTCCGCGGTCAGGCTGCGTAATTGCGCTAAGGGGTTAGTAGTTGAAGCCGATGAAGAAGACGACGTCTGTTTTGTCGAAGTCGGGGATCAGGGAAATGGGGTTGTCGCCGGATTGGAAGCGGCGACCCACGTCGAGCCTGAGGACGATGGGGTAGAGGAGCGGCATACGGAATCCGATCCCGTATGAACCCCAGATGCCGCCGGGTCGGCGGTGTTCAAGCCAAACCTGGGCCATATCCAGGAATGGCGCCGCCTGGATGCCGGGGAACCGAATAGTGCCGAAGGGGAAGCCCAGGGCGAGCTGGTGCATCAACGGGAATCGCCACTCGAAATTCAACATCCAGACGCGGCTGCCGATGAACCCCAAAAATGGGTACATGCGCAGAGTGTACGCGCCTCCGATGGCGATCCGCGACGGTATCGCGCCATCGCTGTAGAACCCGAACGCCCGCACGGCGAAAGCACTAGTCAGCGAGGTGCGGAAATAGCGACGGATGTCGGCGACCAGGGTGTAGTTCTCGACGCGAGCGTTCGTCAGGTCGGTGGCCACAGCCGCGCTGAAGTTCCAACGCGTGCCGTCGACCGGCCCGGTGGGCAGCCACAGCGTGTTGTCCTTCACGTACGAAACCGAGTTCGTAGCGATCACTCCCTTGCGGGTCAGCGAGAGCGTGTCGTCGAAAAGATCGATGGTTCCGAACTGGAGCAGATCGGGAATGTCGGTCCGGTCCGACATCTCCAGGGTCGTTTGCAGTTCCAAACGTCGGAACTTCGAGAACGGGTAGCTGGCGACGAAGAAGCCGCCGAACGTACGCTCCTCGTAGACATTGCTGTAGGCGGCGTCGACGAAGCGACCGTTCCAGCGAAACACGCCGACGCCCCAGTTCACACGACGCGACAGGTTGAGGTACATGGCCTGTCCGGCGAACGAATCGAATATGTCGTCGATGCCGCCGAAGTTCTGAGCGACGATGGAGAAGTACAGCATGTGGTTGCCGAGCATATCGGACGCCAGGAAATTCACGCCCTGGGCCGACCCGAATCCCGGCGCGAATACCGCCTGCCCGGCCGCGAAGTCGAGTCCGAACTTCGTGCGATACGGTTTCTCGCTGGCATCGGCCACAACGGCAGCTTCGGTCTCTACCCAGTGCCAGCTGTCCTCGAGGTCCACCTCGTCCTCGGGCGGCCGCTCGAAGCGGTCGGCGAGACGGACGGTGAGCTTGGGATCCTCGGGTGGTTCGAACCCATCAGAGGTGTTCTCTGCGACGAGCACCTCGGGCTGGTCCTCTTCCAGCTTCAGCGGCCGGAAATGGACATTAAAGGTGCCGTTCTCGTAGACGGCAAAGACCAGCCCGCTGGCGTCGGGCATCCACTCGGCATCGAAGGCGGCGCCGGTGTAGTTGGTCAGACGCCCACCTTCTCCACTTCGATCGACCAGGAAGAGGTCGAAGTAGCCCGCGCGGTCCGAAGTGAACACGATCCACCGACCGTCCGGCGACCAGGCGGGATCCATGTCCTTCCAAGGTCCATAGGTCAGATAGTCGACGGAGCCCGTCTCGAGATCGTAAAGGAAGAGGTTCTCATCCCCGTCGTCGCCCGTCTTCGTTCGGTCGGAGGAGAAGACGATGAAACGTCCGTCGGGCGACCAATCGGGATCATTCTCCAGGTAGCGATCGAAAGTGATGGGACTCAGCTGCTGGGTCTCGAAATCGAGTATGTAGAGGTCCGACGGACCGGCTTTGCTCAGGCCGGTGAACACGACCTTCTTCCCATCCGGCGACCAGGCCGGCGACGACATGGCGACGAGATCCGGGAATTGGTAGCGTCCGACGACCTTCCGCTCATGCAGATCGTAGATCTGGATCGCGTCCGTCTCCAAGTACTTGGAGATGAAGACCAGCTTTCCGGTGTCCGACACGTCCAGCGCCGACCAGAAGAAATGTAGAGATTCGAATTCCTCTGACTTGTCGCCCTGGACTACGGGCCGTTCGCCACGCTGCTGTCCGCGCAGTATGACGCTGTAGATCGAGGTGTATCCCGTACGGGGCGACATGTAGAAAAGCTCGATCGAGCCGTCGGGGTGCTGGTAGAGGCTGGGCTTGAAGTTGAGCGGCTTCTTGAGGATCGCCCGTGCATCGACAGCCACCGGCTGGCGCGTCTCGTACTCGGGGAAATACTTCTTGTCGAGGGAGTAGCGGAACTCGGGATCGAGCTGCTCGAGGCCAATGCCGTAGACAGCAGCGAACGTCTCCTCGAACGAGCCGTATTTCCAAAGGCTCTCGTAAAAATCCGCCACCCGGCCATAGCCAAATCGCTCGCCCAGATACTTGTGGATCGCACCGCCCAACGGGTAGGAGATGAAGCCGGCCATCCAGGTCAACTGCTGCAACGTGGGCAGGCCACCGCTAAGCACGAGATCGCGGACGTACATCTCGTCTTCGCTGTCCTGCTCCGAGCTGAAACGCTCGGCCAGACCCTCCGACCACCAGAGCGGGACATAAGGCGGCCGGAAGCGTGGGTGTTCTTCGAAGACGCGAGTCAGCTTGGAGAGCTGGAAGAAGTGGACCAGCTCGTGGCGAATCGTGTGTCGGAAGTCGTAGTAGCTACCGTTGAAGGGGAGCGCGATCCGACGCTTCATGTATTCGGTGAACCCGGCCACGCCCTCGGGCAGGAAGACCGGAGTTACATTGGTCTGCTCGAAGTGCGCGTGCGATGAGTAGATGATCATCGGGATACGCCGAAGCGGCCGGTTACGGAACAGGGCCGTCAGCGTATCGTAGCTTTCCTCGGAGTACGTGAGCGCGACCTTCGCAAGCTCTTCTTCTTCAGGATAGTAGTAGACGTCGACGTGCGGACCGGAGAGGACTTGCCACTTGAAATGGGTGTACTGGACTTTGTTCTTGCCAAACGGGACGTATTGAGCTGACAACGGTCCCGCCATCACAAGAACACACAACCATGCGATAGCCAGAACGCTACAGGTTCCGGGACCGTTCGCTCGGCAGGTCCCCCCAACCGCCGATCTGAAGCAGGAAGACCAAGTCATATTACATGTGTTCGAACACCATACGGGGCGTCGTTTGTTCCCTCCTCGTGCGCTGTTACAGCGCGCGTTTCAGTAGCTCGCGTGTGTCCGCCGGCAGCTTCCGGGATGACCCGTCGGCGTCAAGGCAAACATGATCCGTCTCGGCCCGCACCAGGACAGCCGAAGTGTCGGCGTCCTCTACCAAGTATGAGAACCTGACCCCGCGGCTGCGCAGCTTCTCCAGCGTGGTGCGCACCCGGACCCGATCGTCGTAGCGCGCCGAGGCACGGTAGCTGAACCGGATCTCCGAGACCGCGAGATGAATGCCCTGGCTCTCGAGCTCTGCGTAGCTAGAACCCAGCTGCCGCATCAGTTCGGTGCGGCCCATCTCGCACCAGGCCAGATAGTGGCGGTGGTGAATCACGCCCATCTGGTCGGTCTCAGAATAGCGAGCTCTGAATTCGATTGTGCTTTCGAGCACCCCTCCTCCGATAACCAGCGCCCCAGCGGCGGCCCCGCGAGACCGCCCTAGTATGTTAGGGCTTTCGGCGGCTTTGGTCAAAGATCTATCTTCCCGCTGCCTATGGCCAAACCGAGCGTGATCGTCTCCGACCTCCACCTGGGCGCCGTCCCCGATACGGTGCAGCGGGACTTTCTGTCCTTCCTCGGACACTGGCACGGAGCGGCGGAAACGCTGCTGATCAACGGCGACCTGTTCGATTTCTGGTGCGAATACAGTACGGTCATCCAAAGCCAGCACTTCCACACCCTGCGTGCCCTGGCCGACCTGAGGGACTCGGGTGTCCGTCTGATCCTGGTGGGCGGCAACCACGATGCCTGGGGTGGACCGTTCCTGAAGGAGAAGATCGGAATCGAGCTGGCCGACGGCCCCATCGAGCTGGAGATGGCGGGACATAAGGTGCTGGTGGCCCACGGCGATGGCATCGGCCCGGGCGACCTGGGCTACAAGATGCTCAAACGAGTGATCCGCAGTCGTCCATTCCGCGGTTTCATGCGCTTGATCCACCCGGACATGGCCTCAGTGATCGCGAATCGCGTATCTCGCACCTCGGACCGCGCGGAACATGGCCTGGCGCGCGCCAAGAAGACCGCAGCCACCCTGGAAACCGAAGCGCTTCAACTGATGGAGGAGCGACCGGACCTGGATCTCGTCGTGTTCGGGCACAGCCATACGCCGGCGCTCAAGGCCGTTGGGGATCGTCGGTTCTATGTCAACAGTGGGGATTGGATCGCGCATCGGACCTACACGGTCGTTTCTGAGGCGGGGGTGGAGCAACTCGAATGGGACCGGAGTTAGGCCAGGGCCCGTGGTCAGGCAGCCTGATTACAGATGAGAGCGCTAAGGACCGAAGGGCAACTTCCAGCCAACGCTGAAAGCAACATCTCCCGGGGTAAGACCTGTTCTGTCGTCGAAGCCGAAGAGCTGGACCGAAATCCAGCCGTCGGCTGCGCTGAACAACGCCGTGAAGACCGCCAGGGCGATCCAGTCCTCGAGCTGCTGTTCACGTGAGGAAACGAGATGGGTGTTCTCGGGTTCCGTGGCTCGAGCGTAGTCGAGGCGGATCGAGGTGCGGGCGACCATGAAGATGCAGAAGGTCTCGGTCAGGAAGTAGAAAGCGCCGCGGGTTTCGGCCCCAAGTTCGGCCTGGGCCCAACCCGGGATCACCAAGGAACGGAGGAACGCACCCCCGGCCGAGATCGGCGGCTGCGGGAAGAAGGAGTCGGCAGCCGCCGGTTCCTGGGGTTGGGCTTCTTCCTGGGCGGTGAGAACACCCGGAACCGCCAGGGTCAGTGCCACGACCACGGCGGCGGCTCTCACGCGTACTGGCGACGGCCCCTCGAATGCTGAATGGTTGTGGATGTGGCGTCTCACTCCCCCTGCCCCTCTCCACCGGACTCGGTTGGCACGTGCTGCAGTATGCACGTTCGGGCCGGCGACCGAAAGCTCAATGCGGTATACACCGAAGGCGACCAAAGTTTCGGTAGGCGGTGGGCGGTGCTGCGGTCGGCGGCACGGTGGTCTGGCGCGGCCGTGCGGCTTTGACTACTAAGTTCCGGCGAGTCGATCATCACTTCGAAAGTGCGATACCGGTCTGGAAAGTCGACCCGAAGATCTGGATTCCGTCCGTCGCGTCCTGGTCACGCGCCTGCGCTGGCTGGGCGATGTGGTCATGTCTACGCCCATACTCGAGGTGCTGCGGGAGCGACTGCCCGACGCCAAGATCGAGTACCTGACGTACCCTTTCTTCGCCCCCGCTCTCCAGGGTCACCCCGGCTGCGATCGCGTGCTCACGATGCCGTCGAAGGCCGGGCCCCGGGCCACGCTGGCCATCGCCAAAGAGCTGAGGAACCCTCGGATCGACTGGTTCTTAGATACTCTCGGAAACCCGCGCAGCGCCTTCCTCATGTCGCTCTCCAGGCCGCGCCACTCGGTGGCTCCTTATCGAGGCTTCCGCAGCCGGCTGTACGAGCACAGCCAGCGCCACGAGCACGGCGAGCGCTCCGCTGTTCGTCACCAGCTCGACACGCTGTCGCCGTTGTTCGGTTGGGTGGACGAGCGGCAGCCCAAGTTATACGTCGAGGACAGCGAGCGCGAAGACATCGCTAGCCGCCTGGATATCGAGGCAGGCGAAGACATCGTCGTGGTGCATCCGGGCGCTACCAAGCCCGAGAGAGCCTGGCCCGTCGAGCGCTGGCCCTCGCTCATCGCCGAGCTTCAACATGCGCGGCCAAGCGTTACTGTTCTGGTCATCACGCAGCCCGGCTGGGATGACGAGGCCATTCAGATCGTGGGGGCCTGTAGCGGAAACGTGAGTCAGCTTCCGGCGCTCGACCTGCGAAGCCTGATGGCACTCATAAGCTTCGCAAAGCTCTACGTCGGGAACGATGGCGGCATCCTGCACGCGGCGGTGGCACTACAGGTTCCAACAGTCGGCATCTTCGGACCCACGGAGGACGACGTCTGGTTCCCCTATGCGCGTTGGGGCCCTTATCGCGTTTGCTCGGCTGAGCGTGCCGGGCAGGCCGTGCCTGCTCGGCCGGACGCAGAGGTGGACGATGTGATTGGGGCGGTCGAGGAGGTATGGTCTTGGCCGGGGTGATGGCGCCTGGCTGTGTTGGTTTCTTGGGCACGTGTAATCAGTAATCAGTGGGTGAGTTGCGCCTTCGACACATTGTGAGGTGAGCCATCTATCTGATTGTATGGCAACTATTTACATATAGTGAGGTGAAGTGCCTTCCGGTTGGAGGGCGTGACGAACCACGGAGCCACTGGTGACTGATTACTGATTACAGATGGCGTAGCAGTGGAATCCTGGCACATCGACCCACCCCGCCGGCCACTGCCAACCCGGTCTACACAATAATATTAACCCGGCCGGCGTGGAGGACGATCACCAGTTCGCCTCCGGCTGACATCTCGCGGTACTCTCCGTCCAGGTGGTATTGCATGCGCGAGTCGGAGGAGACGGTGACGCGGTTCGATGTCCAGTAGCGAACCATGGGGAGCTTGCCGTGTGTTCCCCAGCGTACTGCCCAGATGTAGCGGGCGAATTGCAGACGACTGATGGGGTCGATCCAGTAGTAGTCGAGCAGGCCATCCTCGAGGCTGGCGTGCGGCGCTAGCTTCACTCCCCCGCCCTCGAATATGCCGTTCATCGCGGCGATCATCAGTGCCGGTCCGCTGTGCTCGCCGCCCTCCCATTGGGCGTGGTAGGTCTCGGGTCGATAGCTGTGAAATGCGCGGATTACGTCGGGGAAGTATGACGGGAACTTGTACTTTCGGTCCTGTTGTCGTCGCGCCACCTCGGCGTCGAAACCGATGCCCAGGACGTTGAGGAAGTACTCGCCGTTGGCTTGCCCTGCATCGATGGGGATGGAACGGCGGTCTAGAAGGGCATCGAGTGCGCGGTCGATGCCGTGGCCCACCCTGCCGAGGCAGCGGGCGAGATCGTTACCGGTCCCCAGAGGCACGTGACCCATCACAGCGTCGGGTTTCCCCGAGTCGATGACGCCGCTGACTACGTCGCGGACCGTACCATCGCCGCCTGCAGCGACGGCAATGAGCCCCTGTTTCGCGGCGTCCTCCGCTGCGCAGCGCGCTTCTTCCGAAGTGGTGGAGTCGACGATCTCGTAGGGAAGCCCGCGCTCGCGCAGCGCCTCTTCCATACCGGAGCGACGCAGCGCTCGTGCGGCCAAGGCGCGCTTATTGAAGATGACGCGGTAGGCCTGGCTCATAGGGAGTTTAAGAGACATAGGCGAGGCGTGTCCCGCAAGCCGAGCACCGCCGACACGGCAGAGCTAGGGTCAAGGCCTATCATCGCGGGCAGGTCGGGTTCCAGTCACGTGGTGTCATACTTCTCCATCAGCGCTTGGAACCGCGGGTGCGAGCGGAGGGGATTCCAAAGAGGGTCGACGCGCAGCAGAGCGACCGACATGGATCCCGGCACGGACAACAGAAACTCGATGCGATCGATGGCGGCGTCGTGTTGGCCAGTCATCATGAGTATCCGAGCCAGGTCCGTAACCCGCCACAGTCCCCTCCAGGCTTCCCTGCTCACTGGAAGCAGTTCGACGCCCTTCTCGCCTGCACGGATGGCGTCCTCCGTTCGACCCATCCCGGCATAGGCCATGCCGAGGGCACCGTAGAGGCGCGCGTCCTCGGGTGCTTTTTGGATCTCGGTCTCTAGGAGAGCCACTGCGGCAGTGAGATTCTGAAGTGCAGGAAGCAGCTCGTTCCTGTCGGCGTGGATTCCCGCGGCCAGCAAAGCCTTGGGAATGAAGTAGTGTTGAAAGCTGAAGGCCTCAGACGAACCGGAGGAGAGGCGCGCCAGAGCGGAATCGTAGTCACCGTCCCAAACATCCAGCACTACCGAAAGATAACCGGCGAGCGGGTGATCGACGAAATCGAGGCCCATATCGGCGGCCTCCGCGAGCACGGCCCGCGCCTTTGACAGACTGCCCTCCCAAACGATGTAGTTCCAAGCCCTCATGGCGTAGGAATCGATCATGTCCGGGGCCAACGCCAGCGCACGACTGAAGTGGCGCTCAGCCTCGGGATAGTCGCGGAGCAGCTGGTAGGTCGCCGCCACCTCGTACTGCAGCAAGGGGTCACGCGGATCGAGCTTTGCAGCCTCTTCCAGATGAATCAGGGCCGACTGGAAGTCACCGCTGCGCCTCACAACAAACCCAAGACCGGCCAAAAGCCTGGGTCTGCCGGGCTGTCTCCTAAGGGCCCTCTCCAAGGCCTGCAATGCCTTGTCGTAATCCAGGAGGCCCCAGTAGTAGTAGTAGCCCAGCGCTTCATGGCCTTCCGGAAGATCCGGCTCTAACTCCAGGGAGCGTTCGGCTGCTTGCTTCGCCTGCTGTATACGTTCCTGAGAGCCATCGAAGCGGAACCAGTACAATCGGCCATGCATCTCAGAGAGTTTGGCGTAGGCAAGAGCAAAGCTCGAATCCAACTGCGTCGCGTCCTCGAACATCTGCACCGCGATGCGCATGTCGCGTTCGTCGTATGTGCGATTCATGAACTCGAGGCCGCGAAGGTAGTGGTCGTAGGCCTCCAGGTTGTCGGTGGGGTCCGTCGCGACGCTCTCGGATTCGTCCGTGGTCAATGCAGCGTTCAGAGCGTCCGCTACTCGTAAGGCGACCTCGCTCTGTACAGTCAACAGGTTTTCGATGGTAAGCCGTCTATCGTAGGTTTCGGCCCACAGATGCTCGTCGCTTTCAGCGTCGATGAGCTGCAAGTTGATTCTCACCGTGCCGCCGGCCCTCTGTACGCCCCCCTCCAGTATGTAGCGAGCGTTCAGTTCTTCCCCGATCTGCCGAAGGTTCTTGGGGGTATCGCGATACTGCATAACGGACGTGCGGCCTCTAACACTCAGACTGCTGATCTTCGTCAGTCGGGTTAGAATCTCGTCGTGCACGCCATCGGTGAAGTACTCATCCTCTTTTTGGCCGCTTCGGTTTTCAAACGGCAGCGCGGCAATCGACATCTCCTCCAGATACCCGCCCGCTGACCCCTGTCGCACCCCGCGCCCCAGGGTAGCGACAGCCACACCGGCGATAGTGAGGATTCCTGCCAGAATCAGTAGCTCTACGCCGCTGGCTCGTTGACGACCTTTCTCTCCGTGGTACCAGGCCAGAACCAACACTACGAGGAATCCGATAGCCAGCGAGATATGAACGCCTCGCTGAATCGCCTCGGAGAGATTCCAAGGCTCTGCCAGCACTTCGATGCCTTGAAAGACGAGCCAGGCACCGGCGGCGTACGCCAGGGACCACTGAAAAAGTTTGCGTTCTTTCAGGCGTTGAAAGAGAGGGGGCATGTGGAGGTCCCGGTTCAGAAGACCGTGGTTGGGGCTGATGTAAGATGCTAGCTGATGGCCGGCAGAGCAACGAGGGGCCGTTGCCTAGGGAGTACCGCGCCAGCGACTACCTGTCCGCCATTCGCCTCGACATGTTTCTGATCCGTTGCGCGAGGGTGACGAGCAGTGGCTGCGCGACCCGCGATCGTGAGAGCAGACGACTGCGGAAGCGTTGTCCCGGAATTCGCAGCACCCGGATCGGACCATCCTTGGGACGAACGGTGGCGCTACGCGGGCTGCCGTCCAGAATCGACATTTCACCGACTACATCGCCGGCGACCAGTACCGCGACTTCGCGCTCGGCCTCTTCCGCGTCATCCTTCTGGCTCTTGTATGCAACCGAGACGCGACCCTCGAGCAAGATGAATAGATCGTCCGCTTCCACATCACCTTCCTCGCAAAGGACGGCGGGTGGAGCGATCGTCTCCTCTTCTCCGAACAAGGAGAGATCGTAGAGGTCCTCGGGATCGAGGTCAGCGAAGAGTGATACACCGCCGAGGAATATCATCCGCTCGATCGTGGCCAATTCAGAGAACTTCGGAGCCTCGCTTTCGGACGTCCGCCGTATCGCCGAGGTTCGCCGAGCCGTATCGGTCACCAGAGGATCGGGATCATCTTCGGCTGCCGTGACCATCTCGCTGGCCCAGGCTTCCGGGCGATCGCCGGCAACCCAAACCGCTGCGGCCCGGATGTACGGATCCGAGGAGATGGACCGATTCTCGAGGACCAGCCTCTGCTGAACGGGATCGCGTTCTGAGGTCGGTGGAAGCCGCTGGGAAATCCAGGGCTCGAGCTCGACCAGCAAAGGCTCGGCGCTCGGGCAAATCTCGGCGAGCTGACGGACGGCGGCCCCGCGGGTATCCTCATCGCCCCCGAACAGACGCGGTCGCAACGACTGCACGCGCTCCGATGGGCCGACCGCCGCGAGAAACTCGAGCACCCGGTCAAACGCCTCGTCCTGCTCCCGAAGCAACAGGTAGCTGAGAAACCGCTCGCGGTCCGACGGTTCACTGACGACGAACGCGGCGATCTCTAGCCGCAGCGCTCGAACGTGCTCCACCTGCCGACCGGCGCGTTCAATGAGTATGCCCGACTCGCCGCGCAACCGCTCGAGAATCCGATCGTGCGCTTCCGGACTGACGCCAAACGCTCGCCGCAGCTCGAGTACTTGGGTTTCGGGGACCTGACGAAGCAGGGCATCCGCCAGTGCAGCTTGATAGCCGTCGAGCTGCGCCCGCTCCTCGACGCCGTGCTCGCCGGGTTCGAACAGGTCTCGCTCCTCCTCGGACAGCCGCGCCAGTACCTTCTCGTGCTCTCGCTCGCTGATGCCAAGCTGGGTTCGGATGCCTTCCAAGAGTGCGAGCTCACCCTGGCGCACCAATCCTTCCGCCAGGATCTCTCGGACGCTGCTGGCGTAAGCGGCCACGTTTTGTTCGCGGGCGTGCTCGCCGGCCTTGACCCAACCGTAGACCTCACGAGGGTCATCGGGCGGTGGTTCATCGAAGGGCCAATTGCGCAGAAGCTTGGCTGCGGCTTTCTCGCGGATGAAATCTTCGCGGGTACGCTGCGTCCGCTTGACCAAAAACAAGGTGGCCAACAGCGGTGCCGTGAAGGCCATGACCCGGGTTCCACCGGTGATCCCGCGTAGCGTGGGCGCCCCGGCGAACACGTAGAAGATCGAGAAAGCGGCGAAGGCAGCGCTCCCCAGCATCAGGTGCCGGCGCCGTTCTTCATCCGGAACGAAGCGGGCGACGATCGACTCGATCAGCGAAAACACCAGATAACTCACGCCGGAGAAGGCCAGTACCGTAAGGACAGCGGCCAGCAAGGACGGTACCTGGGGCGCGAAGAAGAAGCCCGAGCCCAGAACCAGGTCGGCGGTCACGGTAGCCTGCGTCCAGCGGCCGTCGAAGTAGGCCTCCCATTCACCTTCCCGCAACCAGAAGTAGGTATAGAACGCCAGCACGAGACCAGGAAAGGCGAACGTGGCGAAGCGGCGCCCGTCGGTTTCCAGGTCGCGCCAGTACGCGTTCTCCGGATCGATGTCGGGGCAGCTGCTCTTACACGCCGTACAACGGGCGCACTGCGAGTTGGGGGTCGTAGGGAGCGAGCGCGGCTCGGTGTAGATCCGCTCGATCAGTCCGACCGGGCAGACGAAATTGCACCAGGTCTTTCCAGTAAAGATCCAATTGGTCGTCATCGCGGCCAGAGCCAACCCCAGCAGCAGCCCAGCCAGCCAGACGCCATCGCCGTTGGTCGCCACCAGCCGAAACACCAGCATGGATAGCAACACGAAGAAGATCACTACGAAGAACCAGCGCTCGAACCATTTCGGTACACGCCGCTGGGTACCGCGGTTGAGCTTTCGCCCGAGTTCGCCGAAAAAGGCGAGGGGGCAGATGCGTCTCCAGTTGGCGAAACCCATCAAAACGATGGAGAGCGGCACCAGGGGCAGGAGCATCGTCCAGAAGATGCGCGGTTGCGCCGGCGTCGTCATCCCCAGGACGATGAAGCCGATGTACCCTGCGACGAGTACTCCCCGAAGAAGTCGTTGGCTGCTGCTGGCCTCGACGACTGGAGCCGCCATCTACGTCCGATTCAGCTGTCGCCGCGGCGCGGCGCGAAGGTTCTCAGACTTCGCAGGAACGTGACGAGCGCCTCTCGATCGCTTTCCGGAAGTGCAGCAAAGGCGTCGCGGGACTCCTGGGCCTCCGCCGTGCAGCAGAATCGCTTCGGCCAGCGTCCCCGCTCGGGCATCGTGGAGCCAAGGCCCGGTACTTCCCACACCCCATAGCTCCGGCGTGAGGAAATCGGTGGATGCGATGAGAACGGTATCGCCGTCGATGATCAGCGGACCCCCTGCGGCAGTGGCCACCGTTTCTCGGGCCGGCGTGTCGGCCAACTGGCGTCCCATGCGGTGCCGCTTGAGGTCGCCGTACAGGCGAACACTCGCGCCGCCGTCCGGGTGTGCCTCGACGCGGGGCTCTTCGGCGTCCGTCAACAGGTCGAAGCGGACCGGACGGTCAGGATCGTAACCCGCGTCCCGCGCCGCCAATCTTGGACTGTAGTAGTGGCCGTTACCGCGAGTGGTCGGTTCTTCGAATAGGGTATTTTGGAGATGCAGCTCGGGCACGTGACAGCCCTCGCAGCCGACGCTGCCAAACAGGCTGCGGCCGCGCTCGATCGCAGCTAGGGTCTCGGCGTCGGGCGCCGCCACCATTCCGAGCTCAGCAAGATGCTGGACCGAATGCGGAGTCTCCTGGCCGGCGCTGTAGACCGTGAGGGCAGTGATATCGCCGACGGAGAGTTCGCGTTCCACGCCGTCTCCGTCGGGGTCCGGGTGGTATTCCTTATCCGGTGGGGGGAACCAGACCGCCTCCTCGGCCTGCATTCCCATGAGCCCGGCCGCAGCACCCACCATGACCATACGCACGGTGGGCACGTCGCCCTTCCACATCATGGGCCGCACGACGAGATCAGGCGAGACGCCTTCGACGCCGGAGAGATCGAACCGTACCTCGCCGGTGGCGTCGGCGCTGGCGGAGATCGTCCCGTAAGAGATCCCCTTCGCGGAGAGCGCTCGCTCCACCGCACTGCCCGGCTGTCCCGCCGCCGCCTCGGCCGCTTCGTCTCTGATCGCCTGCAGCTCTTGGGTCATCTCCTGGGCGAGTAGCTGCACGATGCCATCGCCCCAGAGCGACGTGGTCGCTCGTTCTATGAAAGGCGGGTGGCCGTCCGCATCGGGATCGCCGGCTCGATTCGACGAGGCCAGGCCCGCAGCCGCACCGCGGGGAAAGTTGTGGCACTCGCCGCACGACTGGGACGAGACCATGCCACCCCCACCGTTGCCCGTGGGCGGTACGCTGAACCGGCCCAGCGCGGTACCATCGGGAAGACGCGCGATCCCAACACCGTCGAGTCCGTTGTACGGGGTGTGGAAGAGGTCGCCGCCAGCTTCGAACAACTCGTCAAAGGTGTACTTCCCCGCCGCGATATCTTCCGACTCGAGATGCGCTTCGAGTGGAAAATTCGGGCCACCGGCGAGGTCGATGTTCGGTAGCTCGGGTGTGTCGGCGGCTTCGTCGCAAGCAGTGAGAGCCACGCAGAGCACCAGCGCGGCACTCACAAGCGTTCGATTCGTTTCGACCATTGAAGGCACCCCGGTTCGTCTGATTCTCGGATGTGCTAACGGCTATCTACGCGCAGGTGAGTCTACGAAAAGCGAGGCACACGGAAGCAGAGGAGTCTAACTGACCCTCGCTAGAAACGTGAGGTGTACCGGTGCCACGGCTGTTTCCACTTCGGAGCTGGGGCTGAACTCCCACAGCCCGTCACATCTGCCTCACGCTGAAACGCGGAACTTACGACTTCGCGTCAGATCGTGTCAAGCGACCTCGGAGTCTCGGCTACTGCCAGCACTCGCGGTTCAGCCAATCCGTGACGCCACGCGCGAGGGCGACACGGTGGGCGGAGAAGTAATGGTCATCATCGAAGACCAACTCAGTGACACGCGCGCCGCCAGCGGCCCTCAAGGTCACGAGCAGAGGGTCATGGAAGGTTGACTTGGGAACCACCGCGTCACGTTCGCCGGCTACCATGAGTACCGGGCGATCAATTAGTGAAGCGGTGTAGGAATCCAGGTCGAATTCCTCGGCTCGGTTCATCAACTCTGCTACCATTTCTCCGGCGTCGCCTTTCACCGGTCCGGACATATTATCCACGGCGGCGCCCAGAGCGGCGACCAAGGACGCCTCGAGCTCGGGATCCGTCCTTGCGAGGCTTCCCAGCATTCCGAGGTTCACCCCCGCCATGAATCCCAGACATCGAACGGTCGAATCCTCCGCGGCCGTCATGGCCGCCACGTACCCACCGAAGCTATGACCTATCAGGGCCAAACGGTCAGGATCTACTCGATATGCCTCGGATGACTCATCGCGCCGCAGAAACGCCAGGGCTGAGGCCGCGTCTTCCACGGCATGGGGGACCGTGAACTCTCCCCCGCTTCCCCAGGTGCCGCGGTAATTGAAGTACAGGACGTTGGTGCCTGCGCGTCGGATAACCTGTGCGAGGTCCAGATTGCGCTCGTTACCTGGGTATCCGTGAAGAAGTACAACCGTGGGATGCGGACCGGGGTCGGCTGCCATGTAGAGGAGACCGTTGACCTTGCTTCCGTGGCTTTCGAAAGACAGCTCGTGCATGCCTGGCGGGTTGGCGTCTGCATAGCCGGTTGGATCACTCGTCGCAGGGTCATCCTGCTGTGAGACATGCTCGCCGGCCTGAGGTCGACAGCTCGATGCCAGCAGAACCAGAATCAGGGCTGCAAGAGTTTTGCCAAGGCCTCTTCTCATGGTCGCGCGCTCCTGTATCGAGGGATCGAATCGCACCTACCCGTTCTGCCCAATCACGTTGTCTTGCGCAAGACCCAGGTGGTCATACTGCGTTGGCCATGCACGAGGGTCGTCTTCAACGGGTCAGCCAGAACGCCGGAGAGCTGATCGGTCTTCGCGTGCAACGTCTGCTCGTCCACCAGGTAGCGTTCTTGCCCGTTGGGCAGGCGGAAGCGGCCGTCGCCGAGCGGTTCGCACTGTCGCTCGATCCCGATCGATGAGGCGAGTCGACAGAAGAAGAGTCCGCCGGTCCGGAGGGGACGCCAGCTTCCGAGCAACATGCGCTGGAAGTGATCGTGATCCCGGGCGAAGTGAAGCACGGCGGTGCTGATCACGAAATCGACACTCTCGTCCGGGAACGTCAGAGCGTCGAGCGGCTCCACCCTAAAGTTGTCGGCAGGCAGTCGTGGGGCTATTTCGCCGGCCAAGCTGCAAACGGCTGCGATCGCTCGAGGATCCTCATCGGCAGCGTAGACGTCGAAGCCGGCGCGCAGGAAATAGGAGAGATTGCGGCCGGAGCCGCAGCCGACATCGAGGATACTCATTCCCGGGCGGATGCGACCCTTCTGTACTTGGTCGAACAAGTAGATGTCGAGGTTCTGAAACTCTGCCAACAGATCTGCCATGCGTCATCCTTCGACGAGGTGGTCAGAAGCACCCACCTACGGTTTTGCGGCTACGATAAGTGAGCGCTGAAGCAGCCCTTCGACAATCCCCAGCAGCATCGCCTGCTTATCCGCTTGCTCTTCTTCGTAAACCTCATCGCCCTCCTCGGCACGTAGCGCGTCCTCCAGCTCGCCTCGAGCTCGCAGCATCGCTTCACACGTGGCGCGGAAAGGGACCGTGACATCCTCCATTGCGATCACGGACAGGCCAGCGGAACGCGCCAGGTGGTCGGGTGTTGCAACGGCAACGACCTCGGACGGTCCCAGCTCGGTGGCTCTCGATGCGTCACGGGCGCGCAGGCCGGCGGCCGTATGTATGACGTAGCCGGCCATGCGTCCGCCGGTTCTGAGGACTCTATGGCATTCTCTCAACACGGAGAGTTTATCTGCGATTCAACAGAGGACGTCGGCATGAACGACCGCGTCGAAGCTT